>CALVSO010000018.1 GCA_944359055.1 uncultured Bacilli bacterium | reverse complement strand
AACATTAATATTTTTTATGTAACATTTTCACTAATTATTTATTTTTAATGATGTAACATTTTTACTAATTTTTCACAATCATATTTAATTTTTTTTAGAACTGTTAATTAAATTGTATTCAATTCCATTTATATATCCATCTCGTTCACATAATTTATTTATGTATTCTTCTAAATCTATTTTAATTTTATATAATTTTCTTAATATCATAAATTCTATTATTAATTTTTTACTTTTTAAATTAGTATTATTATTAAATTTTTGAATTATTTTATTAAGATCTTTCATATTTAAAACCTTCATAAAATTTAAATCCATTATGAACAATTAATTTTGAAACATCAAGATCATAAAAAGAACTATCCAATTCCGTTAAACTTTTCGGAAAATAAACTAAATATATATTATTAGCAAATGCATTTTTACCTATTTTTTCTATTCCTTCTTCCAAAATAAGGTTAATAATATTTCTACCTTCATATTGTCTTTCCTTTATTTCTTTAACGTTACCTTTTACAATTAATGTTTTCATAATGCCAACTCCATTTTTTATTTCTAAAACTTTATATACTAATGAATAAAATTATTATCTTCACTATATCATTTTAATATTACATTCATTATATTCGATGAAATTACTTAAATAATTTTCTAATGCTAATTTTATTTCATATAATTTTTTCATAATCATTACTTCAATAATTAAATTATCGCTCGTTAAACCAATGTTACTATCAAATTCTTTTACTATATCACTAACATCTTTTGTTGCTAATATATCTTCCAAATGTTTTATTGTAGAATATAACATATCATTTATTTTTTTATTTATTAAAAATTTTTCTTGAATATTTAAATTATTTTGCAAATTTTTAATATCCTTGACTAAATCTATTATTCCACCTTTTTCTTCTATCTTTTCACCTAATAATAATTTATCGACTAAATAAATTTGTCTAATTAAATCTTGCTTTTTTATTATGCCAGGCAACTTTTCATGTATTTCTAACAAAATAAGATGCAATTCTTTACGAAAATTTAATTCTATTTCTTGAGCTTCAATAATATTAACTTTATTCTTTTTTAGTTTTTCTATATTTTCATTTGCCACATTTATATATTTTTCTTTTAACAATATATATTTTTCCTCTAATTCATCTTTTAAATTATCATTCAAATTAGTTAATATCATTTCAAAATCTTTTAATTCATTAGCTAATTGAGAATTGTTTTGTTTATTTAAAGCACTTAATAATTCATACAAAGAAGACAATCTATTATTCGATAATGCAACTGTATTAAATATTTCATTTAATTGTTTTTTAAATAAAAGATCCATGTTTTCATCTTTCAAAGTTAATTTAATAATATTATCTTCTTTTAAACTATTTTTAATCATTACTTGAATTTGATCAAGCAAATAAAGTAATTCATTTAAAACATCAGAATTATTTAAAATTTTGGACATATTAAATATAATTTTGATTTTTTCAAATTCATCGTCGTTTTGTATATCTATTTCTTTATTATCTTGTAAAAAAGATCGATATTTATTTATTTTTTGTGACAATACTAATATATTTTTATTAAAATTTAATTTTAAAATTATTTTTTCTAGCGAAATAATTAAATTGTTTCTTAATATCTTAGGTGAAACAGAATTTTTTGTTAAATCTAAACTTAAATTATTTAGTTCAAATTGCGGTTTTAAACATTGCAATTGCTTGTGATATTCTTTAATTAATATCATTACATCTTCTATTATTGTTTTTTTAGTATTAACATCTAACAACTTTATTATATCCTCTATTGTCTCTATTGATTGTTTTATTTCTTTATCTGAAATATTATCAAATAATTTTTGTGTATATTTATATTTATTTTGTTCATTCTTTATTAATAATGATTCAGTTTGATTAGTAAAAACGGTAGCATTATTACGAATTATATTTACTTTAATATTTTCATTTGAATTTTTACATACAACTTCTTTTATTTTTCTTATTTCAGACAAACTAATACTATTATTCACTATATTTATTTCACGCAAATTGTCGCGATAATGATAATTTTTATAAATTTTATTTAAGATGTTAGAATCACCATCAATTATTGTTATTTTTGAAATTGGACAATAATCACAATATTCAAACCCACCTAGGCAAAATTCACTTACATAACTATAATAAACCTCTTTGGTGCAGCAAAAACTATCTAGTCCAAATTCTATTCCATTATTATAAAATGTAAGTTCTTTAATTTCGTTATCCATAAATGCCATAGGTCCTATTTTTTTAATACTTTTAGGTAAATATAATTTCTTTATTACATTACCCAAAAATGCTTCTTCTCCTATAATTTCAACGCCTTCTTCAATTTCTAAATTTCTAATTCTTGCGCACCTGTATTGCCCCTTTGAAACTTCTCTATCACTGCTTTTAATTACTACTGTATATTCCATAAACATCCCCCTTTTTTCAGTGTCATGTGTTATATCACAAATTTTACTTTACAGCAACCTCTTCACAAATTTTTTTATTTATAATATAATAATTATATAAAGCTTAATAATGAAAGGAGTAAACTATTAAGTTAGCGCCAGAACTACTTAGTTGACGAGGTTAACAGTTATCGAAATATTCGGCGGATGCTGTTACGGGATGTGCTCTCGCAAATATATTACAAAGCATAAAATCAAGATTATGACAAAAAATATATTACGCATATTTTTTAATCATGGAGGAATTTTATGTGCGGAATATATTGTTATGTAGGTAAGAAAAAAGCTATCCCTGTTTTATTAGATGGATTAGCTAGTTTAGAATATAGAGGTTATGATTCAGCAGGTATCGCTTACGTAACCGATAAAATAAATATAATTAAAGAAAAAGGAAGATTAGATAATTTAAAAAAATTATTAGATTTAAATACTAATACTCATTTAGGTATTGGTCATACTAGATGGGCAACTCATGGAAAACCTAATAAAAAAAATGCCCATCCCCATCATCAAGGTAAAGTTACATTAGTTCATAATGGAATAATTGAAAATTACCAAGAATTAAAATTATTATTAAAAGAATATAAATTAAAAAGTGAAACTGATACTGAAATACTTTGTTGCTTAATTGATAAATTATTAAAAGAAAATAGCAATATTTTAAAAGTATTATCTAAATTAAATGATCTAGTTAAAGGTAGTTATGCGTTAGGAATTATATTAAATGATGATTTAAATAATATATATGGTATTAAAAAAAATAGTCCTTTAATATTAGCTAAATCAGATATTGGAAATTTTTTAGCTAGTGATATACCAGCTATATTAAAATATACTAATGAATACATTTTATTAGATGATAATGATATTGTTAAAATGAGTAAAGATGAAGTTATAATATATGATTCAAAATTAAATGTTTTAGATAAAAAAACAAATATTTTTGATGGTGATGTTAATAAAATATCAAAAGGTAAATATGAACATTTTATGTTGAAAGAAATATTTGAGCAACCTGATGTTTTATATAAAACTTATTTAGAAAATCAAAATTTACCAGATTTAAAAAAATACAGTAAAATTCATATTGTTGGTTGTGGTAGTGCATATCACGCTGGATTAGTTGGTAAATATTATATTGAAAAGTATTGTAATATTGAGGTTAATGTTGAAATAGCAAGTGAATATAGATATAAGAATAATTTTATCGATGAAAAAACTTTAGTTATCTTTATATCACAATCAGGCGAAACTGCTGATACCTTAGCATGTGTTAAAAATGTTAAAGATAAATGTGATACTTTAGGAATTATTAATGTAATTGATTCTTCGATTGCTAGAGAAGTTAAAAATGTAATTTATACTAAAGCAGGTTGTGAAATAGCAGTTGCCACTACTAAAGCTTATAGTTGTCAAGTTTTAATATTAATGATGATGGCTTTAAAAAAAGATATTACAAATTTAATATCTAAGATAAATAATTTATTAAAAAATGATTATGAAGAACTTGCTAAAAAAATATATAAATCTGAACACTTATTTTATATTGGAAGAGATATTGATTATTATTTAGCTTTAGAAGGATCATTAAAATTAAAAGAAATATCATATATTCATAGTGAAGCTTATGCTGCAGGCGAATTAAAACATGGAACTATTTCTTTAATTGAAAAAAATACTATTGTTATTGCTATTGCAACTGATAAAGATTTAGTTGAAAAAACTATTAGTAATATTAAAGAAGTTAAAGCAAGAGGCGCTTATGTAATATATATTACAACAAATATTTTAAATCAAGAAAGTGATTTTTATGATGAAAAAATTGTTATTGAAGAAGATACATATCAACCTTTATTAACTATTATTCCTATTCAATTAATTGCTTATCATGTCGCTAAATTAAGAAAATGTGATATTGATAAACCTAAAAATTTAGCTAAATCAGTCACAGTTGAATAAATTACTTGTAAATTATAAATAAATATGCTATAATGCATATAGATGAGAAATTCTCATATAATAAAAAGGAATACCTAATGCGCTTTTTTAGGTACTATCCCTTAATTTTTTGGTTTTAGTACCGACTTATACAGTTGGTACTATTTTTATTATCATAATTAAAATTAATTCACATTAAACTGTCTCAATAACAATTATATTAATAATATTTCGAAAACAAATCAATATTTCTTCAAAATTTATATCTTTAGCATATTCATATCTTTTTTGATAACTCTTCCATCTTTTCTTCAATATATTACTATCCATAATTAAATCCAAAGCAATAAGAGGATTACCATAATATTCTCTTTTTGTAAATGTTTTTTCAATAGCCTTTCTAAAATGATCTAAGTTAACATTATCCCAATCTTTTGTATAAATTAGATATATATCATAGAAATCCCTCATTCTTCCATTGAACTCTAATCTACTTAAAATTGTTTCTATCTTCTCAGATAGTATTGTTTCAATATTATATGCCCATATTTTAATATAACTATTTCCTAAAATAGGTTGATATTTATATTCTATTTCAAAAGGAGTTATTGGGTCTCCTGTTGCTATATCAAGATGAAATTTTTCTTTAATATTATCAATTTCTACTAATATATCAAATCTAAAGCCACCATACTCATCTTCATCCCTTATTGATGACACATCTAAATAACTAAGCTTGGCATTATCATCTAGTTCTATAGATACTATTTCTTTTATCATCTTAACTATTGTCGATTCATTAAAATTACCATTTTTAAAAGCAGTATCAATATCCATTGTAGTTCTATTTTCAACACCAAATAATGTGCTTAAATAAAAACCACCTTTTAAGATAAAATTATCTTTATATTTACTAACTGATAATCTCTCTATAAATCTATCATACATATAAAGCCTAAGTAATGTATTAAAATCTACATTTTTTTTATTTGAAATATTCCTTAATTTATCTTTTAATTTCATGCTATTCATAAAAATAACCTATATAATCCATTACTTCATCTTTAATACCCATTTCATTTGCATATTTAGATAGTTTAATTATATTCTTATCTTTACTTTTAATATATGTTTTTATTGAATGTTTAACATGCTCTAGGTCCATTCTATTTTTAGATTTAATAATATCACATATACATCTTTCTATATCATAAGCTCTTACTTTATTTCCCATTGGAGTTTCAATTTCGATTAGTCCAAGTTCATAAATATTTTTAGAAACATAAAAAGCATTATGTTCTTTTAATTTATAATTATAATAATTATTTGGTACTGTTACATCATATTTTTCATTTGGTGCTTTAATAGAAAGCCCATAAAAATAAAGAGCTGTCATATGAGAATAAATAACATTTGGAAGTTCTAAACTTAAAACAAAATAACTATCTTCAATTTTGTTGCTATCAATATAAATACCATTACCAACTTTTTCAATCATACCTTTTTTTTTCATAATATTAAGATACATTCTATGAATTCCAAAATTAGATATTTGTTTTGAAGTAACATATCCATTATTCATTTTCATGATATCTTCAATAACTTCTATATAACTTTTATCTTTAAACTCTTTTATTGTCATCTTTTTCATAGATACGCCTCCTTGACAAAACTAATGAAATTATATCATTTATCATTAGTTTTGTCAATTTTGCTAAATAAATATAAAAACTCTCTAAAAAGAGAGTTTTAAATTACATCATTTCTTCTAATTCTTTGTTCATTTTTTTCATTGTTTTATTAGCAATTTTTTCCATTTCTTTCATCATTGGCTTACTATATTTTTGATACATAAGAGTAGCACCTACACCAATTCCCATATATACCATACTTTTAACTAATTCTTTCATAAAAATCACCTCTTTATTAGAAAAAACGAAGGTATGTTATAAACATACATTATTATTCTAACCTTTATTTAAAATATTATTCTTTAATTGTTCTAATAAATTAGTTTTTCTTGATCTTTCATTACTATTATTTACAGCATATAAAAATGCATCTGGTTCACCTATTAAAATTAATTTTTTCTTAGCTCTTGTAATTCCTGTATAAATTAATTTTTTATAAAGCATTCTTTTATAACTATTGCAAATAGGCATAATAACTACTTCAAATTCACTACCTTGTGATTTATGTATCGATATAATAAAACCATGAGTTATTTTATTTAAATCTTTTGTTTCATATTTAACTAAATTGCCATCAAAATCAATATAAATAAATGTTTTATTTTCAATTTTAACAATATTTTTAATAATACCAATATCACCATTATAAATATTTTCTTCAGGCAAATTTACTAATTGTAATACTTTATCATTTTCTCTATAAACAACGTCACCATACTTAATTTCATTTTGATTTGTTTTAGGATTAAAGATATTTTGTAATTCTTTATTTAAATTATCAATTCCATTAACTCCCGCATACATTGGAGCCATTATCTGAACTCTTTTATAATCGTATCCTTTTTCTTTTAATTGTAAACATAAATTTTTTAAATTATCTTTAATCGAATGACATTTTAAAAATGTATAATCACTTTTAGTTTCTAAAAAAGATTCACTTAAATTATTATCTTTTATTTCATGAGCTAAAGTAGTTATATAAGAATTTTCATCCTGTCTATATAATGTATCTAAATAAATAGTATCAATCAAATCACTTTCAATTAAATCCTTTAAAATATTACCAGGACCAACAGAAGGTAACTGATGATGATCACCTACTAATACTAATTTAATATTTTTAGTTAATCCTTTAAATAAACTATCTAACAAATTTAAATCAATCATACTAACTTCATCAATTATGATTAAATGATGATCATTTTTATTATATTCATTAACTAAAAATTCATTTGTTTCTTTATTCCATTTTAAAAATCTATGAATTGTACTAGCTGGTAAGTTAGTAGATTCACTCATTCTTTTACTTGCTCGTCCTGTTGGGGCTAATAGCGCTATTCTATTAGTTAATTCTTCATAAGATAATTTAAATATATTTTGATATAATTCACATATTGCTTTAATAATAGTTGTTTTTCCAGTTCCAGGTCCACCAGTTATAATAGTTATATTATTTTCTAATGATTTTTTTATAGCTTCTTTTTGTTTATCATTATATTTAATATTATTAACTTTTTCTAACTCTTCTATTCTATTATCCAAAAATAATTTATCTGTTTTTTTATTTTCTAAATATTTAATTGTATTTGTAATATTAATTTCTGAATCATACATTTCTTTTAAATAATATTTATCATCTAATAGAATAATTTTATTTTCATTAATCAATTCTTCTAAATATAAATCAAAATCATCAACATTTAAATCAATTTTTAAATAATTAAAAACACTTTCTAATATTTCATCATATTCTAAGTAAGTATCACTATTAGTAAATAATAATTTATTCATCATATAAATAATACAAGCTTTAATTCTTCTTTCATCAGCAACATCTACATTTAATTTTAAAGCAATTTCATCAACTTTTAAAAATGATATAAAATCAGTTAAACAATATGGATTGTGTTCAATATGAATAATGGTTTCACTTTTATATGTATTATATATATCTAATGCATCTTTCATATTAAAACCCAATTCAGTTAAATAAACTATTATTTGATGACTTTCTTCATATTTCATTAGTGTTTCATAAATTGTATGAGCTTTTTTACTAGTCATTTTAGGAACTAATAATAAACATGATTCATCTCTTAATATTTCTTCTAAAACATTTTTACCTAATGTATCAACTATTGATTTGGCTAGTTTCTCTCCTACTCCTTTAAATAAATCACTAGATAAAAATGCTACTAATCCATCTTCATCTTCAGGCTTTAATCGTTCATATTCTAAAACGTTAAATTGTAAGCCATATTTGGGATGGTCCACGACATCACCTTTAAAAATATACATATCGTCTAAATTTAATTCGTGAAAATAACCAGTAAATGTTATTATTTTATTAACATACATTTTTAATTCTTCATTATCAGTTTCTTTTATTTTAAATAAACCAATAACATATCCTTTGTCTGATGTGAAAATAGATTTACGATAATTTCCTTTTATATATGTCATACAATTCACCTTTTAAAATTATATCAAAAAAAGATAGAAAAATCTATCAATTCAAAGTATAATCATCATTAGATTTAAAAATACCATTATTTAAAGATAATCTTTTGCCTCCACTAGATAAACTATTAGCTTTTTCGCTAGCTCCTTGGTGAATATTACTAGTTTCAGTAAACATATTATCAACATCACTTGGAGTTTCCCATTCAGCTAAATTTCTAATAAATTTTTCTCTAGTTTGCGCATATTTATCAGCTTTATTTAATGAAATAAATCTATCTTTATCTTGTTTAATATTTTCATATGCTTTTTTAGCATAAAATTTAGGATTATATGGTTTTAAAAATGCAGTATTAAATAAACGATTAGTAGCTACTAAAACAGCTCCCGTTTCTTCAGTAATTCCAACATAATAATTACGAAATGTAAATGTTGGAACTTTACCTTGTAAATTAACCCTTTCTATAACCATAAATAATCACCCTTTTTATATTAAACTAGAAACACAATATGGATATTCAATTTTTTCAATTTTTACTTTAACAATATTATTTATTAATTCTTTATTTCCTTTTGTTTTGATTGCTAAATAATTACCTGTATGACCATATAAATAACCATCTTTGTATGTTTCTGGAATAAATTCTATTTCTTTACCAATAAACTTATTCATATAATTTAATTCTAATTCTTTAGATAATTCTATTAAGACATGAGCTCTATTTTTTTTAGTAACATCATCTACTTGATTATCCATTAAATCAGCTTTAGTTCCTTCTCTTCTAGAATAAGGAAAAACATGTAATTTAGAAAAATTAATTTTTTTAATATTATTAATTGTTTCTTGAAACAATTCTTCTGTTTCAAATGGAAAACCAACAATAACATCTGTTGTAATAGAAATGTCCGGTCTAATACTTCTTAATTCATTTATTTTATTTATAAAATAATTAATATCATATTTTCTATTCATTAATTTTAATATTTCATTAGATCCTGATTGTAATGGTATATGCATATGATCTACTAAAATATCATTATTTTTAATTACATCAATTACTCTTTCATTTATTTCTGTTATTTCAATAGAAGAAATTCTTAATCTTTTTAATCCTTTTATTTTTACTACATCATTTAAAAGATCGGCAAAGTCATAATCATTATCGTGATAATTTCCAGTATGAATACCAGTTAATACAACTTCTTTATGACCATAATTAATTAAATTAGTTATTTCGTTTATAACGTCTTCTTTTCTTTTACTTCTTACATTTCCTCTAGTGTAAGGAATTATACAATATGAACAGAAATTATTGCAACCATCTTGAATTTTAACAAATGCTCTTGTTTTATTAAAATTATTTAATTGCATATCTTCAAATTCAGTATTAGATAAATCATAAATTTTACTTATTTTTTCTTTATAATTATTAATATAATCAATTATTTTTGATTTATCTTTATTACCTAATACAATATCTACACCGTCAATAGCTAATACTTCGTCACTTTTCATTTGAGGCAAACAACCACAAACAATTACTAATTTAGGATTTTTCTTAACTACTTTTCTAATCATTTGAAAAGATTTATGTTCAGCTACATTCGTAACAAAACAAGTATTAACGATGTAAATATCAGATTCATCAATACTTCCTTTTAAATAACCTTCATTATCAAGTAAATCACTCATAACTTTTGATTCATAAGCATTTACTTTACAACCTAAATTAATTATATAATATTTCATAAATTATTTCTAAAATCTTTCAAATCTTTTAAAAATTTATCGTTATTATTATCTTTACCAAAGATTGGTGATATAAATTCACTATTTTTAAACTTTGGATGACTCTTCTCTGGTTGTACTAGAGGTTCTTCTATTTCTAAAACTGGTTCAACAGTTTCCTCTACATTAGTTTCATCTTCTAAAACAGTAGGTTCCATAATTTCTTCAACAACTGAACTTAATTTTTCATCAGTCTTTTTTGGCTCTAGATGTAATCTTTTTTCTTCAACTGCTTTTACTAATTCTTGATAACTTATTATTGCATTTGCTTCCTGTTCTTCTTCAAATGAAGTCATTACACGCTCATTTTTATTTTCTTCTAAAGCTTCAATAACTTTTTCTATTTCAGTTTTTTCTGTTGGTTCATCATCAATTGTAACTTCAATTGGTTTTACCTTTTTTGGTTTAAAAATAATTAACAAAATAAAAACTAATAACAAAACTGATATTAAAATTATATAAACATATTTATATTCTAATATATGATTTATAATTATATCCATAACAATCACTCCATCTCATAATTCAAAACACTTAATAAATATATTGGTACAGTTTCAACTCGCATTATATTTTTACCTAAAGTAATAGGAACAAAATTTAATTCTTTTAATTTAAGTTCTTCTTCATTAGTTAAGCCACCTTCTGGACCAACAATCATAATTATTTTATCATAATTAGAAGAATTTTTTAATACATTTTTTAATGTATTTTCTTTTTCTTGAGTACTACATAATAACTTTAATCCGTCTAATTTTAAATCTTCTATTTTAGTTATTTTTTTAATAACTGGAATATCTAATCTTTTAGATTGTTCACTAGCTTCTTTACAAATTTTGTTCCATCTTTCTATTTTTTTATCTTCTTTATCATTTATTTTGACAATGCTTCTTGTAGTTAAAACTGGAATTATTTCATCTACTCCTAATTCTGTTGCCTTTTGTAAAACAAAAGACATTTTTTGTTCCTGTAATAATGGTATACATAAAGTATATCTCATTTTTTTATCGTTTATATCATCTTTTACCTCAACTATTAAAGCATTATAATCTTTATCTAATTTACAAATATGTAATTTATTTTGATAAACTACTTCAATTAAATCTTCTTTCATACGCATAACAGTTTTGATATGATATAAATCTTCTTTTTTTAATATTAAATAATTATCTTTTTTTAAATCCGAAAAATATCTTTGCATTATCTATTACTATCTATCCATTCATTTAATAATGGTTCAGCTGTAAAACCTACTTTAGTAGCAACAGCTTGCCCATTTTTAAACAAAATAAGAGTTGGAATAGACATAACTCCATAAGTACGCGCTAAAGATTCAAATTTATCAACATCAACTTTAGCTATTTTAATTGAATCTCTATTAGATGCAACATTTTCTAATACTGGTCCCATCATTTTACAAGGTCCACACCAAATTGCAAAAAAATCAATTAATGCATAGTCACTATTTATAATATCTTTAAATTCTTGTTCACTTTTAATTTCCATTTTAATCTTCTCCTTTATATTTTTCTATTAATTTATCATAACCATCAAACTTTTCTATTTTTCCATTATCAAATAATTTTTGTAAAGATGTTGGCGTAATAACATCATATTTTAAGAATAATTCAATTGCTTGATAATTAAATTCACTTTCACTAATTGTTTTATCATTATATTTATCTTTTAAATCTTTAAAATCATCAACTATACCAATACTTTTATCAAATAAATTTGATAAAATAGGTGTATTATTTAATACTTTATTCGCAAAATTAGAGTTTTTTACAAAATCTAAATCAAAGAAAAATAAAGCTAAAATATAAACTACAATAAATGCAATTATATAATGATGAATTATACCAACTATCGCTCCCAAAATTTTAGAAGGAATTCCTAAAATTATTGTTGCATTTAATATTTTTTCAAAAACTGATGAAACTACTAAAATTACTCTTAATAATATTCCTAAAATTAATAAACATAGGATAAAAGCAATTGTTTCATAAACTAAAATATTTAATACTTCAACATTTCTTAATATTCCTATTTTGAAAAAAGGTAAATATTCATATAAAATTACTGATAAAGGATTTTTTAAAAAATAAGCTAAAATAATTATAACTATAAATCCTATTGCTTCTACTAATTCTTTAGTAAAACCTCTTTTAAATCCTAAAACTGCTCCAAAGCCCACAAATATTAATATTATTATTCCTAATATATCCATACATTTCACCTCTTTAAATATTATTCAACTATTTCGTATTTATAAGTGTTTCCGACCTTTGTTATCATTATTTGCATACTATCATCAAATGGTTCATTATTAAGTGGATTAGTAATATTATCTTCAACAAAACCACTTTGTTTTAATTGACTTAATGTAATAGTGATATATTCACCTTCATTTTCTGGTAGACTAAACACATTACTACTTGCCCACGTTTTAGCTCCAACAATAATATTATCAATCTGAATATCGTATAATTTTTCTTTACTATTTTTCATACTATTAGTAATAGTTACAGTTGTTATTAAAGCTATTATAGCCAAAATAGTTATAACTCCTAATAATTCTGCCAAAGTAAATCCTTTATTTTTCATAATCCACCTTCTTTATTCTATTTATTATTATTTGATATTTATCATATCTTTTTTCAACTTTACCTTCTACGATATATACACTACCTATTATTATATCATAAAATTCATTTGGAAACAAAACAAATTCACAATTTTTTGTTTCATCACTACCAACAATAAAATACATATCTTTATTATTTTTAGTTTTTATTTTTTTTATCTGTTCAACATACATTAAAACTCTTATATTTTTATTAAAATATTTTTCAATATCAATTAAATTTACGACATTTATTTTACTTTTTAAACTAGTTATTGGATGTTCACTTAAATAAGTTCCAAACACTTCAATTTCCCTATTCATTAATTCTTGTTTAGAATATTCTTTCATACTTATTAATTCAGGTTTTAAACTATCTTCTAATAAGCCACCTAATTCACTGTAATTTAATAATATTTCTATATTATCATCAAATGTTTTTTGATTAATAAAATTTTCAAAACAACCAGCTTTATTTAAACTTTCTAATACATTTTTATTTATACTTTTACATCTTGAAATAAAATCAAAGATATCTTTAAAAATTCCCTTTTTTCTTTCTTCTATTATTAAAGATGCATTAATATTACCAACATTTTTAATATTAGTTAAAGGATAAACTATACTGTCATTATAAATAATATAATCCATATCACTAATATTAATATCTGGCTTCAAAATATTTAATTTACATATATTTATATATTCTCTTGTTTTTATTTCACTACCTATTACCATAGATAATAAATTTTTCATAAAAACACTATAATAATGAGCTTTTAAATAAGACATTTTATAAGCTATCATCGCATAAGATACTGAATGAGCTTTATTGAATCCATAAGAAGCAAATTTAAGTATTAAATTATAAATATTAGTAGCTATATCTTTATTATATCCATTTAAAACACTTTGATTAATAAATTTATCCTTTTCTTTTAATAATACTTCTTCTTTCTTTTTACTCATCGCTTTTCTTAATAAATCCGCTTCAGCTAAAGAATAATTTGCCATTATATTGGCTATCTGCATTATTTGTTCTTGATAAACAATTATACCATATGTTGAACTTAATACCGGTTTTAAACTATCAATTATTTCATATTTTTTATTGTTTTTTCTTTCAATGTATGTATCTATGTTATTCATAGGACCTGGTCTAAATAATGCAATAGCAGCAACTATATCATCAAAACTATTAATTTTAAACTTTCTTAAAAAATTAATCATTCCGCTAGATTCAAATTGAAATATTCCTATAGTATCAACATTAGTAAATATTTCAATTGTTTTCTTATCATTTAACGGAATATCTTCTAATTTTAAATTTACTTCTTTTAAAACATTATTTAATAAAGTTAAATTTTTTAAAGCTAAAAAATCCATTTTTAATAGTCCAATTGTTTCTAAATATTCCATGGAATAACCAGTTATATAATAATTATCGTGATAGCTTAAAGGAATAATTTCATCTAAATCATATTTTGATATAACAACACCCGCTGCATGAATAGAAGTATGTCTTTTTAACCCTTCCAATTTTAAAGATATTTTATATAATTTTTTTAATTCATTAGTATTTAAAAATTGTTTTACTTTTTCTAAATTATCATATAAACTTAATTTTGAATCTATTTTTTTAGCAATAAAATCAACTAATTTATTATCCATATTTAAACATTTGCCAACATCTCTTATAACTTGCTTACTTCCTAAAGTACCAAAAGTAATAATAGGCGCCACTTTTTTTATTCCGTATTTATTAATACAATATTTTAATACTTCATCCCTTTTAGTATATTCAAAATCAATATCAATATCAGGCATACTAATTCTTTCAGGATTTAAAAATCTTTCAAATAATAAATTATATTTAATTGGGTCAATAGTAGTTATTCCTAAACAATATGACACTAAAGATCCAGCTGCACTACCTCTTCCAGGACCTACTAATATATCATGTTCTTTAGCATATTTAACATAATCCCATACAACTAAAAAATAATTACAAAATCCCATTTTGTTAATTATATTTAATTCATATTTTAATCTATCTAAATATATTTTATTTACCTTATCACCAAATATATTTTTTAAACCAATAATAACTAATTGTTTTAAATAACTAAAACTATCTAAATTATCTGGACATTCATAAATAGGCAATAAATCTTGATGTAAAGGTAACTCTAAATTACACAACTCTATTATTTCTTCGTTTATTTCATCTTGATACATTTGATAACTTAATAAATAATTATCATGTTTATTTATATTTATTTCATTAACAGTTACACCTTTTTTTATAGCATATAAATATTTTAAATAATCTTTATCCTTTTCCTCTAAATATAAAACTTCATTTAAATATACTTTTTTACCTTCAATACTATTTTTTTCATCTAAATTAGTATATCCTTTATATAGATATTTATAAAACTTATAATCATCATAATTATTTAAATTATGATATGGAACTATACAAATTAAATCATCACTATATTTTCTTAATATATTAATATTGACTTCTTCTTTTGATTTAATCGTACTTAATTTTATTAAATTTTTATACCCATTATAGTTAATAGCATATAAAACAACATTATTTATTTCTAAACCAATTATAGGTTTAATATTATTTTCCCTACATTTTATATAAAATTCAATACAACCATACATTGAATCATCTGTGATAGCTAAAACATTTATATTTTTTTCTTTAGCATACTTAATTAAATCATTTATTTTGATTAAACTACTTAATAAACTATTATCTGTTTTTATATAAAGCGGTCCCATACTATCAACTCCTATAACTATTTTACTATATTTTGCATATTTTTTAAAGAAATATTTGACTTATTTAAAAGAATATAGTAAAATGTAATAGCGAAGAAAAACAAGGAGGAATATCATGGCTAAAAAAATAACAAGTAAAAAACCTTTAAGTGGTAATTTAAGATCTCATTCTTGTAAAGCAACTAAACATTCAAGAAAACCAAATTTACAAAAAGTAACTTTAGATAATGGTCAAACAGTAAGAATGAGTGCTAGAGAATTAAGAACATTAAATAAAGCAGCATAATACCTATTTAGGTATTTTTTTATTATATAAATCGAGTAGAGAAAACTTTTTACTAAAATAGTAAATACTTTTCCCTCTCACACCACCGTACGTACCGTTCGGTATACGGCGGTTTAATTTGTAATAATATGTACTTTTAAGTAGTGGTCTAGTGAATTTACTAGACCTCTTTTATTTAATATTTCTTTAGATATTGCACTTTCAAGTACTCTTGTATGTGATATATGATAATATCCTTTTCTTGAGTTTGCTGTAACATAAGCATCTCTATGGGTTATTCCTAACTTTCTAAGACACGCATATCTTTTCTTTATCTTTTTCCATTGTTTCCAAATTATCACTCGCAGTTTTCTGCGTATATTTGGGTCAATTTCTTTCATTAATAGATTTTTCATATCTGCAATTCTAAAGTAATTTACCCAACCATATATTACTTGTTTTAGTTTAAGAAGTCTCTCATCTAAACTAATACTTCTACTTCTTACTAATATATTTCGTAGTTTAGTTTTAAACTTTTGTACTGACTTAATATGTGGTTTAGGTCTCCATATATTTTGATTAATCTTTTTGTAAAAACCAAAACCTAAATATTTAATATTATTTGGTCTTGCTACCTTACTCTTTTCTACATTTACTATAAGTCCTAGTTTCTTTGTTATAAATGTAGTTATACTTTCCATAACTCTATTTGCTGCTTTTTCACTTCTTACCATAATTAAACAATCGTCTGCATAACGTACAAAGTTAAGTTCTCTTTTCTCTAATTCTTTATCAAGTTCATTAAGCATTATATTGGATAGTAATGGGCTTAAATTTCCGCCTTGTGGGGTTCCTTTCTTAGTTTCTTGTATAACACCTTTTTCCATTACGCCACTTTGTAAGAATTTCCTTATTAGTGATACAAGATTGCCATCTTTAATAGTTCTTCTTATTATTCCAATAAGTTTATCTTGATTAACTTCATCAAAGAATGATTGTAAGTCAATATCTACTACCCAGTCATAACCATCATTAAAGTATTCAAGTACTTTAATAACTGCCATTTCGCACGAACGATTAGGTCTAAAACCGAAAGAATTATTAGAAAATTCTTCCTCATAGATAGGTGTTAGTACTTGTACTATTGCTTGTTGTATTACTCTATCTATTACACTTGGTATTCCTAATTTTCTCATTTTACCATTTTCTTTTGGTATGTAAACTCTTCTTACTGGTTGTGGTTTGTATTTTCTATTTCTTATTTGCCAAAGTATTTCTTCTTTATGTTCTTTGATGTATGCAAATAATTTCTCAGTTGTCACTCCATCAACTCCACTTGCTCCTTTGTTCTTATAAACTTGCTTGTAAGCGTTATTTAAGTTTTCTTTGGAAAGTACTTTTTCTAAAAGTTACATATCTGTTTCCACCTTTCTAATTTCGCTCATAGACTAATCACCTTTTATAGGGTTTATTCATTAAATACGTTAACTTCTTACCTATTTATTTATTCTGGCTTTAGTCTATTTCAATTTCAGTAGTAAAAACTACAAATTATTCAGTCCTTCCTAGTTTTCTAGTACTACGACCTCTGCTGACTTCTTGCAATAAACCTTTTTCGACCGACCTTAACAATTGGTGTATTAAACCTCTTGTACTTATTCGTTTGCAAGACCTCCCGCGGTAAGACATATATCTTTCCTCGATTAGCCACTTACTTTACTACATAAAGTTACGGGTATCTTTTGGACTTTAGTTTGTTAAGCAACCTTATCCGTTTATGCAGCCTTGTAGTAAGTTTCTGTTCGTTAGCCCTCGATTTTGTTTCACACTTCCTTTAGCTCCAAGCCTCGCGACTGATGCTTTGTGCTTCCCTAACACTTCGTCGATACCTACGCGTGTATTGGACTTTCACCAACTAGATATATGCCATGCACGGCACACTTAAAAAAATATTGAAATTAATCAATATTTTTTTTAATATCTACATGCATTAAAATTTCCAGTATCATTATAATTACGATATTTGTCATCAACACATGAACCAGGTTGATCTTTAGCACCAGTTATATTAATAAGATATGATAAGTAATCACTTATACAATATTTACCATTATTACATTTATAATCATAATTTTTACCACTTAAACTTCCTGTATATTCTGCATAACTATTAACACTATTATATTTTCTTATTTCTTTAATAATTGAAGGAGTTAAAATAAATGTATACATAGGTTCTCCTGAATATATATCATAATCACTAACACCTCGATTATTATTAATATATGCTTTTACTGTACTATTATCATAACTACAATTTCCATCTGTTCCACACCAATTTGAACCAGTATTTCTTTTACTTCCATCTATATCAGGAAAGGGATCAACCAAATCAATTGTTCTATACACAACTCTAATACCACCTAATCCGTTTCCACCACCATCTGGATTATTTGGATCTGGTATCAATTTAGAATAAACTGTAAATTCACATTGCCATTTTCCATAATTAGAGCTTTCGGCAGTACTTAATATATTATCTACATCAGTTTTAGTTTGTCCTGCTTTTAAGTGACCAAGATTAGAATAAGTTAAATCCAAATTGCCTCTTCCGTGCATAGATCCATACAAACCATCAGGAATTGAATAAGAAACTGGAAAATTAGATTCTCCTACATCATAATAATTTGTCGTAAAATTAGAATTAGTATATTTTGGCAATTCAAACCTATGAATAGATAAATTATTTGACTTTAACACATATCTAAATATATCATCATTTAATGAAAATACTGTCGTAGCATTTCTGGTCATTTCAACATATCTATCATTTCCACCACAATTTTGCATAGCAACTGATGTAGACGGACAAGAATTACCATCACAACCTTTAATTTGATTAACATTTTGAGAAATACAAACTGAATTATTGCTAAGCGAATAACTAGTACTTACGTCTAATTTCCCTGAATAATTATAATTTTTACCATCACTATAAGTAATTGTTGCTTCTGGATTAGTATTATAAATTGTATTTTCATCCCAAGTATAGCATTTTTTCATAGCTTGAACTAAACCTTCTGCATATGATACTGCACTATTGTATTGAGCTTGAGCTCCTGCAACATTCGCAGTATGAGCTGGTTCATTTGAACACCAACTATCACGTCCTCCACTCATAGAATAAGATCCATCAGAAAGTGAAAATCCATTCCAAGAATATTTATACTCATCATATCTTGTTTCATTTTTTTTAGTACATTCATACGTTGTTTCAGTACATGCTTTAGTAGGACACAAAGTTGTATCAACATGGCCATTAACATAACAACTTGGACAATAAACATTTTCTTCAACTTTTTTTTCTTTTTCACATCCTGAAAAATGTTCAGTATTATAAATATAACCACAACCAGAACTATTTGTCACTTTAGTTGCATTATTTATTCCATTTTGCTTATTTATTTCTACCTGCCATGCTACATATGATTTTCTTATCTCTTGATTTGCTTTTTTTAAATCAGAATCAAATTGTGACCAATTAACAGATTTAGTTTTACAAGTTCTACCACCAGTAGCTTGACTATATCCCCATGTAAATCTATTTCCTGCTTCAACTGTTATATCACCACTAGCAAAACTTGTAGTCAATGTTTCAATGCAATATACTTCACAATATTGACTACCTAAACTTGGCTCATAATAAGTTAAGGCTGAATTTTTATCAGATGATTTATGAGGATTAATTGAATAATATCCTTTGTCTTCAAATACACAATTATTCCAATATTCATCACTTAGTAAGTCTTTAATTTGTAAAGAATCAGAATATTCAATATTATCACCATTAATACAAGTTCCCACATTATAATATGGAGTGCAATTAAATTTACCTGATGGTGGTTCAGGAATATCTGGAGGATCTGTTGGAGTTCCACTAATAGCATCACTTACCCAAATTGTACCTATTCCTACACCTGAATTTCCTGTTACAAATGATTCTGGTAAAATATTACTTGAAGCATTGCTTTCACACGTTGCACGTGTCTCATTATAATTTATAGTAATTGCGCCATTAAAATATGACGTAGATGTAAACTTATTAATTAAAACAGTTGAATTCATTGCAGACATTTGTTGTTGCAAAGATCCAGTAAAATATGATGTACAAGGCAACATTTTTCTTATTACATTATTTAAATCACAAATTGCCCCCAAACTACTTCCACTACAACTTTTCAAGAATCCACCACCAGGTGATGCTTTAGCAATTTGTGCTAATTCGTAAGCTGTTCCCATATATAAAGTATTGTTAATTTTCAAAATAGTAATAGGTTCAAAAATCAAAAATAAATCATATATATCTTCACTTTCACCACTTACATAATAATCATCTACCGTTGTTCCAACTCTTAGTTCTGATAACACATTATTAAAGAACGATTTTATTAAAATATCATTTGTTGAAGTTGGCAATGTTGAAACGCCACCAATTAATGGATCAAATAGTCCAGTATAATCATTATTTATTACTGCACTACGAAGATTTACAGGAATTGAATATGACATTCCATTAGCTGATACATTAAAAAAGTTTTCAAAAGTTGATAATGGCTTTGCTATACTACTAACAGCTGTCCCACCATTCCAACTTAAACTGCAATTTCCACTAACGTAAGCTACTTTATTACATAAACCATTAGTTGTTCTTACTATACGGCTTGAAACAATATTATAATCTTCATCAACAATATAATCTTGTGAGCCTAAATTAACACCATCTGAAGTTACAAAAGAAAATCTTATACCTGCTACTTGAGGAGATGGAAAACTTGTTGTTGCTGAAGTATTTGAATCAAAGTCATTATTTGATCCTCCAGTATAATCTCCACCACCATAAGCAAAAATAGTAGACATACAAGCTAATAAAACAAAAATACCTAACACTATTTTCTTCATAAATCATCACCTATCATTAAATTAATTATACATTATTTTTTATAAAAAGTAAATAAAAAGTACTATCTTCTTCTAGTACTTTCGTAAACTTCTTCTTTTTCATTTAAAAGATTATTTTTTAATTCTCTTTCAATAACACTTATTTTTTTATTTAATAATGCCATATATTTTTCATCTAAATATATTGAATACTTTTCTTTAATTACTTTTTTATATCGTGCTAAATCATCTAAAGCAATTCTAGTATCATCTGAAGAATCATCATCTAAATTATCTATAATTATTTTCAAATAGAAATCTAATCTATTTTTTATCTTTCTTTTAATTATTTTTTCTATTAAAGATGGTTTTATAATAATCATTTCATTAACTTTTATACCTTCATAAGGATAATTATTCTTAGGACTTATTTTATAACCGTTTATTTTGTCACTATTAACAAAAACAACTTCTCCATTATAGTTTTTTTTAGATATAAAAAATTGTTTCATATTAATCTTCCCCTAACAAATCTGGTCTACGCTCTTTAGTTCTTTTTAAACTTTGTTCATAGCGCCATTTTTTAATATTTTCATGGTGACCAGATAATAATACATCTGGTACTTTCATACCATCATAATCTGCAGGTCTAGTGTAAACTGGATAATCTAATAAGTTATTATTAAACGAATCATTTAAATGAGAATTAGTATCTATTACACCATCAATTAATCTTACTACACTATCAGTTATTACCATACTAGCAAGTTCGCCACCTGTTAAAATAAAATCACCTATTGATAATTCTAAGTCACATAATGATCTTATTCTTTCATCAAATCCTTCATAATGTCCACATATAATAATTAAATGTTTTTTATAACTTAATTCATAAGCTTTTTTTTGATTATATTTAATTCCTTGTGGTGTCATCAATATTACATATGAATCATCAGTTTTTAAATCATTAACAGCATCAAATATTGGTTGTGGCATTAAAACCATACCTTCACCACCACCAAAAGGATAATCATCAACTTTTTTATGTGGATCTTTTGAATAATCTCTTATGTTATGGATATTTATTATAACTTTATTATCATTAATAGCTCTTTTAATAATTGATTCAGTTAAAAAATTATCAAACATTTTAGGAAATAATGTTAAAATATCAATTTTCATCTAATAATCCTTCTATTACATTAATGCTTAATATTTTTTTATCTAAATCAATATTTTTAATAAATTCATTAACAAAAGGAATTAAATAACTTTTGTTTCTATTTTTAACAACTAATATTTCTTGCTTATTTTTAATAATACTTGTAACTTTACCAATTAATTTATCTTCGTCATATACCTTTAAACCAATTATATCTTCATCAACATAACCATCAATATCTAAATCTTCTCTTTTAACATAAACTTCATCGCCTTTAAATATAATGGCATCATTTATATCATTTATGTCATCAAATTTAACCATGTCATAATTTTTGTGTTTTCGATATGTATCTATTAAAACTTTTTGTTTTCTTTTACCTAAATAAAGTTTATTCCCTTTAAAAAAAACTTTATCTTTGTATTTAAAATCAGATACAATCCTTAGTTCTCCTTTAATACCATGAGTATTTACTATTTCTCCTACATAAACCATACAAATCCCTACTTATCTAATTCATATAAAATAATACTTGTTGCTACTCCAACATTTAAGCTTTCACATTTATCATTCATATCTATGTATATAAATTCATCACACAATTCACTACTTAGTTCACTGATGCCGTTTCCTTCATTGCCCATTATTATAACAAATTTAGAAACTTTTTCAATAGTTTTTAAACTTTTTCCATGAGTTACCTTTGTCCCATATATTTTATATCCTAAATCTTTTAAAGATGGACCAAATTCATTAATATCTGCTATAACAACATTTAAATGAAATATCAATCCTTGGCTAGCTCTAATAACTTTAGAATTATATAAATCAACTGTATCTCTACTAAGTATTAAAGTATCAATATTAAAAGCAACGCAACTTCTGATAATTGTTCCTAAATTGCCAGGATCTTGAATACAATCTAAATAAACTATTCGATTACCTTTAATAGTTCCTTCTTTTTTATCACAAACTCCTATTACATTTGTAGGACTTTCTAATTCACTTAAATAATTTTTAACATTATTTGTCATATAGTAAGTCATAACATCTAATGGAAGTAATTCATTTTCTTCTAATAACATTTCTTTTAAATAACCTGTTTTATAAGCTTCTAAAACTAAATGTTTTCCTTCTACTAAAAACATATTTTTCTTATCACGATATTTTTTAGTTTGTAATTTTTTTAAATCTTTAATTTTACTATTATCAACTGAACTATACAACATATAACCACCTTAATAATAATATCAAAATTTTGAAAAAAAGTAAATTATTTTAAAAAAAGAACTATTAGTTTAAATACTAATAGTTCTTTTTTATAATTTAATCGTCTTTTCAACTACTTTTCTGATATCTCTTTCATTAAATGGTTTCCTTAATACATCTACAATAGGATATTCAAATGTTTTCTTAACAATATCATCATTACCTACTCCCGTTATAATAGATACAGGTATTTTAGCAAATAAATTATTCTTACTCATATATTCTAATACAACAAAGCCATTAACATTAGGCATATTTAAATCTAACAACATTCCTACTATAGATTCATTATCTAAATTATTTATTGCTTCCATTCCATCTTTAGCTAAAATAACATTATATTCATTATTAAATAGTTTATTAATAAAAGTACTAATAACTTCTGAATCATCAACCACTAAAATTGTTTTATCTTTATTAACAATAACTTCTTCTTTTTTTATTATTTCTTTTCCTAAATATTGTCTTACTATATTTAATATTCTGTCTAATTCCTCCATCAATTCATCAAAATGATCATAAATATAATAAATATGATTTGCTTTACTTTCTAATTCATGATTATAAGAAAGTTCAGCTAATTTATCAAAGCCAAAATATTTAGCATTGCTTTTTAAGGAATGCACTAAAATAGCATAATTAGCCATATCAGCAATTTCCTTATATTTTTTAATATTTTTTCTCTTTTCATCTATTTCATTTAAAAAAGTTTCTAAAGTTTCATCATATGTTTCCATATCACCAAATAATTCCAAACTTTTTTCAATATTGACACCATTATTTTTTAATATATTAACATCTTTCATATTATCACCTATAATTAGTATACCATATTTTAATAATATAATATATAATTATTTTAATTTTTATTATAATTCCAAATACCTAACTTTCCTTTTACTTTAATTGGACTTATTATTTCAATATTATCTAATATCCAATCATATCTTCCACATACATATTCTTGGTAGTTAACACTTTTAATAAAATCTTCATCCATATAAATGCAATCTTTTAAATAAGCCTTACAAATAATATTACCATAATGCATATCTAAATTTTCAAACAACTTAACTAATTCTTTTCTTTCATATATTTCTTTTTTTATTTTAGATATAGATGCTTGAATATATATTTCTCCCCTATAATTAGTTTTCCAACTTCTAGTTTCAATATGTTTTATTTCGTTCATAATAAGTGTAGCAAAAGGTTCTTTTATTGTTAAAACTTTCATTTTATATCTTCCAATACTAATGCTTTTTTAGGACAAAAATTAGCACATTTACCACACTTTATACATTTATCATAATCAACTATAGGAGCATCAAAGTCTTTTTGTGATAAAGCATTGACAGGACATACTTTAACAGCAGGACATTTATGATTTTGAGGACATCTTTCCACAATTATTTGTAATTTTTTCAAATATCATCACCATCTTAATTATACCACAAAAAAAGAAGAAATTAATCTTCTTATTCTACTGATTTTAGTGATTCAATCATATCTATTTTTTTAAGTGAAAAATGTGTTACTACTTGAACTAAAATAGTAAAGAAAATCATAATTAAAAATGTATAAACATAACTTAATATATTAATATTTTTAACGAATAATATTTCGTCTGTTTCTGCTATTGTTAATACAAAATTATTTAAAATTACTCCTAAAAATAAACCTATTAATATTCCTATTGAAGTTAGTATAACAGTTTCTCTATAAACATAAGTAGATACTTCGTTATCTTTAAAACCTAATACTTTTAAAGTAGCAATTTCTCTTTTTCTTTCATTTATATTAATTGTTGTTAAGTTGTATAAAACTATTATTGTTAGTAAACTAGATGAAATAATAATTAAATAAACAATATTATTCATACCACTTATGATATCATTGAATACATCTAAACTATCAGTTGTAAATTGAATATTACTAAAGTATCCAGTATCCATTAAAGTTGTAGCTAAAGATTCATCTACATTAGTAATAATAGTATTATAAGTTATTTCATTAAATATTTTATTATAGTAATTACTACTCATATAAATATAACTATTAACATAATTTTCGCATATACCTTCTACTTTTAAAATAAATAATTCATTTTCACTATTTCTAATACTAATTGATTTACCTACTTCAGCATCTAATAATTCTGCCATTTTGGAAGTTATGATAACACCATTATCAGAAATCTTTAATTTATTACCATTTAAATCATTTATTTTAATATAATTATCTACTAAAGATAAATCATCAAAAGCTAATAAATATGTGTCAATATTTTTATTATCAGCATTAAAAGTAAATGTTTCCATATGAGTATATAATAAATTATTTATATTATTATCATTTAATACTTTATTAATTTCTTCATTAATTGTTTGCTCTTCATTTAATATAAGCATAGAATCATAAACATGTATCTTATCATACTGAATACTTACTAATGAACTAACGCTATCTCTTATACCAAAACCTGTTAATAATAAAGCAGTACATCCAGAAATACCTAAAACAGTCATAATAATTCTTTTTTTATACCTAAATAAATTTCTAATTGTTACCTTCCAAGTAAATGATAATCTTTTCCAAATAAATTTAATTCTTTCTAATAATACTTTTTTACCATTTTTAGGTGGTTCTGGTCGTAATAATGTAGCTGGAACATATTTAAAATCTTTTAAAACAGTTAATAAAGTTACTATTACCATTAAAGATATAGTTACTAAAATAATTGAAACACAAGGTATTACTTCAGCATAAGTTTTTAATTCTGGTATTACAAAATTGGCGTGATAAATACTATATAAAACATGGGGAACATATGCATATCCAATTGTTAAACCAATAGATAAGCCAATAGAGGTAGCTATTAAAACATAAAACAAATAACTTGACACTATTTTTATTTTACTGATACCTAATGATACATATGTACCTATTTCACCTCGTTCTTCTTCAATCATTCTTGTCATTGTATTTAAACTCATTAAAAATACTACTAACATAAAGAATATTGGGAAAACAGCAGCAATAGCATCTATTTTAACAGCACTTTCATAAAAATTAGTATATCCACTATTATCTTCTCTTGACATTAAATACCATTTAGGTTTTTCAATAGTGTTCAATTCTTCTTTAGCATCATTTATTTCATTTTCAGCTTTAGTTATTTCTTCAATATATTTGTTATAATTTTCTTCATATTCTTTATAACCATCTTCTAATTCTTGTTTAGCACTCTCTAATTTATCATAATTTTCATTTAAAGTATTTACTTGTTTTTCAAATTCTTCATTCCATAAATCAATATTATTATTTAATTCTTTTTCTTGTTTATTTAATTCTTCTTTTGTACTTATTAATAATTCTAAATTACTTTTATTTTTTTCTAATAGTTTTAATTGATTACTATAAGTTATATACTCTTCGCTACTTGGATCTAAAGTATTTAATAAATTATTTAAATTAGTAATTTGTTCATTTAATAAATTTAAATTAGATTCTAATTCACTTTCTTTTATATTGTATTTTTTTAAAGCATCATTATATTCTTTTTTAGCTTCATCTAATTTAGTATTTGCATCATTAAATGTTCTTTCCATTTCTTTATTTGTTTCATATAATTTATCTTTTCCATCTTCCCATTCTTTATATGAATTATCTAATTTTTCTTTATTTTCATCTAATTCTTGTTTAGCATCTTCTAATTTTTTACCATTAGTTTCTTTTTCATTTAATAATTTTTCTTCTGCTTCATTAATGACATCCATTGCTTCTTTTAATATTTCTTCATATCTTATTGTTTCTCTAATTGGTTTTAATTCTTTTAATTTACTATCTAAAGCATTAATAACTTCTTTGTAATCATCTAAATATGATGTTTTATCGATACTATTTTTATCAATTATATATATTTCAGTGTAGTATTCAATATCAAAATTATCAATTGGTATATAAATATAAGTATCTAATTTACCATCACCAATAGTGGAAATACCTTTAGATTTATAAGTATATAATGAACTAGTAATTGTACCAGATACAGTGTATTCTTTAACTTTTAAATTATCACTTTCAATAGTTATTTTATCTCCTATTTGATAAGTACCATCTTCTACTAAACATTCATTACTATTAGGCATTTTACCATTTACTAAATTAACTTTATTAACTTCCGTAATAGCATGAACTCTCGTTACATCACCATTTAACAAAATATCAAATGAATAAGATGGAACAACAATTAAATCAGATGATATTTCTTTAATTGACTCAACATCACCTTCAGTTAATCCCATTGTACTTACTATTTTATAATCCATTAAAGCTGTTTCATCATAATATTCATCCATTGTTTTTATCATATCGGTAGCTGATTCTCTAATACCTGAGAAAAAAGCGCTACCTAACATAACAATAAATATTAAAGATAAAAATCTTCCCAATGATTTTTTTATTTTTCTAAAACTATTTTTATATATCATTACCAATCAATCTCCTCAACTAGTTTTGGATTTTTATTAATAATAATATCTTTTACTGTACCATTTTTTATTTTAATTACTTTATCTGCTATATCAGCAATTATAGCATTATGTGTAATTATAATCGTTGTCATATTAGAATCGTGACATGTTTTTTGTAATAGTTCTAATATTAATTTACCTGTTTTAGAATCTAGTGCTCCAGTAGGTTCATCACATAATAATAATTTAGGATTTTTAGCTAAAGCACGAGCAATACTAACTCTTTGTTGTTCACCACCAGATAATTGGGCAGGAAAATGATTTATCCTATCACCTAAATCAACGCTTTTTAATGTTTCTTCGCTATCTTTAGGATTCTTACATATTTGACTTGCTAAAGAAACATTTTCTAAAGCTGTTAAATTTCCTACTAAATTATAAAATTGAAAAACAAAACCAATATCATATCTACGATAATTAGTTAATTGCTTTTTATTGTATTTAGCGATATCTTTTCCATCTATTACAATACTACCAGTATCAGTTGTATCCATACCACCTAAGATATTTAGAACAGTTGTTTTACCAGCACCAGACGGACCTAAAATAACTACTAATTCTCCTTTTTCAATTTCAAAAGTAACATTTTCTATTGCTTTAATAGAAACTTCACCCATTTTATATGTTTTACTAATATTTTTAACTTCAATATACGCCATATTATCACCTACTTATATTATACCATTAAAATAAGAAAAAAAAAGAGATAGTTTTCACTATCTCAACTTCATACCAGCAATTCTAAACCCTAAATTATTACATTAGCTAATTCAAATATTGTTTTACAATTTCTAATATATTATTTAATTCTGTTAATAATATATCAAAATTATTTTGAACATATATAGTATCATTTTCTTTACTTTTTAATTCGTGTTGTAAACAAATATCTGCTAATTTATCAAATCCTAAATATCTACTTTCACTTTTTAAAGAATGAACTAAAATAGCATAATTTTCCATATCGTTGTTATTTTTAAAATTAGTTAAATTAGTTATTTTTTCATTTATAACATTAACATATTCTTTTAATATTTCATTATAAGTTGAAACATCACCTAATAATTCCAAACTAGAATTAATATTAATACCTTTTTCTTTTAAATAATTAATATCTTTTCTATTAAAATTATTATTAGTTGTTACTGCAGCTGTTTTATCCTCAATATTTGAAATGTTGTTTTTATTATTACCTAAATATTTATTTAAAATATAAAATAATTTATCTTTTTCTATTGGTTTAGCTAAATAACCATTAAATCCTTTACTTAAATATTGTTCTTCCATTCCATTAATTGCATTAGCTGTTAAAACTATAACAGGTGTATTAAAATTAGGATTATCTTTCAATTTAACTAAAACTTCACTACCTTTCATTTTAGGCATCATATCATCTAACAAAATCAAATCATAATTATTTAATTTTACTTTTTCTAAGCATTCTAATCCACTTTCACATGAATCAATAGTAGGATTATATTTAATTAATATTTTTTCAGCTACTTTAATATTTAATTTATTATCATCTACAATTAATATCTTTTTACCTGTTAAGTCTAAATTTGTATTAACATTTTCTTCTTTTTCTGGTTCTAATTTAGCTAAAGATAATCTTTGATCAATAGCAACGGTAAATTCGGAACCTTCACCATAAACACTATTAACAACAATATTACCATTCATCATTTGAACTAATTGTTTAGTAATAGCCAATCCTAAACCAGTTCCTTCAATAGTTGTATTTCTATCTTCATCAACCCTTTGAAATTTAGTAAATAATTTAGCAATATCTTCTTTTTTAATACCTCTTCCTGTATCTTTAACAGATACAATTAAACGACATATTTGATTAGTTTTAACACATTTAACGTCTAAACTAATACATCCTTGATCAGTATATTTAACAGCGTTAGTTAATAAATTAATCATTATTTTTTTTACATTTGTATGATCACCATATAAAACTTGTGGTAAATCTTCAGCAATATTTACTTTGAAATCTAAAGGTTTATCACCAATTCTTACTCTAATTAATTTAATAACATCGTTAAGTAATTTTTTAATATCATAATCATTTTCTACTAACTCTAATTTACCAGCTTCTATTTTTGATATATCTAATATGCCATTTACTATTTCTAATAAAGTATTAGAAGCAGTTATAACATCTTTAGCATTATCTTTTGCTTCTTCTAAACTATCAGCATTATCAATGCATTCTGAAAAACCTACTATTGCATTTAATGGTGTCCTAATTTCGTGGGACATACTAGATAAAAAATCACTTTTAGCACGATTGGCTTTTTCAGCAGTATCCTTAGCAATGTTTAATTGTTCTATCATTTTAACATCAGGATTTTCAATAGTAAAATACATTATTAAATTAACATACATTATAATAAAAGAAAGTAACGTCAATTCCGGCATTATTTGACGTATTATAAGCATACACACACTTAAAAATATCAAACTATAAATTGGGTAGTATTTTTTGTTATGTAGATTATTTTTGTTTTTCAAAATACTTATAGCAAGATATAAAATCATTAATATTACATAAATTCCAGCTACGATAAAAACAACAGTTGGTGCCATTCCAGTACAGTTCATCACGCCATTTTCATTAACTAAATTCATTCCTGTCGTAATCGACAAAAAATAACCTATTACATTAAAAACAATAATAAAGATATTTGCTTTTCTATTATCAACATTATATATTAAATAATGTATATATTTAAATAGAAATGAACACCATGTAATAATTAAAATAAAATCTATTCTATTTAACAATAAAATAATACTTGGTGTCCCATACATTATTGCCAACGATAAAACCGTACAAGCTACTAAAGATTCTAAAATATTTATAATTAATAAATATCCATAAATTTTTGTTTCTAAGTTTTTTATTCTTTTCTTGTTAAAATATACAATTGTAATTAAAAAACTAATTAAAAACGCACATATCGGTAAATATATATTACTCATAATTCACATCCTATTCTAAGAAAATTATAACATATATTGAACAAAAGTCAAATAAATTTGACTGCATCTAATCTCACGATTAGATATTTCTCCTTCTTCGGTGGCTTTTGCTTTT
>CALVSO010000017.1 GCA_944359055.1 uncultured Bacilli bacterium | reverse complement strand
GATGGTAATGGAAGAACATCAAGATTACTTATGAATTTAGATTTAATGAATAGTGGATATAATCCTGTAATTATAAAAAAAGAATCAAGATTAAAATATTATGAAGCATTTGATAAGGCACATACAACTGGTAATTATACTGATTTTGTTAAGTTAGTTACTAAGTTAGAAGTTGAAATGTTAAAGAAATATTTAGAATTATTGTAGGAGACTATTATGAATTTAGAAGAAAAAACACGTAAATTTGCAATAGAAGCACATAAGGGACAAGTAAGAAAAAGTGATATTGAAAAACCAATGATAATTCATCCAATCAATGTTGCTCAAATTTTAAAACAATATGGATTTGATGAAAATGTAATAGCAGCAGGTTATTTGCATGATGTAGTAGAAGATACTAAATATGAAATAGAAGACATTGAAAAAGAATTTGGCAAAGATGTATCTTCTTTAGTATATGGTGCAAGTGAGCCTGATAAAAGTTTAAGTTGGGAAGAAAGAAAAAAACATACAATAGATGAAACTAAAAAATTGGATTTTAGGCATAAAGCAATTATATGTGCAGATAAAATAAGTAATTTAGAGGATTTGAGGATTTTATCAGAAATAAAAGGTGAGTATAATTTTTCAGCATTTAAAAGGGGATTTGATTCTCAAAAATGGTATTATACAGAAGTTTATAAAAGTTTAATATTTAATGAAGATGAAAAACATCCTATGTTTATGAGATTAAAGGAATTAATTGATTATATATTTTATGATAAAAGTGATGATGATTATGTAAAAAATGTAGTTTTTAAAAATAACGAAGATGAATATAAAAGATTAAATAAAATTCATTATAGAAAAGAAGAAGTATATAAATTAAAGAAAGTTTTAACTAATCAGAAACCTTATGTAATAGAATTTACAGGAACGCCTAGAACTGGGAAAACAAGTTTAATTAATAATTTAAAAGATTTCTTTAAAAAGAAAGGTTTTACCGTTTTAGTATTAGAAGAATTTACCACTTCCGAAAAATATAAAAAAGAAATATATCCAATTTTAAAAGATAAAGATAAAAGTGTAGTTAATACCGAAATCCCTAAATATGTTTTAAAACAATTAGATGATTCAATAAGCAAAAATCCTGATATTATAATAATTGATAGATCATTATTTGATAGACTTATATGGGTTGATAGACTGGTTTTAAAAGGCGGAATGAGTGAAGAAGAATATATATCATATAAAGAAATATATATTCCATTAATAAAAGAAAAAATAGATATTGTTATATCTACATATACTGATAGTTTAACTGCTTTGAAGAGAGATTATAATGCTAATTTATCGTTAGAAAAAAGAAATTTTTTAAATGAAACTAATGTTAATGAATACAACAATTCATTATTAAATATGGAAAAGTTATCTGAAAAAGAAAAAATAAATTTTAGATTATTTGACACTACAAACAAAAATCAAAGAGAAATCTCTTTTGAAGTAATAGATGAAATTTTAAAAGATATGAGAAAAAATTTATTAGATAAAGTAAAAAAAGAATTTAATTAACTACAATTTGACCATTATAAGATGTGAATATATACTAGTAGTTGTAAATAGATTTTTGCAAGATAAATACTAATATAATCTTTGAAATATGTAATAAATGATATAATAATAATAATTGATTAAAATTTTATGATTTAAAGGAGAGAGATACAATGACTAGTACACATATTTTAGATAAAGAGAAAATGATAAAAGAAGAAATGCAAATATCATATGATAAAACAGATACTAAATTAAAATTAAAGTTTGATTTAGGAATTGTCGAATTATTAGGTAGCCAATTATATACTAAATTACCTGCAATAATATCTGAATTTGTATCAAATTCATATGATGCTGATGCTACAGAAGTAAAGGTAATAGTAGATGAAAATAAACTTGGACAAGAAAAAATAACTAATATAATAATAGAAGATAATGGTACGGGATTAGCAATAACTGCAGAGAACTGTATTGAAAAAATTAATAATAATTTTTTAAGTATTGGTAGAAAGCGTAGAAAAGAAGAAAAAACTTCAGAATCATTAATATTTAAAAGACGGTTACAGGGAAAAAAAGGTATTGGAAAATTAGCTGGGTTTGGAATAACTAATGAAATGATAATAACTACAGTATCTGAAAAGATATGTAATGCTTTTAAACTGGATTATAATAAAATGAAAGAAACTACTGGAGATACTTATTATCCGGAAATAATTATAAATAATGAAAACACTGAAATGAATGATGGAACAAAGGTTGAATTATTGAATATAAGAAGAAAAAAAGATATTGATTTAATTGAACTTTCTGAAAGTATAGTTAAAAGATTACAAATATTTGATCAAAATTTTAAACTACAATTAATTCATATCTTTAATAATTTAGAAGTGGCAAAAATTGATTTGACAAATAATGATTATTTAAATTATATAAAAGAAGAAAAAAAGCTTCAATTTTCTTGGAAAATACCAGCTGATTTAGGAAAGCTTAATTTAGATAAAGAAGTAATAGATTATTTTAATAAACATAATATTAATGGAGAAATTTTTACAACTGAAACTCCGCTAAAAAAAGAAGATCAAGGAATAATTTTATATGCTAATAAAAAACTGTGTCAAGAAAATTATAGCTTTAATGAAAGAGCAAATGATAATTTTTATTCTTATTTAATTGGGCAATTAAATATTGATTACATAGATGAAGATATTTATACTGATAATATATCAACATCAAGAGACAGCTTGGTATGGGAAAATGAAATATCACAAGACTTACAAAATAATATAGATATTGTTATTAAAAGAATTCAAAATGAATGGAGAGAGAAGAGAAAACAAGAAAAAGAAGAAACTGTTAATAAAAAATTGGATATAAACATAAATGATTGGATTAATAGTCTTGCTCTTCATGAACAAGAATCAGCAAGAAAATTAGTAAATATAGTAATAAATGATGAAACAATGAATATACAAAAAACAACTGAATTCATAGGTTATATTCAAGATATGTACTCGTTTAGTTCATTTAAGGATTTTGCAGCAAAGCTAATAAAAGAATCCGTTTCAAATTTAGAGGAATTATTAAAATTCATAAAGGATTGGGAGTTTATAGAAGCAAAGGAAATGGCTAAAATTGCACAAGGAAGAATTAATGCAATTAACAATTTTGAATTAATGGTATTGGAAAATCAATCAGAAACAAAGTATATACAACCATTTTTAGAAAAATTCCCCTGGATTTTAGATCCTAAAATTAATGAATTTAGAAGAGAAGTAACTTTTGCAAAAATATTGAAAGAAAAATTTCCAGATGATAGTTTAGAAGAGCAAAATAGAAGAATAGACTTTTTGTGTTTAACTACAAATAATGATATTTATATACTAGAGCTAAAGCGGCCTAATATTAAAATAGATGAAAAATATCATAATCAAATTTATAGATATCAAGAATTTGCAATGGAAAAATACCCTAACAAAAACATTATAACAACATTAGTAAGTGATAATTGGGGATACGATCGTGGTGTAGAATTAATGTTTAAAGATGCGCTTGCTGGTGGGAAGTTTTTGATAAAATCATATTCAGAAATGATATTAGAAGCTAGAAATTATCATAAAGATTTAATATTTAAATATGAAGAATTGTGCAAAATTAAAGAAGAATCAAAATAATGATTCTTCTATTTTTTTTGCAATTTTTTCTGCCATAAATACTGGAACAGCATTTCCTATTTGTTTATATGCACTAGTTCTTGATGACTCAAAATAATAGTCATCTGGAAAACTTTGTATTCTAGCAGCTTCTCTAACAGTTAACGATCTACATTGCTTAATATCTGGGTGAATATAATGATGTCCATCTTTTGATATGTGCGCAACCATAGTATGTGAAGGTTTATCGTATTCTACAACTTTGAATCTATCTAAAAAAGCTTCTTTATTATTATGTTTAATTAAATTTTTAGGTAATTCGTCATATTTTATATTTTTTTGTTTAATACATATTTTATAAATTTTTTTATCATTTTCATTTAAATTTCTACTTTGATTGTAAGTGAGTATATTCCAATTTTTATCTCTAATTTTTAAATCTTGTAAACATTGATTTGTTGGTAGTGCATAGTTATTATTTGTTTCCCCATCTTTTAATTTTGGTAAGTCATAAAATAAATCTCTGATATTATATTGTGTTTTAAATTTTTCAAATTCAGGATAATTTATTTTTAATTCTTTTTTATATCCTATAATAATAATTCTTTTTCTATGTTGTACTACACCAAAGTCATTTGAATCTAGTAATTTATAATCTATATTGTAGTTTAATTGCTTCATTCTTCTTTTGATGTCTTCAAAAATACTTCCCTCTTTTGCAGATAAAATTCCTTGAACATTTTCAAATACAAAAAATTTAGGTTGATATTTTTTAATAAACTCTAAATAATATAGATACAAAAAGTTTCTTGGATCATTTTTAATTTTTTCTTTCATTCTTGAACGCCCTGCTATTGAATAAGCTTGGCAAGGTGGTCCACCAATAATACCTAATACTTTCTTATTTTCTAACATTTCATCTATTTTATTAAATATTTTAGGCATTGTTATTTCTGATATTTCTTCGTTAATGACTTTATTCAAAACTTGTTGTGGAATATAACTATAAAATTTTTCTCTAGAAATCTTTTTGTTTAAATAGTCAATATAGATATTCATCATATTATTATTTTTACAATAATAAAAAGCTTCTCTTGTTTTTAAAGTATAAGCAGCATCCTTGTCCATTTCAACATGAGCAATAATTTCAAAATTATTTCTTCTAAAACCTTCTGATAAGCCTCCTGCTCCTGCAAATAAATCGATAATTTTATTATTCATATCTTCACCTTAATCTATTCATTTCCAGGATACCAGGTTTCAGTAAAATTGTCAATATTATAATAAAAAAAATATTTTTTTTATTATAATATCCATATTAAAATGTAAACAAAATGTTATTAATGTATTATTTTCAATAATTCGTATGATTACAAAGTTAAAAAATATAAATATTATTGATATATTTGTAGGTAGAAGAGATATTGCGTATTCTTTTGATGTAAATGTTTATTTTCATCTGGATACAATATATTTTTCAAAAAAGTTGTTAACTAAATTTACTTTTAGCTGATAATATAAGCATCGTATATAGTAATGAATTATTAAATGATAGATTATTATTTATATATAAAAATTTATTAATAATGATTATTTAAATAATTTAAAATAATTTAAATATAAATAAACTTGATTTTTATATTAAAAGGTATATAATATTTATTAAGAAAGGAGTAGTTATGGGAAGAGATATTAATGTTCTTAATTTATATAGAAAAATCATAATTTCATTATTATGTATAAATAAGAATACAAAAAATTATAATTTAAAAAATAAATCATCTGAATACTTAAATCGTTTTTTAGAGCAATATGAATTATATAACAATAAGGGGGAGTATTCATTAAATAATTTTGAAGAAATTATAAATTTTTGTAACGAATGTTATGATGATAAGGATATTTTTGATTATGCGGAAGATGTTGAATATGGATTAAAAGAACTTATAGAAATAACTAGTAAGAGAGGAGAAAAATAAAATGGCAAAAGAAACTGAAGGTGGAACATGGATAAATGTAAATGGTAATGAGGAAAAAGGGCATGTAAATATTTATGGAAGTGATCCAAGGGAACCTCATGATAAATCTATACACATTAATATTAATTATGATAAAGAAACTTTTACAATTAATGAAAAAATTGATGGTGAAAAGACTTCTACAGATTGTAGTTGTTATTTAACGACTGCTTGTATGAGACATAAATTAGAATGTTTTGATGATAATTGTGAAGAACTAACTATACTTAGATGGTTTAGAGATAATTTTGTATCAAAAGAAGATATAGATCATTATTATAAAACTGCTCCAATTATTGTAGAAGCTATAAATGAAGAATTAGACAACAATGAAATATATAATTATATTTATGAAAATGTTGTAATAGCTTGTGTAAATGCAATAAAAAAAGGAGATTATGAATTTGCATATGAGAGATATAAAAGTAGTATATTAGCATTAGAAGAACAATTTGCTAGACCTAAACTTGAAAAAAGATTAGTGAAAATATTAAAATTGAAAGTTTGCAATTAAAAACTGGTGATATTTAGTCATCAGTTAATTTTTTTGTTAATTGCAATTAATATATTAACCTTGAAATCTATTGATAGAAATGTATAAGAGAATTTTTACAAGACAAACAATAATTAATTATAAATATAATTTCTAAAGTAATCCCTCTTTTTTATATTTTTATAGTTATATTTTAGACAATAATCAATCTTCCTTTTCTATTATTTTTTCTATTTCAATTCCTAATCTTTCAATAATACCTACTACTAAAGCATTACCCATCATAAAATTTCTTCGTTTATCTGTCATACCTGTATTAGTCCAATTATCTGGAAATCCGTTAATTCTTTCACATTCTATAGGAGTTAGTAATCTAATTTTTTTAGTTAAATAATCTTCAACAATGTGTGTTGTTCTGCTTATTCCTCCTTCACTGGTCAACATTGTTCTTGCTGGAGCTTCTAGATTATCAGGGCATGGCATAGCACCTTCAGTGTACATATAAGGGTCTCCGTTTGGCTTAACTCTTGGAATTCGTTTGTTTCCTTTTAAATATTGGAATTTTTTTAAAGTTTCTTCTGTTAAAAAGAATTTTTTATCAACTTCATTTTTTTGAATAATATTTTTTAATGGATAAATGTCATTACAATCTTTTTCAACTTTGGAAGTATAGATTTTCCCATTTATCATTATACCGGCATTATAAAATTCACATTTAAATTTATTGCTTAGTTCAACTAAATCATTATAATTGTCTTTTGATATGTTAGATGAATTTGTTTTTAATTCTTCTTTTTTTATTGGAAATTGTTTTGCAAAAATTCCTTTATTTAAAACTATTTCTTTTAAATCAATCTTAGCTAAAGATTTAAAATAATTAGTTGATTTGTGATATGCAAATATAAAGATTCTTCTTCGTTTTTGTGGTAAACCGTATTCACCAGCGTTTATTACTCTCCATTGAACAGCATATCCGTTATCCATAAAACTTCTTAATATAATTCCAAAATCTCTACCCCTTTGTTTAGATGGAGATAATAATAATCTATCGACATTTTCCAATAAAACAAAAGGTGGTTTTTTAATCTTTAAAATATTAGCAATTGCCCACCAAAGAACACCTTTTTTTCCTTCAATTCCTTTGCTATTTGAAAGGGTTTGCGCTACAGAGTAATCTTGACATGGAAATCCACCAACTAACAATGAATGATCTGGTATTTCTTTTTTATTTACTTCAAAAATATCAACATTACTGGCATCTTTTTCTCCAAATCTTTTTATATAGCAATTAAAAGCATCTTGAGTTTTTGTAGAAGGTTCCCATTGATTTGCCCATACAAAGTCCCAATTACCGTTTTCTTTAACTTTATTATTTATTAATTCTACTTTATTTAATCCACATCTAAATCCGCCAACGCCTGCAAATAATTCTACAACTGTTTTTTTCATTGTTATACTCCTTTCAGTAATATTTATTAAAACAACTGTCTATGTTGTTAAAAATGATTAATTATATTATAATATAATTAAGAAAAAAGATCAACTTTTCATATTCAATTTAATATAAATTTTTGAAAGTTAATTTTTTACTAATAATATTTTACATTAAAGAATTGAAAAAAACAAGATCGAAAGGAGAATTTAATGAAAAAAGGAAGACATTATTCAAGAGAAGAAATAGAAGTTATATCAAAATCAATTATTGGTAAGTCATTTAAAGATATAATATCAATGAATTATTATGTTTTAGATGAATCTGGTGTAAAAAAGGGTTCTTTAGGTAATATCATTGAACAATCTTTATTTGGTATAGAACCTAATCAATATTCTGAACCAGATTTTATTGATGCTGGTATTGAACTTAAGGTTACACCTTATAAAAAGAATAAAGATAATACTCTTTCAGCTAAAGAAAGATTAGTTTTAAATATGATTGACTATATGACCGAATATAAAAATCAATTTTATGCAAGTCATTTTTGGTTTAAAAATAATAAATTAGAAATTATTTGGTATTTGCATGAAGATAATAAAGAAAAATTAAATTTTAAGATTACGAATGAAGTTTTGCTTGATTTATCTGTAAGTGAAGATTTAAAACAAATAGAAGAAGACTGGAATATTATTATAGAAAAAATAAAAAGTGGTAAAGCACATGAAATTTCTGAGGCCGATACGATGTATCTTGGTGCATGTACTAAAGGTGCTAATGCTAATTCAGTTAGAAGACAGCCGTTTAGTGATATTTTAGCTAAAAACAGGGCTTTTTGTTTTAAAAATTCATATATGACACAGTTAGTTAGAAAGTATATTGGAGATTATACTACTGTTGAAAAGATTTTATCTAATAATGAGCAAACTTTTAAAGACTTTATTAATAATGTAATAAATAAATATAAAGGAAAAACTCAAAAAGAATTAATGAATAATTTTAATATAGATTCAACTGCTAAAAACTTAAATTCTATTTTAGTAAGTAGAATGTTTGGAGTTAAAGGAAATTTAAGCGAAACAGATGAATTTTTAAAAGCTAATATTATTCCTAGAACAGTAAGAGTAGAAGAAAATGGTAGAATAAAAGAATCAATGCCTTTTCCTGCTTTCAAGTATACAGAAATTGTTAAACAAAGTTGGGAAACATCAGATTTAAAAGAAAAATTAGAATCTACCAAATATATGTTTTTCGTATTTAAAATGAAAAAAGGTGAGTATGTCTTTAACGGAATTAAGCTGTGGAATATGCCTGAATTAATTTTGGAAAATGAAGTTAAAACTATGTGGGAGAAGACTTTTGAAATTATAAAAAATGGCAATATAGTCAAAAAGATTGATGATAATGGATATAGAATAACTAATTTTCCTGGAATGTCTGAAAATAAAGTATGTCATGTTAGACCACATGCACGAGACGCTAAAGATACATTTCCTTTACCGGTTGCAGACAAATTAACAGGACAAAAAGATTATACAAAACATTGTTTTTGGTTGAATAATAATTATTTAGAAGAAATTTTAAAAGAGTTTATATAATAAAATAAATAGTCAAGAGCGCTAGTTCATTTTAACTCTTGACTATTTATTTTATAACAATAATTTAAATTTCAAACAACATTTTTTGTTGTTTGCTTATAAATAACAAAATAAATTAATGTACATCAAATTTTAATAGAAAATGCTATTTGTACATAAAGTGAATGGTTTAATGTATATTAATAAATCTTTGTAATAAAAATAAATATTTTTGTCTAATAATAATTATTTGTATAGAAATATGTACAATTTTGCAAGTGCAAAATCAGAATTGCCACCTCGAAAGACTTTTATAAATAAAGAAAAACAATAAAATAGGTGGCATCATCTTATGCCCATATATGAAAAATTGTTAGTTTTTTTGATATTTGTGTACATAAATGTGAAATTATATTTATAAAAGAGTTTAATTATGATATAATTTAATAAATAATAAATTTAAGAGAGCAGTATTATCTTAATGGCTGTTCTCTTTTTGTATTTTCGGAGGTTGCTATGATATTAGTAAAAGATAATAAATTACAAGCTGAATTATTAAGTAGTGAAGGAACATTAAGTAGTAAAACAATAAAAGATTATGATTATATAGAATTTAAAAATGATTTTGAACAAATTATAGATATACTTTCCACAAATTTATTAGTACATTCCTTGTATCAAGAATATTTAAAATATGAAATAACAGAGGATTTAAAATTTAAAATATTATCTAATAATGATGTTTATGATTGTAGTTTTACTAGTGACATTATATCTTATGAAGATACATCAGTTTTAACTTTAGATAGGTCAGCATATGACAATTCAATTGAATTATGCACAATTTTATTAAGGCGAGTAAAAAGGTCCTTTGATAAGTTAAATGAGGTAGAAAAATTTATTATTAAATCTTTAGAATTTGATGAACCTAAATTAACGGATGAAGAATTAATAGAAAGATTAATGACTTATAAAAATGGATATTATTTATTCAAAAAGAGTGCATTTATAAAATTGGGTTTGCAATTGAATATAAAAATGTTAAAACAAAAGGGTGATGAAAGTTTAATTAAATATAAATTAGATGAAAATGGTAATAAAATATTTATAGGGCAATAGGAAAAATTTAGGAAAAATATAAGAAATCTCTAGTGATGGACTAGGGATTTTTTTGACATGGAAAAATAATGCTATTTTTAAGATAATTAATATGAACATAGCGCTAGGTTCAAGATAATTAAATTGGAGGAGATTAATGAAAAATGAAGAAAATATAATCATATACGCTATTATTCCAAAATATATTTACAAAACTAAAAAACTAACTAGTGAAGAGAAACTGATTGCTGAAAGAATTACTTCATTATGTAGAAAAAATGGTTATTCTTGGATAAGCAATAAATCGTTAGCTGATATGTATGGGATAAGAGAGGATACTGTTTCTAAACATATAAAAAAATTAAAAGATATTGGATTCATATATTGTTTTTATAATAAAGATAAAAGTAATCATTCAAAAAGAACCATATATTTAACCAATAACATATGGGATAAAGAACCTGTTAGTAATAGTTTGAATAACCAAAAAGAAATAGGTCATTTATCCAAATATAATAATAAATATAATTATAAAACTAATAATGATATTATTTCTTATGATACTGATGGTGTTATGTTATGGCATGGTAAAAGATGTGAATCTGAATTATTATCATTAGAAGAACAAAAAGAATTAGAAGAAATTCTTACATGCTTTAAGGAGGTATCTTGTGAATAAAACAGTTATTGACAACATAAATTTTAATATGAATGAAGATAATATGTTTTTGGACAATAAAAAAAATATATTTAAAGAATTGATAATTCAATATTTAATAAGAAATATTTTTGGTGAAAAAAATGATAATTAAATTGTTTAAAAAAATTAATTATGATAAAATATTTTTGTCTTGTAGAGAGTTAATAGCTATCAAAGGAGGATTAAATGTATAATGGCTATTTAACGAATATTGATTATAATGTAGGAATATATATAAGGTTATCTCAAGAAGACAAAGATAAGAAATATGAATCTGCTAGTGAAAGTGTAATAAATCAAAGGCAAATTTTAAAAGATTATGTAAAAATTAATAATTATAATTTAATAGATGAATACATTGATGATGGATATTCAGGTACAGATTTTGAAAGACCTGCATTTAAAAGGATGATTGATGATATTCAAAATAAAAAAATTAATTTGGTTATAGTCAAAGATTTATCTAGGCTAGGAAGAGATCATGTTAAAACAGGATATTATATAGAAACTTTTTTTCCGGAAAATAAAGTAAGATTTATTTCATTAATGGAAAACTATGATAGTATTAAAAATCAAGCAAGTAATGATTCTTCAACTTTTATAATTGCTTGTAATGATTATTATAGCAAACAAAATTCTTTAAAAATTAGAAATGTTTTAGATAAAAAAAGAAAAAATGGAAAATTTATTGGAAGTGCGCCTTGTTTTGGATATATGAGGGATCCTAATGATAAAGGACATTTGATACCAAATCCAGAAACATCAAAAATTGTTAAAATGATTTTTGAATGGAGAAGAAATGATATTGGTGTATCAGAAATAGCAACAAGACTTACTAGTATGAATGTTAAAACTCCTGCAGGATATAAAAATATAAAGTATTCCAGTAGGTTAAAAGAAAATAAAATATGGACTATTCATTCGGTGGTAAAAATTTTATCAAATCGTATGTATGTAGGTGACATGGTTCAACATACACAAACAAAAGTAAATTATAAATCTAAAAAGAAAATAACATTAGATAAAAATTTATGGATGATAGTTGAAAATACACATGAGCCACTTGTTGATAGAGATACATTTGAATTAGTTAATTATAAAAAGAAAAATCATAATCGAACTGTTGACATTAAAACTAATCGTGAAAAAAGATTATTGGAAGGTATTATATTCTGTAAAGAATGTGGTAATAGACTTGGAGTATTATATAGGAAAAATCATAATTATTGGAGTATTAATTGCAATAAATATGCAAGAGATCCAATTAGAAAGAAATGTTCATCACATTTTTTTCCATATGAATATTTTGAAAAACAAGTATTAAATCAAATATATATTCATTTGAAAGATTTTTTTAAAGATTTAAATATTGAGGAATTGAATGATGAATTAATTAAAAGAACAAATATGGAAAATACTGTGGATAACCAAGAAATGCAAAAATTAGAAATAGAGAAGAAGAAAATATTTAAAAATATTGAAACACTATATAATGACCGAATAGAGGGTAATCTTTCTATAGATTCGTATAAAATGTTATCAAATAATTATGAAGATAAAATAAAGCAAATAAATGATAAGATAAATGAAATAAATATCAAATTGATTAATAATAGATTAAATGTTTCAAATATTCCTAATTATACAAATCAAATTAATCAACTTTTAAATATTAAAAATCCTAATAGAGATTTAATATTTACTCTAATTGAAAAAATAGAAGCAGATAAAAATAGAAATATTTATATAACTTTTAGAAATAAAATAATTGATGACTTAGTATTTCAATATAAAGATGAAAATAAGATAAGAAATCCATATGGTAGATATGGAAAAAATAATATAGCTAACTAACCACTAGTTGAGATTCACAGGTGGCGAAGGTGCGGAAGTAATATACGCACTAAGAAATAAAGATACATTATCTAATTTAGTATTGCAAGAATTAGCTAAAGAAGGACAAAAAATAAGAAAAGCCTATCAAAGAAGATTACCAAGTGATACATCAAAAGATTATTATTTTATGCAAAGAAATACTGGTATAACAGAACCAATAACTGTGGAATACGGATTTTTGGATACTGAAGCAGATGCAAATAAATTAAAAAATAATTATATAGATTATGCAGAAGCAGTGGTAAGAGCAGTATTAAATTATATAGGTTATACTGAAGGAACTGAAAATACTTATACAGTAAAAAAGGGAGATAGTTTATATAGTATTGCAAAAAAATATAATATTAGTGTAGAAGAATTGAAAGCAGCCAATAATTTGTCAAGTAACTTATTAACAATAGGTCAAGTTTTAGTAATACCTGAAGTAGAAAAACAACCAGAAGATTATACTATTTACACAGTAAAAAAAGGAGATACTTTATATGGTATAGCAAATAAATATAATACTACTGTGGATAAAATAATTGAATATAATAATTTAGCTTCTACTGTTTTAAATGTAGGTCAACAAATCTTAATCCCAAATGTTTATACTGAAAACAATCAATATGATACTTATATAGTAGAAAAAGGAGATAGTTTATATAAGATAGCTAATGAATTTAATACAACAGTAGATGAATTAATGAAAATAAATAATTTAAGTAGTAATTTGTTAAGCATCGGACAAAAAATATTAATACCAAAAAAAGAATCAAGTAATGAATTTGAATATGTTGTAAAAGCAGGAGATAGTTTATATAGTATAGCTAATAAATATAACACAACAGTAGATGAAATAAAAAAATTAAATAATTTATCAAGCAATTTATTATCTATAGGCCAAATACTTAAATTACCAACACAAGAAAGTAATACTTATATTGTAAAAAGTGGTGATAATTTATACAGCATAGCAAACAAATATAATACTACCGTCGATGAAATAAAGAAAAAAAACAATTTAACTAGTAATTTATTAACAATAGGTCAAATTTTAATAATATAAAAACATCTAATTAAGAATAAAACTTCTTTTTAGATGTTTTTATTAATGTATTTGTTTACAAATTCCTGGATCGGGATTATAAAAACAATGACTTTTATATCTGCCAGACAGTTTTTGATCATACCATAAGTCTTTGCATTCTGCATCACCACTAGGAGCATAAAACCATAAAGCATTAGTAGCAGGATAATAATATTCTCCTCTAAGAATTCTATCTGCTAAATTTAGTTCTGATGTCGTTGGATTACCAAAAAACAAAGGACTATCAACTCCAGCAAATTGGTTTGGTTGATATAAAGCATCAGTTATAGTATCTATATTTTTAAAAGTTAAACAATCAACTAATACTCTATTCACTACGACATTTCCTACCATGAGCATTCCTAAATTACCTTCACCGACTGCTTCAGCTCGCATAATTCTAGCTAATAATTCTTTTTCCTTAGTATTATATTTTATAATCATAAATATTCACCTACATAATTATATGTTTTATAAAAAATAAGTTTATAAAATATTGTAATAAAATAAAATATATGCTATAATTTAATTACATCGATTTAGGGGTGTAATTCAATGGTAGAATGACGGTCTCCAAAACCGTTCATGTGGGTTCAACTCCTGCCACCCCTGCCATTTGAAAATAAACTCCAATGAAAATTGGAGTTTTTAATTAATAAAAAAGTATCAATAATTTTGTAACGCAATTAAATATGAGGAGGAAAATAGAAATATGGAAAATGCATGTAATGACGTAGAATTATTAAATATATTAAGTATTTTCAAAAGTATTATTAATTTGGCAATTATTTTGGTTCCAGTGATATTAACAATTTTTGTTATAATTGATATAATAAAGACTATCTCTAGCGGAGAAGTAGATTCAAAAAAATTGTCTAAAAGTATTTCAAAAAGGCTAGTTGCTGCAGTTCTTATTTTTTTGGTTCCATCATTATTAAATTTTGTAATCAATTTAATTCCTATGGGAAATTTATATTATATTGATTGTTATAATTCAGCAACAAAAGAAAATGTTTTACAAATTTCAATAAGTAATGCAGATACGTCTTTATCAAGTTTAGATGATTCGGTTAATACTTTAATAAATAATAAAAGCCAATCAAATTATAATAATGCTTTATTGGCCTACGATAAGGCTAGAAAAGATATTAAACTGATAACTGATAAAAGTAGCCGTGAAGAATATCAAGAAAAGTTGGCAGATTATAAAAATAAAATTGAATCAAATAAACCATAAAAAAAGTTTTAAAATTTTAAAACTTTTTTTTATAAAATATATATCCAACAATATCTAAAATAGCGTATATAATAATAAATAATCCAATAGTAGAAAATATTAAATTAGTATCTAAAGCAACATATAATCCGCATATTATTAATAAAATAGAAACAATTAATCTACTAATAAATGATATTTTATTTTCTTTATTATTTAAAGTTTCAATTAATCTAATAATACCAGTATAAATAATCCAACCACCGCAAATTAATCTAAATGTCATTTCAATTAAAGAAGAAAACAACATTACAAATAAACCGAATATAATTAATATGACACCAAAAATTAATTTTGATTTGTATTCAATATTTAACTTTTTAAGTAATTTTCGATAACTTAAAATATTAAAAATACCAATAATAATTAAAATGCCTCCTACGATATACGAAATAAAATTTAATATACCACTTGGATTAGTAAATAAGATAATACCAAATATCAAAAATAATATTGAACTAATTAAAGAAGTATCATTAGAATATTCAATAACAGTTATTTTTTTCATTAATAATCACCTTTATTAATTATACAACAAATAAATTGACAAATCAAATCTATAAGTATAAAATATTTATATGTAATAAAGAAAGGAAAATTAAATGTTAGAATTAAAAGATATAAAAAAAAGTATTACACTTGCGAATTACACACAAGTAGCATTAAATGATGTTAGTTTAAAATTTAGAAAAAATGAATTTGTTGCTATTTTAGGTCAATCAGGTTCAGGTAAAACAACTTTACTTAATATAATTGGTGGATTGGATCACTATGATAGTGGTGATTTAATTATAAATAATAAATCAACTAAAAAATTTAAAGATACTGATTGGGATGCATATAGAAACAATTGTATAGGATTTATATTTCAAAGCTATAACTTAATCAGTCATATAAGTATTTTAGCCAATGTAGAATTAGGTATGACTTTGAGTGGAGTTTCTAAAAAAGAAAGAAGACAAAAAGCTATTGAAGTATTAAAAAAAGTTGGTTTAGAAAATCATATTAATAAAAAACCAAATCAATTATCTGGCGGTCAAATGCAAAGAGTAGCTATCGCTAGAGCTTTAGTTAACAATCCAGATATTATTCTAGCTGATGAACCAACTGGTGCATTAGATTCTAAAACAAGTGTTCAAATAATGGAGTTAATAAAGGAAATTGCTAAAGATAAATTAGTAATTATGGTAACTCATAATAGTGAATTAGCGCATGATTATGCTAATAGAATTATTGAATTAAAAGATGGTAATATTATAAGTGATACAAATAAATTAGAAAAACAAAATAATAATAAAACATATACTATTAAAAAAACAGCAATGAGTTTTTTAACTGCTTTATCATTATCATTTAACAATATAAAAACTAAAAAAGGAAGAACTTTATTAACTGCTTTTGCTTCTAGTATAGGTATAATAGGTATTTCCATTATATTATCTTTATCAAATGGTTTTGATATGCAAATAAATCAATTTGAAAAGGATACTTTATCAAGTTTTCCTATTACAATAAGTAGACAAGCAACAGAAATGACTGCTGAGGATATGATGAGTATGACTCCCGATAAAAGCGATTCATACATAGATGAAGAAGTAATTTATCCTTATGATACAGCATCATCAATGCTTATTCATAAAAACGTATTTACAGATGATTATTTAAATTATATAAATAATATTAATCCTGATTATATAATTGGTATATCTTATTTACGAACAATGAGTTTAAATATGTTAATAAAAAATAATGACAAAATTAATTATGTCAATAATTTAAACTTAACTTCATTACCTAAAGAGTTAAAAGAAAGTGAAGAAACATTTTTAGAATCTGCTTATGATTTATTAAAAGGAAGTTATCCTAAAGATAAAACTGAAATAGTTATAGCAGTAAATGAAAAAAACAGATTAGAAAAAAATATTTTAGAAGTTTTAGGTATAGATACAACTAAAGAAGAAATTAGTTTTGATGAATTAATTGAAAAAGAAATAAGAATAATTTTAAATGATGATTTTTATATAAACAATAATAACTATTTTGTACCTAATATGAATTATGATGAAATATATGATGAAGGAATTACTTTAAAAATAGTTGGAATTGTAAGAGGTAAAGAAGATAATATGCTAGCTCAAATAGTGAATACTATGAGTATGAGTCAAGGTGCTGGAAATATTTTGTATTCTAATGAATTAGCAGAATATATAATAGAACAAAATAAAGATTCTGAAATTGTAAATGCTCAACAAGATTTAGATTATAATATTTTAACTGGAGAAAAATTTACTGAAAATTATACTAAAGATGATATGATAGCTTATTTAGGAGCTAAAGATATCCCATATATGATAAATATTTATCCAGTTGATTTTGAAGCTAAAGAAAATATAATTAATTATTTAAATGATAATAATAAAGACAAATCAGATGAAGATAAAATTGTTTATACTGATTTAGCAGATACATTTTCAACTTTATCATCTAATATTATGGATGCTATTGGTTGGGTATTAATTGCTTTTTCTGGTATATCATTAATAGTTTCTTCAATTATGATAGGAATTATAACTTATATATCAGTTTTAGAAAGAACAAAAGAAATTGGTATTTTAAGAAGCTTAGGAGCAAGAAAAAAAGATGTCAGTCGTGTATTTAATGCTGAAACATTTATTATTGGCTTAGCATCAGGATTAATAGGAATTATAATTGCAAGATTATTATTATTCCCAATAAATGCAATATTAAAAGATTTAACTAATTTAGATAATGTAGCAGTTATGAATCCAATTCATACACTAATTTTAATTACAGTAGCTATTATTTTAACTTTAGTAGGTGGATTGATACCGGCTGTTATAGCAAGTAGAAAAAATCCTGTAGAAGCTTTAAGAACGGAGTAGAAATATGAAATATTTAAAAATAATTATTAGTATAATTTTGATTTTAATATTATATTATTTTATGTTACCACCAATAAATTTAAGTGATCCAAGTTTTTGGGTATTTGTATTTATTAGTGTAGTGATGACTTGTATAGTTAGTTTAATTGTATCAAGTACAGAAATATTAAAAGTAGTAATAAATAATAAAAAAGTAAATAAAAAATCTTATATTTTATTTAGTGCATTATTTATAATATTTGGGTTAATTATAATATTTAATGTAGCTAATTCACCATTATTTATGGCTAAATCATATTATAATAGAATAAGTGTTGATAATAGTGATTTTACTACTGATGTTGAACCAGTTGATTTTGATAAATTACCATTACTAGATAAAGATTCATCTATGAAATTAGGAGACAAAGTAATGGGTCAAATGACAGATTTAGTATCACAATTTGAAGTATCAAATCAATATACACAAATAAATTATAATGATGAAATAGTAAGAGTTACTCCATTGGAATATGCTAGTTTAATTAAATATTTTACAAATAGAAATAAGGGAGTAGCTGGCTATATCACAGTTGATTCTGTAACTGGTGAATCTAATTTAGTTAGATTAGAAAATGGTATGAAATATATGCCTTCAAGTTTATTCTTTGAAAATTTATATAGAAAATTAAGAATAAGTTATCCATTTACAATATTTGGTGAAGTTAATTTTGAAATTGATGATGAAGGAAATCCATATTGGATAGCACAAACTTTAAAATATAGTGGAGTAGGATTAAAAAAAGAAGTAACTGGTGTAGTAATATTTAACCCAATTGATGGTACATCTAAAAAATATAAAGTTGAAGAAGTTCCAACTTGGGTTGACCATGTCTATTCAGCAAGTTTAATAATTGAACAATTAAACGATTGGGGATTATATAAAAATGGTTTCCTTAATTCCATTTTTGGTCAAAAAGATGTAGTAAGTACTAGTGAAGGATATAATTACTTAGCTATGAATGATGATATTTATTTATATACTGGTATTACATCTGTATCTAGTGATGGATCTAATATTGGTTTTACTTTAACAAATATGCGAACTAAAGAAACGAAGTTCTATGACGTAGCCGGAGCCACAGAAACATCTGCAATGGCATCTAGTGAAGGACAGGTACAACAAATGAAATATACTTCAACTTTCCCATTATTAATTAATTTAGATAATAAACCAACTTATTTAATGAGTTTAAAAGATAATGCAGGATTAGTTAAAATGTATGCCTTCGTTGATTATGCGGATTATCAAAAAGTAGTTGTTACTGAAAGTTCAGAAGGAATATTAAAAGCAGCTCAAAATTATTTGGGCGGTAATATTACAACTGGTGAAGAATTGACTAAAGAAATAACAATTAAATCAATTAAAACAGCAGTTTTAGATGGAACAACTTATTATTATTTAAAAGATGATGATATATATCGTGCATCATTAAAAGTAAATCAAAATATATTACCATTCTTAAGTGTTGATGATAAGATCAAAATAACTTATAAAGAATCTGACATAAAAGAGATAATTAAAATAGAAAAATAGGAAAAAAATCCCTATTTTTTGTATAATTATCTTGTAAAAATATTACTATTGTGATAATATTATATTAGGTGATATTATGGGTAAGAAAATAGAAGCTGCCAAGTTAATTGCTGATAAATTAAGAGGAAAATCATATCTTTCATATGTCGAAATAGCTAATATTACAGGTTATCATCCAAAATATATCTTAAAACTTAAAAAAGAAATTTTAGAAGGTGAGATTAATTTTGAACATGGTAATAAAAATAGAGAACCAGTTAATAAAATAAGTCAGAAAGAGAAAGATTATATAATAAATTTATATAAAAGAAGTAATGTTAGTGTTAGAAAATTTTGTAAATTTTATAATAGAAGAAGCTATTCATGTATATATAATATACTAAAAGAAGCAGAATTAATTGATAACGATATTTCTAAATAGGAATATCGTTTTTATTAACTCCATTTTCTTTATAACATATAATATCATGAAAGGAATTGGTTGGATGTATTTATGTGATATGAAAGTTGGTAATAAAGCTATTGTAAAAAAAATAGTTGCCAATGATAATATAAAAAGAAGATTGCTTGATATTGGTCTAATTGAAGGAACAAATGTTGAATGTGTCTTAAAAAGCCCATTTAATGACCCAACAGCTTATTTAATTAGGGGAGCTATAATTGCTATTAGAAAAGAAGATTGTGATAAAATAGAGGTAGATATTATATGAAAATAATTGCTTTAGCAGGTAACCCTAATGTTGGAAAAAGTACAGTATTTAATTCTTTAACAGGATTACATCAACATACAGGAAATTGGCCAGGAAAAACAGTAAGTAATGCTAGTGGAATGTTTAAATATAATAATAAAGATTATAAAATATATGATTTACCCGGTACATATTCTTTAATTTCCCATTCTGAAGAAGAAGAAGTAGCACGTGATTTTATCTGTTTTAATAAATATGACTTAGTAATTGTAGTGTGTGATGCGGTATGCTTAGAAAGAAATTTAAATTTGGTATTACAAACATTAGAAATAACTAAAAAAGTTATTGTATGCGTTAATTTAATGGATGAAGCTAAAAAAAAGAAAATAAATATTGATTTAAATAAATTGTCTAACATATTAGGTGTACCAGTAGTTGGAACAAGTGCTCGAAATAAAAATGGTATAAATGAATTATTAAATAATTTAGAAAATACTAATTTTAATCCAATTGAAATAAAATACGATGATAAAGTAGAAGAAGCAATAGATATTTTACTACCTTATTTAGAAGACAAAACAAAAGATTTAAATCCTAGATGGGGTGCTATTAATTTAATTAATTATGAAGAATCTTTATATAAAAAAATAACCAATTATTTAGGCTATGATTTATTAGAAGATAAAATAATTAAAAATCAATTAATTTATATAAAAGAAGAAGGAAATTATAATATTGCTGATAGTATAGTTAAAAAAGCTGAAGAAATAGCTAAAGAAGTAGTAACTTATGAGAATAAAAATTATAAACAAAAGGACTTAAAAATCGACAAAATAACAACAAGTAAATTATTTGGAATACCCCTAATTATTGCACTGCTAATGGTAATATTTTGGCTAACCATAAAAGGAGCTAATTATCCTTCTGACTTATTGTTTCAATTTTTTTCATATTTAGAGATTCATATTTTAAATTTTTTAGAATTTTTAAAATTCCCTCAATTTTTAATTGACTTATTAATTTCAGGCGTATATAAAGTGTTAACTTGGGTTGTCGCTGTTATGTTACCCCCTATGGCTATATTTTTCCCTTTATTTACTTTGCTAGAAGATTTAGGTTATTTACCAAGGATAGCTTTTAATTTAGATAAGATGTTTAAAAAATGTCGTGCATGTGGAAAACAAGCGTTAACCATGTGTATGGGGTTTGGATGCAATGCTGTTGGGGTTAGTGGAGCAAGAATAATTGATTCACCTAGAGAAAGATTAATAGCGATTTTAACAAATGTTTTTGTTCCATGTAATGGTCGTTTTCCTACCATGATAACTTTAATTACAATATTTTTTGTTGGAATTAATGGTAATTCATTTCTAAGTGTCATTATATTGACATTAGTTATTTTGTTAGGATTTTTATTAACTTTCTTAGCTTCTTATATTTTATCAAAAACAATACTAAAAGGTGTACCATCTTCATTTACATTAGAATTACCACCTTATAGAAAACCTCAAATAGGTAAGGTTATAATAAGATCAATATTTGATAGAACACTGTTTGTATTGAGTAGAGCTGTAATAGTAGCGGTTCCTGCAGGGGCATTAATATGGTTGCTAGCAAATTTACATATAAATGACATTTCTTTATTAAATCATATTTCATCATTTTTAGATCCTTTTGGCAAATTAATAGGAATGGATGGAGTAATTTTAATATCTTTTATTTTAGGATTCCCTGCAAATGAAATTGTTATTCCTATAATGCTTATGACTTATATGGCTACAGGTAATTTAGTAGAGTATGAAAGTTTAGAAAGTTTAAGATCAATTTTAGTTAACAATGGCTGGACAGTTATAACAGCTATATGTGTACTTATATTTTCCTTATGTCATTTTCCATGCTCAACAACATGCTTAACCATAAAAAAAGAAACAGGAAGCTTAAAATGGACACTATTAGCTATTATAATTCCTACTTTAATAGGCATTATATTATGCTTTTTAATAAATAATATATCAAATTTTATTTAAAAAAACTAATTTAAGCATAAAATTAGTTTTTTTAGACAAAAAGTCTACCATAATTTCCCAAAATATGGTATAATAATTAACACAATGCAAACGTAGGAGGCCTGTATGATTAATTTTGTAATAGTTGATGATTTTAAAGAAGTAACAGATAACATTAAAAACATAATAAGTAAGATTATGATTAATAATAAATTGGAGTATAAAACACATATTTTTAATGATTATAATAATGAGTTTAAAAAACTCATGAATGAATCAATGGTAAATAGAGTATATTTGTTAGATATTGAAACAAAATCAGAATCTGGTATTGATATAGCAAGAATGATTAGAAAAAATGATTTAGATAGTATTATAATATTTATAACTGCCCATGATGAACTGGCTTCTAATATTGTTCGTGATCAATTGATGGTTTTAACTTTTATATGTAAATTTGATGATTTTGACAAAAGAGTAAGAGATGCTATTATAAAATCTTTGGCTTTTATAGGCAAAAAACAAGCTATTAAGTTTATTGATAATAATGCTGTTTATATAATTCCAGTAAAAGATATTTTGTATGTTACTCATGACAATGTAGAAAGAAAATGTTTAATCAAAACAGATAATAGAACATATAAAGTTGGAAAATCTTTAACTGAAATAAAAGAATTAAGTATGGGTAGTTTAGCACAAAGTCATAGAGCTTGCTTGGTTAATGAAGATAGAATTATTAAAATTGATAAAAAGAAAAAGCAAATTTTATTTGACAATGGTGAAATGATTGATTTGATTTCAGAAAATTATAAAAAAGAAGTTGGTCAATTGTGTTAGAAATATTGGAAGAACATTTTATATTGTGTTTTTTAAATGTTTTATTAGCAATTTATCTACAAAGTAAAATATTGCAAGTTAAAATTAATTATAAAAAAGTTAATTTCTATTTTAGTTTAATAATTTTAGTTCTCATTAATATAGTAAATTATATTTATATTGATGGCTTTTTGAGATTTATATTGAGTACAATAATATTTATACCATTTTCTTTTTGTATATTTGAAAAAAATAAAGCAAAAATTTTTTTCTCAGTTATTATTCAACAACTTATTTATTTTATTTCTGAAGTTATTTATATATTAATAGTATTTATCACTCCTAAACAAATTTTATACTTAACTAATTCAACAAATTCTGATATAGTTACTAATTTAGTAATTTTATTAATAGCAACAATTATATATAAACTTAAGTTTATTTTTAATAAATTTATAAAATTATCATCACATTTAGATAAAATAAATGATAGTAAAAAATATTTTATTAGTATTTTTTTCGTGGTGACTGCTAATGTTTTGTTAATGACGATTTATTCTAATTATAAAAACATATTAGTAATGATCATAAATGTATTTTTTACTATCGTATATAGTATAATTTTATATTGTTTAGTTATTGAAAAAAATAAAAATAGTTTTTATATAAAAGAAAATAAAATATTAATTGATAATTTAAATGAATATGAAAAAATGTTAGATTATCAAAGAGTAAATAATCATGAAAACAAAAATCAATTATTAGTCATAAAATCTATGATCGAGAAAAAAGATAAAAAATTAATGGAATATATAAATGAAATTATAAAAGAAAAAAGAGAAGATGATGAAATTGTTTATAACAAAGCTAAAAGAATTCCTTCTGGAGGATTACAAGGTTTAATATATCAAAAAATGCTTTTGATGCAAGAAAAAAATATTGAAGTTAATTTAGATATAAATAGTAAAGTTAGAAAAATAGATTTTGGAAATTTATCTTCAAAAATGAATTATGATATTTGTAGAATTGTAGGAATAATAATAGATAATGCGATAGAAGAAGTGTTAAAGTTTAACAAAAAAGAACGTGAAATAATAATTTCAATGTATATTGATGATATGTTTATTATAGAGGTATCTAATAGAATTAAAGCAGATATTGATTTAAGTAAAATTTATGAAAAAGGGTATACTAATAAAGAAAAAGGTCACGGATATGGTCTTAGTTTATTAAAAAAGATTGTTGATGAAAATGATAATATAATTAATGGAGTGAAAATAGTAAATAATATTTTTACTCAAGTAATTAAAATAAAAATGTAGATTTAAACCTACATTTTTATTTATTTAATTAAACTTTTTGGACATTCAGGTTCATCAAGTATTACTAAATAACATGCTTGACTTCCCATTGTTGCTAAGAATGAACCAACTGTTGCTAATAAAGATGCTACAAAAGCCATACTACTTCCCTCCTTTTTACTCTCTATATTCAAATATACTAAGTATATTTAAATATTGTTATTTGCTAAATAAGTTAAATAATTATTATAAGGTAAATTGAATAATTTATATACAAAAGGTGCTATCATAAATGATTGTACAAATAATGAAAATATAAAACAATTACTTATAAAATTATCATTAATTAAGATTGAACAAAACACAAATATTATTGCTATAAAAGTAGAACTATATTTAAAAAACGTTCTTCTTTTTGGATCTATAATAGGTCTTTTATGGGTATCAGCGGGTGAATTTTTATATATAAAAAATATCAAAATAAGACCTAATATTACTTTAAGGTAATTATCAAAATATAAATATTTACAAATAATAGGAAAACCAATGAATATTATAGTTGATGATAATAAACATATCCAACTTTTAGTAGCATGCAATCCAAATGATGTAGTTCTAATTATATTATATATTAATAAAAATATAATTACTTCTTTAAGCATATTAAGTATATATGATAATAAAAGTATGATAATTAGTTTTGATATTGTTAAGTATAAGCCTTCTAAACCATATTTAATTACAGCGAGTTTTTCTTCATCATAATTACCATTATTTTTTATTAAATTCATTGTATAATTCATTACTACTTTTTTCATTATTACTACCTCGTGTATTAAAATACCACATTTCTGTTAAGTTAATTAAATTTTTGCATCAAAGAAAATACTTTGAGCTTTATTTTTAATTTAGTAATAAAATATTATTTGAACATAATAATTAAATCAAAAAAATAAGTTATTTAAGCAAATAGTGAACAAATAATTTAAACAAAATGATATGATTAAAAATGTCACATAGAAGGGAGCAATAAAATGCAAGGCAAAGTAAAGTGGTTTAATGATGAAAAAGGATTCGGATTTATCGAATATAAAGAAGGAATAGATATATTTGTTCATTATTCATCTATAATTGAAAAAGGTCATAAAACATTAAATGAAGGCGATATTGTAAGCTATGAGATAGTAGAAACTGATAAAGGTTATCAAGCTAAGAATGTATCTATCATAAAAAGATGTATTATGAATTAAACATACTTTAAGTATGTTTTTAATTTTATTAAATGTCGAAATTTGTCGAAAAGTGTCGTTTCAATTTTCTTGCATTTGATATATAACTATTTTATAATTAAATTGTAAGGGAATTACTAGAAGGGAGATTTAAAATATGAAGGGAAAAGTAAAATGGTTCAATAATGAAAAAGGGTTTGGATTTATTGAATATAAAGAAAATGAAGACATATTTGTACATTATTCTTCAATTTTATCACCAGGATATAAAACTTTAGTTGAAGGACAATATGTTGAATTTGAATTAGTTCAAACAGATAAAGGTTTACAAGCAAAAAATGTAGTTGAAATAAAAACAGCTTTAGTATAAGCTTTTTTTTTTGGAATATGATTATATAGGAGGTAATTTAAATGTATAGTGTGTATGAGGTTAAAAAAAATGAATCATTAAATGATATTTCTAATAGGTTAAATATTAGTTTAGAAGAATTAATCAGTTTAAATAATAATGTGAATACTATAAAAGAAGGCCAATTAATTATTATTCCAAATGGAAATCAATATAATACTTATGTTGTAAAAAAAGGTGATAATTTATATAGTATTGCTAGAAGATATAATATAGATGAAAAAACTCTTGAATTATTAAATGGTTTAAAAGAAAATGAGTATATATATCCAGGACAAAAATTATTAATACCAAAAGATAATGTTTATGTAACAAAAGAAAATGATACTGTAAAAAAATTGTTGGATAGTGGAATAACTTTAGATAATTTATATAATATTTATTTACAAAATGATCAAATAATATTTTACAAAAAAGATTAAAAGTCTTTTTTTTTATTTATAAATATTGTATAATTAAAAAGGTGATGATTATGAAAAAAATATTAATTTGTTTAATGACTATATTATTAGTTGGATGTGGTAATCCTAAATATACCGAAATTAATTATGAACAATTAAAACAAAAATTAGATAATAAAGATACATTTGTATTGTTATTAGGATCTGATACTTGTTCAGCCTGCGCAAGTTATGAAAAAACTATGGCAAAAGTAATGAAAGATACAAAAGTAGAAATTTTTTATGTTAATTTGCATGCTTTGTCAGAGGAAGGTTATTCTAAAATTTATAGTAAGTTTGTAGTTACTTCAACTCCAACAACTATTTTTATAAAAGATGGAGAGGAAACTTCTACATATAATCGTATTATTGGTGCTGCTAAATATGAAGATGTAATAGATAGTTTGAAAAAACATGGGTATATAGGTGAATAATATGTATAGTGTTATTGATACTTATGGTGATGATTTAACAAAAAAAACTTATATTACAAATCCTGCTATAGCTAGAGAAGAAGAAATTAAAAGAGCAATTGTTATTTTATTAACACCTGAAAAATCTGCTTTGTTAGTAGGTAAACCTGGTATAGGTAAAACTGCAATAGTTGAAGGAATTGCTTATTTGATTCAAAGAAATGAAGTTCCAGATGCTTTGAAAGGTTATCGTATAGTAAGATTAAATTCAACTTCTTTATTAGGTACAATGACTGTTGATGGAAGAGAAGTGTTAGTAGCTAATCAATTAGTTCAAGAGTTAAAGACTACAGATAAAACTATTTTATTTATTGATGAAATTCATATGCTTATAGGAAGCAAAGAAGATGGACCTATGGATTTAGCTAATATTTTAAAAGCTGGATTAGACCGTGGAGATATTAAAGTAATAGGGGCAACTACTTCTGTTGAATATGAAACATACATTTTAAAAGATAGAGCTTTTTTAAGAAGATTTGAAAAAGTAGATGTTTTAGAACCAGATGAAGCAACTACGACAAAAATATTAATGGGATCAATTCCAAAAATGGAAAAACAAACGGGAGTTAAAATAAAATATAATGATTATGTTACTGAATTATTAGTAAGAGCAATTGTAAGTGCTACTAGTGAATTTAAAAGAGTTTATGGTTTGGCAGCAATGTATCCAGACGTAGCATTATCAGTTTTATCTCAAGTTTTTTCCACAGCTTTGTATTACAATAAAAAAGAAGCTGATGTATCAGATTTTTACAATGCTATTAAATCAAGTAGAAAGATATATCCAGATAGCATTATAAAAGAATTAGATCAATTTAGAGAAACATTCAAAGACTTATGTAAAGAGGAAAATGTTATTTTACCAGTTATAAAATTAGAAGATTTAGAAAAGGAGCAAACAACATTATGATAAATATTGTTTTATATGAACCGGAAATTCCTCAAAATACTGGTAATATAATGAGAACTTGTGTTGCTACTAATTCAAAACTACATTTAATAGAACCTTTAGGATTTAAATTAGATGACAAAACAATAAAAAGATGTGGGGTAAATTATATAGATAATTGTGATTATAAAGTTTATCCTAATTTTGAAGAATTTAAAAAACAAAATAAAGGAACTTATTATTATTTTACTAGATATGGTAAGAAACCACATACTGAATTTGAATTTAAAGATGAAAATATTTATCTGATTTTTGGTAAAGAAAGTACAGGTATTCCTAAAGAAATTTTGAAAGAAGATTTAAGTCACTGTATGCGATTACCTATGACAGATAAAGTAAGAGCTTTAAATTTATCAAATTGTGTAGCAATTGCTACTTATGAAGTTTTAAGACAAAATGATTATTTTGATTTATTAAGAACTGAACCTTTTAAAGGTGAAGATTATTTAGAAAGATAATTGTTGCAAAAAAATAAAAAAAATGGTAATATTAATAAAAGAATAAGGAGGAGTTAAATATGGATTTTATTGTTGACAATTATGTTTGGTTTATTGTTGTTGGTATAATAATCTTGATGGCTGTTATTGGATATATTGCTGATAAAACTGATTTTGGCCGTAAAGGAAAAGAAGAAGATACTAAAGAAAAGAAAGTTGAAAAACCAAAAAAAGAAAAAAAGGTAAAAGAAAAAATAAAAGTTGAAGCTAAAGGTATTAATGAATTAACACAAGAAGTTACTGAAAATAATAAAGTTAATGTACAAGAATCTACTGATTTGAATGTTGCAGAACCTGTTCAAAATGTTCAAGTTAATAATGAAAATATTGATCAATCTTTATTTGCCCCATTAACTGATAATGTAAATGAAGTGATACCTCAAAATAATGAAGTGACTGAAAATGCTGAATTAAAAAATATTGAACCAGCGAAATTAGAAAATCCTATTCAGGAAAATAATCAAACTGTCGCTGAAGAAGAAGATATTTGGAAATTTTAAAACCTAGAAAAATCTAGGTTTTATTTTGCATTATTTTTAATATTTCTTCAAAATTATCGTCGCTTGCTATAATATTTTTATGTAATTCATTACATTTTTGGCATTTGTATATTATTTTATAGGTGTCTTTAAATTTTTCAATATCTATTGGAATTAATAATCCACAGCATTTATTTTCTCTATCACCTGGCATGATATCAACATGTTTAGAATGTAAGCAAAATGGGCAATGATCTCTAGCTGTATAATTTAATTTTGATACTTTTTTTCCACAGTTTTCACAAATAAATTCTTCATCAATCATATTAAATCTTTTCATAACTCACCAATTATATTTTACATTATTTTAAGAGATTGTCAAATATATATGTTCTAATATAGTAGTATTTTTTCATAAATTTTATTAATGAAAGGTATATAAAAATATATTGGTGAAATAATGACAAGATTTTTTTTCTTTTTAGTTGGATTTGGATTAACTTTAATAGGTTGTATTTATATTATAATTTACTTAAATTTAACAACAATAGGGTATAATTTTTTAGATTATGTTAAGTTTATTATTAGAAGACCTGAATGTTTAATATCTGTAGTTGGATTAATTATAATATATTTTAGTATACCTAAGGAGGAAAATAATGAATTACATATACGATATTTTACTAAATTTTAATAATATACCTTATGATATTTTTGAATGGAATAAAGATGATAAAATACTTCATATAAGGAAGATACCTCTTATTAAATTAAGTACAATTGATTTGTCTAATTTAGTAAATAAAAAAGTTAAAATTGATAAAGAATTTTTAATTAAAATATATAAAAGAACTGAGCAATATAATAAAAAGGTATTGGATTATGCTTTTTTAGCAACAGATGGTGAAATGGTAATTGCTTTTAAAATAGAACAAAATAAAATAAAATATAGTCAATTATTTTTGGATGAAGAAATGGAAGTATTAGATTTTAGTTCAAATTTGAATGTAAGTAGTATTAAATATCAAATAATTAATGATAGAAAAATAGATTATTTGCAAACTAGGAATCAACAATATATTAGAAAATTTATTTATAATCAATTAAAAAGAATTAATGATATTGATAAATTGAATTTTTTATATTTGGAATGTTTTAATAAAAAAAGTAATAATACATTAAAAGATATTTATTATGAATTAGATCATAACTTTGAAAATGTATATATTAAATTATATAAAGTATTAAAAATGACATTAATAAAAAGATAAACAATAGATTTTTTTATCTTTTTTTGTTATAATTTAGATTAAGGAGGTAATAAACATGGATTTTACAATTGATAAGTTTTCTGGACCATTAGATTTATTACTTCACTTAATTAAACAGTCTAATATTGATATTTATGATATAAAAATCGAAGAAATTACTAATCAATATCTAGATTATATTAATAAAATGGAAGAATTAAATTTAAATATAGCCAGTTCATATTTAGTCATGGCCGCAGAATTAATTGAAATGAAAGCATCATTACTTTTACCTAAACCTGAAATAGCTGAAGACGAATATGAAGAAGATCCAAAAGAAAAATTAATTCAAAGATTAATTGAATATCAAAATTATAAAGATGTTATATCTAAATTTCATGATTTAGAACAAGAAAGACAACAATACTATACTAAAAAAGCAAGTGATATAAGTGAATATGATATTGAAACTAAATTAAATGATGATGTTCAATTGTCTGATTTATTAAAAGCATTTGAAAAATTTTTACAAAAAAAAGAAGATAATAAACCTTTGAATACTAAAATAACTAGTAAAGAATATTCAATTACAAAGAGAAGTAAAGAAATAAAAGATATAATAAAAAACAAAAAACGCGTTAATTTTAAAGAGTTATTTGATATTAATACTAAAAGTTATATAATTGTAACATTTTTATCTATTTTAGTTTTGGCAAAAAATAATGATATCAAATTAATTCAAGAAAATAATTTTGAAGATATTGTGTTGTGTGAGGTGTCTTAATGAATTTAGTTTCAGTTTTAGAAAGTTTGTTATTTGTAGTAGGTGATGAAGGATTAAGCTTAGACGAAGTAAAAAAAATATTAGAAATAGATGATGCTACTTTAACTCAAATAACAGATAAATTAATAGATAATTATCAAAATATTGATAGAGGAATTGAATTAACTATATTAAGTAATAGATTAAAATTGATAACGAAAAGAGAAAATAAGGAATATTTACAAAAATTAGTTGATTTTAAAGATGATGAACACTTAACAGAATCAGCTTTAGAAACTCTTGCTATTATTGCATATAATCAACCTGTAACAAGATTAATGGTGGATGAAATAAGAGGCGTTAGTAGTGCTTATCTAGTAAGAAAATTAATGTATAAAAATTTAATATGCGAAGTAGGAAGAAGTGAAGCTGCTGGTAGACCGGTTTTATATGGAACAACACCTTTATTTTTAGATTATTTTGGATTAAAATCTATTAAAGATTTACCAAGTATTGAAATAACTAAAGATGATAGTGTAAAAGAACTATATAATTCAAAATATAATGAAGAATTATAAAAAAATATTTAAAAAAATAAGATTATGTGGTATAATCTTATTAATTGCTTGTGTGGCGGAACTGGTAGACGCGCACGACTCAAAATCGTGTGGCCTTTGGTCATGTGGGTTCGATTCCCACCACAAGCACCAGATTGATAGGAAACTCGAACTTTTATAAATTCGAGAGTAATAAATTACTAACAGAAATGTTAGTTTTTTTGTTATTTAAGAAAGGATAAGTGATGAGTTATGACAATAGAAACTAAAGAACTTGTAATAAGTGAA
>CALVSO010000016.1 GCA_944359055.1 uncultured Bacilli bacterium | reverse complement strand
TTTTGGTTTTTATTTATGTAACATTTTCACTAATTATTAGTTATTAAAAAATGTAACATTTTTACTAATTATTCATACAGTTCTAAAAAAAATTAAATATGATATTGTAAAAAAAATACATTTATTATATAATTATTCTAGGTGAATAATGTGAAAATAATGGCAAGATTAACATTAAAAGAAATATTGAATAATAAGAAAAACTTTACTTTATGTTTTATAAGTGTCTTATTATCTTGTATATTACTTTTTACTGTTGGTCTTGCTTTTTCTACAATTAGGCAAAATCAAATTAATAGTATTATCGATAATTATGGTGATTATCATGCTATTATTTATAATGCTAAAGTAAGTGAAAAAACTAATTTAGAAAATGATATTGTTAAAAAATATTATTATATTTATCAAATAGAAAATAATTTATATGGTATTAGTGATAATTTTGATATGAAAATAGAAGGGGATTTACCTACTAATAATACCGAAATAATTATTGATTCAATATATGCTGATAGTTTAAAATTAAAAATAGGTTCAACTTTAAATTTAAATGGTAAAAATTATAAAGTAGTAGGAATATATCAAAAAGGACTTTTAAATTTTACTTTAGATAATATTATTTTAACTAAAGATGTTGAAGTTGATAATTATGCTATGTTTTTTGTATATTTAAATTCTTATAATGATATGAATTTAGATTTCGATATTTTAGTTAGTAAATTCAATGATGCTTCCATATATAAAAACAAAACATTAATTAGTTATTTTGATAAAACAGATGATTCACCAGCAAATCAAGTATATATTTTATTAACCATGTTTTTATGTTTGATTTTAGCTTTTATAGTTTTCTTTATAATTTATAATGCTTTTTCAATATCAGTAAATGAAAAGAAAAAGAAATATGCTATGTATAAGAGTATTGGGGCAACTCCTAAACAAATATTATATTCTGTATTTTTAGAGTCATTAATTGTTTTAGCTATTGCTATACCTTTAGGATTTTTATTAAGCTTAGGTTTTGTTTCTTTAATATTATTTATAATAAACAATATGTTAGAAGGCATAGCATCTAATATTTATACCTTAGAAGTATATCCAATTTTTATATTTATATCTTTAATTTTTATATTAATAAGTACAATATTCGCAACTTTTTCAGTAGCAAGAATGGCAAGTAAAATTAATATCATTGATGAAGTAAGACAAAATAAAAAGTTTAAATACAGAAAATCAAATAAATTAATAAAAAAAATATTAGGAATTGAATGTTTAATATCAGCTAATAATGTAACTAGAGATAGGGCTAAATATCGAATAACTACAATTTCAGTCGTGATAGGTATTATTTTATTTTTAACGGCTACAACTTTGTTATCGATTGCTTTATATAATACAAATAAATTTGATATGCCTAAATATATTAGTTTATATTTTAATTTAGAAGATCTAAAAAATACTACAAAAGAAAATATTATAAGTGATGTTTCAAAATTAGAATCTGTTGATAATTTAATGTATTATACTAGTGAATTTTATAAATTTACAACTAAAAATGAATTTAATAATTTAACGATGAATAATATCAATTATATTTATTTAGATGAAAATAATTATAATAAAATAAAAAATTATTATAATATATCAAATGATAATCCATTATTAATTAATCAAATAGATGGAAAACAAGTATTTGTTGATGATATAGTAACATTAGATATAATAGATTTTAATACAAATGAAATAAAAGAGACCATTAATGCTAATGCCATAAAAGATTTTGGACCTTTAGAAGAACTTGATAAAATGTTAAATTTAAGTATGATTCCTACAATTATTGACAAATATTATGAAGATTCAAATGATTCAATTAGAATTTATATAACAGCTAATGATTATTTGAAATTAGATCAAGAAATTAAACCTATTATTGAAAGTGATAATATATATTATACTAACACCTATGTAGATAATTATAATAGCGTTGTTTTGTCTAATTGCGTTAAATTAATAATTTATTTAATCTTATTATTTATAACATTTATAACTGTTATTAGTATTATTGGTACTATAAGCGCAAGTTTAAATTTAAGAAGAAAAGAATTTGCTATTTTAAAAAGTATCGGATTATCTAATAAACAATTTAATAAAATGATTTTTTATGAAAGTTTGATGTTAAGTTTGAAATCATTATTATTTGGAATATTATTATTTATATTAATAGTTAGTATATTTATAAAAATAACTATGATAAATGATGCTACTTATGAAGGATTATTACAAATTCCATTAAATATTTATTTAATGCCATTATTAATTTGTATAATAGGCGTAATATTAATAGTATATTTATCTTTCTTAATAGCAACCTATAAAATAAAAAAAGACAATATTGTTGATGTTTTAAAATATTATTAAAAGAACCAATTAAAGGTTCTTTTTAAGTCTTTCTATATGCTCTTCATAATCTTTTTTAGATGGAAATATTTGAATAGAATCGTAATTTCCATGTATAAAAACTTTTTTATTAATAGTAAATGATTCATGTGGTTGAAAAATAATTCTTCTCATTTTATCAACTTTAACTAAAGACACAATAGAATGTGTTATTAATTCAATTTTATTATTTTCTTTTTCTAATTTTTCAATTTCTTTTTTGATTTTTGACCAATTAATAATAACATAATAATTACCTTGACCTTTTTGAATAATTAATTCGTCATTTTGTTCAACGCTAGTAAATTTTGGTATGTATAATCTTCCTTTAGAATCAATTTTATATTCAGCATTTCCGAAGATAGGTTTATCTCCAAACATTATAATCCCTCCATTTATTGGTGCATCTTATAGTTTAAATATTTAAACTTGTCAAATTTATTTATAGGTATTTAAAATGTTAAAAATTGTATTGTATTATATTTAATTATTTGATACAATTATATTGTAATAGGTGGTGGATTTATGGAAGAAACAAAAATCTTTACTCAAGAAGAAATTGAAAACGCTTTGATTGAAGAAACAATTAAAGAGGTACTTGATATATTAACTGAAAAAGGGTATAATGCTAAAAATCAATTAATTGGTTATTTAATAAGTGGTGATCCAGGTTATATTTCAAGTCATAAAGAAGCAAGGAATAAAATATCTAAATACGATAGAACTAAGATTTTAGAAGTATTGATAGATAAATTTATAAAATGAACTATTTAGGACTTGATTTGGGTACAAGAACATTAGGATTAGCTTTTTCTAAAGGAATGATTGCTAGTACATTAACAACAATTAGATATGAAGCAAAAGATGAATTATTAAACAAATTGAAACAAGTTATAGAAGAATATAATATTGATATACTTGTTTTGGGCTTGCCAAAAAATATGAATAATTCATTAGGGCCAAGAGCACAAGAAACTTTGGAATTTAAAGAACAATTAGAAAAATTAAATTACAAAGTAGTATTACAAGATGAAAGATTATCAACTGTTGCTGCTCATAATTATATGATAAGTGCGGATATGTCTAGGAAAAAAAGAAAAGAAAAGGTTGATTCATTGGCTGCCACAATAATATTACAAACATATTTAGATAAGGAGAATAAGAAATGAAAGAAGAACAAATGAAATTTAAAGTAATAGATGATAAAGGAAATGAAATTGAATGTGAAGTATTATTTACATTTGATTCAGATGAAACTAATAAAAGTTATATTGTTTATACAGATGATACAACTGATGAACAAGGAAATACAAAAGTATATGCTTCAACATATACACCTAATTCTGAAAACCTAGATTTAAAACCAATTGAAACTGAAAAAGAATGGAAAATAATTGAAACAATTTTAAATGAATTACAAGATGAAGTTAAAAATGGTATGGAGGATGGCGAGTAATTAACTCGCTTTATATTATGAAGAAGTACGTAAATATTTATATTTTTGTTATTGTTATTATGGCAATAGTGATAATTGTTGGTTGTGTGTCTTATAATATTGGTATTAGTCCTGTTACTAAAGAAAGTAATGAAGTTGAATTTGAAATAACTGAAAATAGCACTTATCTATCAATAGCGAGTAAATTAAAGGAAAATAATTTAATTCGTTCAGAAACATTTTATAAAATATATATTAAAATTTTCAAACCTGAAAATTTAGAAAAAGGTAATTATGTTTTAAATACTAATATGGGTGTAAAAAAAATAGTTGAAACTTTAGAAAATGGTAGTGAAGCAAAAACTACATCATTTGTAATACCTGAAGGAAAACATATTACTGATGTAGCAAATTATATAAGCAAAGTTACAAATTATAATAGTACTGATATATTAGATTATTGGCAAAGTAAAGAATTAATTAATAACGTTATTGAAAAATATTGGTTTATAACAGATGAAATAAAAAACTCTAATATAAGATATAATTTAGAAGGATATTTTTTTCCAGCAACTTATGAGATATATCAAGATAGCACTATTGAAGAAATAACTTATAAAATGTTAGATAAAATGGATGAAGTTTTATCTCAATATAAAGAGGAAATCGAAAATAGTGAATATACAGTACATGAAATATTAACTTTAGCTTCAATAGTTGAACATGAAGCAATATTAGATGAAGATCGTCCTAAAATAGCAAAAGTATTTTTAAATAGATTAGATATGGGAATGAAATTACAAAGTTGTGCAACTTTAGGGTATGCTTTAAATGAATGGAAATTGACTTATACTAATAGTGATATGGCAGTTGATTCATTATACAACACTTATAAATATCTAGGTTTACCAGTTGGTCCAGGTGGATTACCAGGTAATGCTAGTATTAAAGCAGTTATATATCCTGATGATAATGATTATTTATATTTTTTAGCTAATGTTTTTGATGCAAATTCTAATAAAACATATTATTCAAAAACATATCAAGAACATCAACAAAAATGTTTAATTTATTTGGGGTATGAATGTTAGAAATAGAAGAGTATGCTAAAAAATATAATATTCCTATTATGCAAAAAGATGGAATTGAATTTCTAATAGATTTTATTAAAGAAAATAATATAAAAAATATATTAGAAATAGGAACTGCTATTGGTTATTCAGCTATTAAAATGGCGAATGTTTCAGATGATATTAGAATAACATCTATCGAAAGAGATGAAAATAGATATAAAGAAGCTGTTAAAAATATTAGCAAATTTAATTTAAATGATAGAGTAAAACTTATTAATGATGATGCATTTAATGTTGAATTAAGTGAAGATTTTGATTTGATTTTTATAGATGCAGCTAAAGCACAAAATATTAAATTTTTTCAAAAGTTTAGTAATAATTTAAAAGAAAATGGTTTTATTATAACTGATAATTTAAATTTTCATGGATTGGTTAACAGTGAAGAAAAATTAAGTAGAAATTTAAGACAATTAATAAGAAAAATTAAAAATTACATTGATTTTTTAAAAGAAAATAATCAATACGAAACTATATTTTATAATATTGGTGATGGTATAAGCATAAGTAGAAAAAGGGGTTGATGTTATGACAATAATTTATGAGCGTTGTTGTAATGGATTTAGACAAACAATTCGTGATGAAAATATAAAAAGCAGTACAAATAATATGCAAAAAATTTATGATGTTTTGTCGAAGCTTCCTAGTGACCCTAAGATTATTCAAAAAATTGGCGATGATTATATTATGGTATATGAACATAATGATAAAATTATTTTAAAAAATTATTATAAATATAGAAATGAAAAATTTTTCCAACAAGTGTTAGCTACAATTAAAAATTATCCGCCATCTGTTAGAATAAAAAAAATTAACCATAAAGGAATTGCTGCTATTTTGGGTGGTGGCATAGTGTTGGTTAGTGTTACTTTATCTATGTTTCATCAACCATCATCTTTACAAAAAAATTCTAATTCTCAAAAAATATCATTTAATAATGGAGTTGGAAGAAGTGACGTCATTGAAATTGAAGAGATAGAACAGGATAATTCATTGATTGAACAAAATTTTATAGATGAACAAAATTATGATTTAATATTTAGATTAGAACAATCAAGCCAACTTTATAAAGGTGAAATATCTAATAATATAAATATACCGATTGGTACAAATTTGAATGAATATACTACAAATAAATTGGTTGACTTTATTAATTCTAATAGTGGACAATATTGCTTTGATATTTGTGAACAATTTGGGATTGATCCTTATTTGTTTGTAAGTTTAATGATGAAAGAATCAAGTTTAAATCATCAAGACACATTGCCTGGAGGTCAATATTATAATGGCTGTGCTGTTGGTATTTGTCAGTTGGAAACTCCTCAGGGACAGGAAATAACTGCTTTTAATTATAGTACTAATCAAGAAGAAACAATTTATGAAACGATGGACAATGCAATAGACGAAAATTGTAATATAAAAATGGGAATAATGAGATTTCAAAACGTTTTAGCAAAATACAAAGGTAATCAATATTTAGCTTTGCAATCATATAATTATGGCCAAGGATTAGTTGACTTAATAGTTTGCGTTTATGCTGATGAAATTGGTTCGACATATGATGAAGTAGTTGCTAATTATAATGATGTTAATTGGTTAAAATATGTAGAGCAAGTTCATAATGATCCTATTGGATTTGCAAATTCTATTGATTTAAATAAATATCCAAATTTTAAAATAACGGTTGATTATTTAAAAAATTGGAGTTATCAAACATATGGTGATGATAAATATATTTCTAGTACTTTATCATACTATATAGGCGTATATGGCAAAAATATAGTTGATGGAAATATAGTTGAAAGAAATAATTTAAATAATGAAGTTAACATAACTAATTTAGAACAAGTAGAAAATAATTTTAAAATTTCATAAAAGTTTAAATATTTAAACTTTTTTTGATATAATATAAATTGTGATGTTTATGGAATTAAAAGAAATTGAAAGAAGTATTATAAAAAAATATCGAAAAAAAATATTTGTACCATTTGTAAAAGCTATTAAAGAATTTAATTTGATAGAAGAAAATGATAAAATTGCTGTTTGTATTAGTGGTGGTAAGGATTCATTTTTACTAGCTAAATGTATGCAAGAAATCAAAAAACATGGCAAATTTAATTTTGATTTAGAATTTATTGTTATGAACCCAGGTTATAATATAGAAAATTTAAATAAAATAAAAGAAAATTTGTCTAAATTAAACATTGAAGCTCATATATTTGAAACACCAATATTTGAAGTCGCTGACAAAACAGATAACCCTTGTTATATGTGTGCGAAAATGCGAAGAGGGTATTTATATAGTTATGCTAAAAAGTTAGGATGTAATAAAATTGCCTTGGGTCACCATTTTAATGATGTAATTGAAACTGTATTACTTAATATGATTTTTACAGGAAATTTTAGTAGTATGGTTCCTAAAGTAAAAAGCACTAATTTTGAAAATATGTTTTTGATTAGACCACTTTATTATGTTCATGAGGAATATATTATAAGGTGGGCTAAATCAAATGAATTAGAATTTTTAGATTGTGCTTGCTCAGTTACTAAAAAGAATAGTGGTCAAAGAGTAGTTATTAAAAATTTAGTTAAGGAATTAAATAAAATATATAGTAAAGCAGATATAAACATAATGACAAGTACGAAAAATGTTAATTTAAATACGATTTTAGGAACTAAAAATGATTAAAGATTTATCATTATTAATCTAATATAATATTACTAAATTAAGGAGGAAAATGAAAAATTTAAAAATATATAAAAAAGCAATAGCTTTAACAACCATTGTTGGTATTACCTTATTTAGTGGTTGTTCAAGTAGTAATCAACAAAAAAAACAATGGAGAAGTTAATTCTGTGTGTCATCATATGATAGTAGAATTCGGTGATCAACCTGTTATTTTTAGAGAATGTGATGGATATGATATCGAATATTATAATTATAAAGGAGACATTACTTATAAAGTGTCTTACGATGATGAGACTTTAATTAATGGGAGTTCAAATAAGACAAATTATTATGAGGCTATTCATTCATTAACTGATGAAATTGAAGAGCAAGCTATTGAAAAAGGTGCTTATGTTTATAAGTTAAATTAAAATTAACATTTTGGGAAAATATAAAATTTAATTATTTTAGTATATTTTTATAAAAAATATGGTATAATATAGTTGTCTAGGAATAACGACAAGCTCAATTAGAAAAACCGACTAATTAACGAACATTGGGAATCTAATTCATTAATGGTGTTGAATGCTCAAGATACTTGAGAATCCTAATATTGATGATGTGATGCCCACCTGGTAGAGACTAGGTTTTATCGTTAGGGGCCCGTATTCTTGGACTTTTTTTTTTGTATAAAATATGATATAATGAAAATGATATAAAAAGGTGATGACATGGATAGAGAAATAGTTAATAATATAAAAACTTTAGGAATTGATATGATTGATAAGGCAGGAAGCGGTCATCCTGGGATTGTTTTAAGTGCAGCTCCTATTATATATACTTTATATGCTAAACATATGAATGTGAATGTTAATGATCCTTTATGGGAAAATAGAGATAGATTTGTTTTGTCAGCAGGTCATGGTTCAGCTTTATTATATGCAACTTTATATATGGCAGGTTTTTTATCATTAGATGATTTAAAAAAATTTAGGCGTATTAATTCTAAAACACCAGGTCATCCTGAATTTGGTGTTACAAATGGTGTTGATATGTCTACTGGTCCATTAGGTCAAGGTCTTGCTTCAGCTGTAGGTATGGCGATTGCTGGTAAACAATTAAATAAAAAATATGAAATTCCAAAAAGAAGTAAATTAGGAAAAGAACAAAGTTTATTTGATTACCATGTATATGTTTTATGTGGTGATGGCGATTTAATGGAAGGAATCAGTTATGAAGCAACTTCTTTAGCTGGTAGTTTAAAATTAAATAACTTAATTGTTTTATATGATTCTAATGATATTAGTTTAGATGGAAAAACAAAAGGTGTGTTTGATGATAATATATTAGAAAGATTTAAAGCTTTAAATTGGAATACAATTTTAGTTAAAGATGGAACTTTAATATCTAATATTGATAAAGCTATTGAAGAAGCTAAAAATAGTGATAAACCAACATTAATTCAAATTAAAACAATATTAGGTGATGGTTCTATTAATGAAAACACTAATAAAGTTCATGGTAGTCCTTTAGATAAAGATGATATAACTAAGTTAAAATTAAAATTAAAAATTGAACCTGAAGAATTTTATGTTGATATGGAAGCTAAAGAAAACTTTAGTAAACAAATAAGTGAAAGAAGTTTAAAAAAATATAATTTATTTAATCAATTAAGTTTAGAATTAAATTATACAAAACAAGATAATAAAATTGATTTAAGTCATTTAGTTTTTGATTCAAATTTAAAGGAATCATTAAGAGTTACTAATGGTAAAATAATGAAAGAAATAGAAAGAAAATTACCTAATTTTATAGGAGGATCAGCTGATTTATCATCTTCTACTAAAACAATAATAAATAATAATATTAATTTTGGGGTAAGAGAACATGCAATGGGAGCTATTTTAAATGGATTGGCTCTATCTAATTATCATGCTTTTGGTTCAACATTTTTAGTTTTTTCTGATTATCTAAAGCCTAGTATGAGATTATCTGCTTTAATGAATTTGCCTGTTACGTATATTTTTACTCACGATTCTATTAATATTGGTCAAGATGGTCCAACTCATCAGCCAATCGAACAATTAATATCTTTAAGAAGCATTCCTAATATGAATGTGTTTAGACCAGCTGATGCTAAGGAAATCGTTGGTAGTTGGGAATATATAATTAATAATAAGAAACCAAGTTGTTTAGTTTTATCAAGAAATGAAGTTAGTTTAAACAAATTAACTAATTCTAAATCTGTTATGTATGGTGGTTATATTGTAAGAAAAGAAAATTATTTACATGCTACTATTATAAGTACTGGTAGTGAAGTAGAGTTAAGTATTAAAATAGCTGATTATTTATATGAAACTTATAAATTAGATATTAGGGTAGTAAGTATGCCTAATCGTGAATTATTCTTAAATCAAAGTAAAGAATATCAAGAAAGTATTGTACCTAAAGGTTATAGAACTATTGTAATAGAAGCAGGTTCTAAATACGGTTGGGAAGGATTTGTTTATAGTGATAAATACTTAATTACTTTAGATAAATTTGGCTGTAGTGGTACTTCTGAAGAAGTATTAAATGAAATGGACTTTAGTTATGATAAAATATTACAAAAAATTATTAAATTGCTAAAATAAGACAAAATTTTTAAATAAAAGATTATATAATTTTATTGGTGATTACTAATGAGAGAATATAATCTTTTTATTATTAAAAAAGAATATTATGATTATTATAGGAAAAATCCATTATTTTTATTTGATACATTAAAAAAATTATATACATTAAAAGAAGATTTTAATTATGGAATATCTTTATATAGTCAATTATGTGAACGAATTAATCCTTTTACTTTAAAACATTTTATCAACAAAAAATATAATTTAGATAATAATAAAACTTTTTATATTGATAAAACCTTTATTGAAATAAGACATACGAGAATTATTGTAAGAAGTAGAAATTTAGATATAATTGATGATTTAAATGAATATAATAAATATATATTCGTATGTGATTTTATCAATAATGATTATTTTTATTTAAATAAGTTACAATATTGTTGAAAAAATCTTTAAAAAATAGTAAAATGTTTATAGGTGATGAAAAATGTTATGGAATTTATTATATTTGTTAGTTGGTATTTTAATAGGAGGCGCAATTGGTTTTTTTGTAGCTCGTAATTTAATAAAAAAACAATTAAAGAATAATCCACCTATTAATGAACAAATGATTAAAGCGATGATGACACAAATGGGAAGAACTCCTAGTCAAAAACAAGTTAATCAGATGATGAAACAAATGACAAAATATATGTAAAAAGTATTTTAGATACTTTTTTTTATGATATAATATTAATAAAGGAGATTTATTATGAAAGAATATTCAGATTTATTATTACCAAATATCGATAAAACAATTGAAGATTATAAAAAAATATATCCTAATCGTAATTTGAAAGATGGAGCTATTGTAACAAGATATGCTCCAAGTCCAACTGGTTATGTTCATATGGGAGCTTTATTTTCAGCTTTTATAGCTAGTAAAATGGCTAAACAAACAGATGGAGTTTTCTTTTTAAGAATTGAGGATACTGATAAAAAAAGAGAAATTGAAAATGGTGTAACTGGTATTATTAAAGATTTAAAAAATTATGGTATTAAAATCGATGAAGGAATGGTTAGTGAAACTGAATGGATAGGGGAATATGGTCCTTATATTCAAAGTAAAAGAAAAGAAATATATCAAACATTCGCTAAACATTTAATTATGAATGATCTAGCTTATCCTTGTTTTTGTACTGAAGAAGATTTAGAAAATATTCGTAAAGAACAAGAAAGTATTAAAGATAGAATCGGTTATTATGGTAAATGGGCAAGAGATAGATATTTATCTCATGAAGAAGTTATTAATAGAATTAATAATGGTGAAAAATATGTAATAAGATTAAAATCACTTGGTAAATTTGAAAATAAAGTTATTTATGATGATTTAGTAAAAGGAAAATTAGAATTACCAGAAAATGATTTAGATATCATTATTATTAAAGGTGATGGATTACCAACTTATCATTTTGCGCATTTAGTAGATGATTATTTGATGGGAACTACTCATGTTATAAGAGGAGATGAATGGTTATCTAGTGTACCAATTCATTTACAATTATTTAAAGTATTTGGTTTTAAGCCACCTAAATATGCTCATATATCACCATTATTAAAAGAAGATAATGGAACAAGAAGAAAATTATCAAAAAGAAAAGATCCAGAAGCTGCTATTTCATATTATCATGAAAAAGGAATTCCAACAGAAGCAGTATTATTATATTTATGTACTGTTGCTAATTCAAATTTTGAAATGTGGTACTTACAAAATAAAGATAAAACAATTGATGATTTCAAATTAGAATTCAAAAAAATAAGTGCGAGTGGTTCTTTATTTGATGTTGATAAATTATTAAATATATCTAAAAACTATATTAGTTTATTAAGCGCAGTTGATGTATATAATAATACATTAGAATATAGTAAAAATTATGATAATGAACTATATGAATTATTAACTAAATACAAAGATTATAGTATTAATGTCATGAATATTGAAAGAGAACAAAAGAAACCTCGTAAAGATTTAGCTATGTTTTCAGATTTTAGAAAACAAAACTGGTATATGTACGATGAATTATTTACTAATTTAAATTATGAATGGCAAAATATAACTGATAAAGAAGAGATTAAAAATATTTTAAATTTATATATTAGTAAATATGATGTTAATGATGATAAAGATACTTGGTTTAATAAAATGAAAGAAGTATGTGATGCTTTAGGTTATGCTTCTGATATGAAAGCATATAAAGAAAATCCTAATAATTATAAAGGTAATATAGCTGATGTAAGTAATGTATTAAGAGTAGGCTTAACTACTAAATCAATGACACCAGATTTATATGAAATAATGAAATTGTTAGGCAAAGAAAGAATGGAAAAAAGATTTAATATGGTTTAAATCTTTTTTTTATGATAGAATAATAATAGGTGAGAAAATGATACAAATAATTTTATTAGTTTTAGGCTTAATTTTATTAATTGTGTTTTCTAATATATTTGTTGATAGTTCAACAGCTTTAGCAAATAGTTTTAAAATACCTAAAATGGTAGTAGCTTTAACGATAGCATCATTTTGTACATGTGCACCCGAATTAGCGGTTTCCTTTTCTAGTTTAGAAAATTATGACGTTTCAATTGCTAATGTAATAGGTAGTTGTATAGCTAATATATTACTTATTATTGGAATAGGCAGTTTAATAAGACCAATTAAAATTGAAACTGCTACAGTTAAGAAAGAAATACCACTTTTAATATTAAGCTCTTTATCATTTTGTTTATTATTTTTAGATGGTAAATTATCAAGAATTGATTCTTTAGTATTGATGTTATTATTTTTCTTGTTTTGCTTATATTTGTATAAAATGATTAAAAGATTTAAAAAAGTAGAAGAAACACATATTAAAATTAATAAATTAAAATCATTTATTTTAACTATATTTTCTTTATTTGTTATAGTAATAGGTAGTGATTTAGTAGTTGATTCAACTCTTTATTTATCTAGTACTTATAATATTACTCCTAAATTAATTTCTATGATAGTTATTGTAATAGGAACATCTTTACCAGAATTAATGATTACTATTACATCAGCTAAAAAAGGGGAGTTTGATATGACAGTAGGGAATATTATAGGATCAAATATATTTAACATTTGTATAGTTTTAGGACTTCCTATATTAATATTTGGTAATGTAATTTCTAATTCATTTAATTATGTAGATTTATTTATGTTAGTATTATCTCCTTTGTTATTCTATATATTTTGTAAAAGCAAAATGATTATTTCAAGGTTAGAAGGGGCAATGATGATATTTGTTTTTCTTCTTTATTATAGTTATTTAATATTTTTTTAATAAAACTATTTACATTTAAATATAATTAATGTATAATTATATTTAGTTTTGCAGGTGTAGTACAGCGGTTAGTATACGGCCTTGCCAAGGCTGGGACGGCGGTTCGATTCCGCTCACTTGCTCCATTGACGAATCTGTTCGAACCATTTAGTTTGAACTTGATATATAGAATCAATCGAAAGATTGATTTTTTTGTGTTTTACAAAGAAATCATCCTAAAGAAAGGATGGTGTTTATGATTAATATTATCAAACAAGAAATACCTATTGATGAATCACTTAAAAAGAAATTAGAGTTTATTTGTGATTTTTGTAATACTACTCCTACATTTATAAACGGAAGTATTAGAAAAATTGATAAATCTAATTTGGCTTATGTTGAACCTCACAAAGTAATTATCAATAATACACTGTTTCTTGTTTTTAATTATTCTAATGATGTTTATATAAAAAACTTTGGTAATAAAATTAAAATCAATGAATTAGAAGATTATTTAAAGCATACCAACTAGTAATTTTGCCCTAAATAGTTTATAATTAGATTAGAAAAACTTATATCTGATTTATTTATGGGCGAAGTAGTACAAATAAGCCTAGTTGTACTGCTTCGCTCTTTTTTAGTAAAGGAGATGATGATAATTGGATGATGTAAAAAAAGTTTGTGGTCTTTATATGAGAGTATCAACTGAAGATCAAGCAAGAGAAGGTTTTAGTTTACCAGAGCAAAAAGAAAGATTGGAGGCATATTGTAAATTCAAAGGTTTTGTTATTAAAGACTATTATACTGATGCTGGTATAAGTGCTAAAACAGGCAATTATAGACCTGAATTTGAAAGACTTAAAGAAGATATTAAATCAAAGAAAATAAACACTATAATTGCTTTAAAACAAGATAGAATAACAAGAAGTATTTTTGACTGGGAAGAACTTATGAGATTTCTTGAGGAAAATGACGCTTATCTTGATTGTGTTAATGATGATATTAATACTACTAATGCTAATGGCAAAATGGTTTCAAGAATATTAATGAGTGTATCACAACAAGAAATAGAAAGAACAAGTGAAAGAACTAAGGTTGGTTTAGCAGGTGCTATTAAACAAGGGCATATACCACATCAAGCACCACTTGGCTATAAACATGAAAATAAAAAATTAGTTATAGACTATTTAACAAAAGATGTTGTTATAAGAATATTTGAACTTTATCATAAAGGAATGTCATATCAAAAAATAAGTACACTATTTAATAAAGAACAAGTATTGGGTAAAACAAATTGGAGAGATTCTTCTATTGTTGCAATTTTAGAAAATGAAATATACAAAGGCGATTTTGTTCATGGTAAAAGAACTAAACATCCTACCTATTATGAAAATGTTGTTGAACCTATTGTTAGTAAAGAAATGTGGGAAGAATGTCAAGTTCAAAAGAAAAAAAATTCTAAAAGTTATCAAAGAACTTTAACATATCTATTCTTACAAAAATTAAGGTGTCCTAAATGTAATAGAATTTTAGGTGGTAAAGCAACTCAAAAGAAAAATGGTAATATTTATTATTACTATTACTGCCATGATTGTAAGATAAACTTTAAGGAAAGTTTAGTTGAAGAATATTTTAATGATTTTGTAAATGAACTTGTAGAATATGATTCAGTAGTAAATCAGTTCTTCTTACCAATGATTAAGCAAAAATTTGATGAACCACAAGAAGAATTAAAGAAAGATATCATTAAACAAAAAGACAAACTAGAAAGAATTAAAAGAGCCTATATTAATGGTGTATTTAGTTTAGAAGAATATAATGATGAAAGAAAGTTAGTTGAATCTGCTCTTGAAAAATTACAAAATGAATTTGACGAAGCAACCTCTTGTGAAACTCTTAATTTTACCCCACAAGATATTTTACTAAAAAGAGATATTGATTATATAAATAAAGTTAAATTAGAAAAGGAATACAAGGAAAGAACTAAAACTTGGAAAGATTATACAAGAGAAGAAAAATCTGAACTTATTATGAAATATGTTGATGATATTAAATTAGGTATTCTTAATAATTATATTTATGTCGAGAATATCAATTTTAGAGAATCAATATGTAAGCCTTGTAATGAATTATTTGATGCAGGTTATATTGATGTTAAAACACCTATTATTTTGGGTAATATTGTGGGTCAAATAAGATTTAGTAATTATTTACCTGAAAAAGAAGTTGGTAAACATATAATGAGATTAAGACAATATTATGATGTTGGCTTTGAAGAAGCAACTTATTATGTAGAAGATAGAATATTCTATTTTAACTTTATCCACGATGACAGAGCAATAGTCAGAGTATTCCCTATGGAAGATTATGCAAAAATAGATCCTGATATAAAAATGAAAGAATATAAATATGGAATTATTTATATTCGTGGTAAAGATGAGTTTCAAATGCAAGATATAAATACTGCTTTTGATTATATACCTGATGAAACTAATGATTGTGTTATTTATACGAAAGAACCTATTCCTATTGAAATTGGAGTAAAACCTGTAAAGAAAGAATTGTTGTACGAAGAAGAATAAAATGCGTGGCACGTTTTGTTGTGTAGCAATGAAAGTGGCGATAGCATTTTATAAGACTTATGCAATTTTGTTTTATTACGAAGTTTTAAAACATTATGAAATAAGTCATAAAAGGGTTCTAGGGAATCCCTAGCCAACGAGGTTATTTTGTTAGTATGACAAAATACCTAGGGGGTTAAATATTTTGTCAAAGTCAAAATATACCTCTAAAAAAACAAAGGAGTTGATTATTTATAAAGAAAGAATTTTATAACTTAAAATATGGAAAGTGCAAATTATTAGATGAGAAAAAAGACTTATATTTAGTGTATGCCGAAAACTGTGAACTACATTATATTGTTTGTACCTATATTGATAATATGGGAACTATGATGGGTCAAGAATTTTTTGAAACACTAAATCAAGCCACATTATATTTTAATAAAGGAGCGCGATTATTATAGAACTATCATATTCTTTTCATTTAGGTAGTGATAAAAATAAAAGAAACACATCAAGAAGTAGTGCTAAATCTAATAGAAGTGGTTCTACTTCTCTATCAAATAATGCCATACAAAATTCAGCAGGTTTAACGAAAGTAGATAAGCATAATTATAGAAAGTATGATAACAATCAAAATGACATTGAAATTATTAAAGGTAGTTCTTCATTAGTTGATGATGTCAAAAAATTATATAAGAAAGAATTTGATGAAGCAAAAGAAGAATATAATCTAAAACAAGTAAGGGATGATAGAAAAATCAAAGATTATTTCACTCATATAAGTAACAACGAAAAAAATGATTTAGCCTGTGAAATAATAATTGAACTTGGAGATAAAAAGTATTGGGATACAAAAGATGATAAGTTTAAAAGAAGAATGACAAATGTTTATAAAAAGCAAATTGAAGATTTAGAAATTATATTACCTACTTTTAAGATAGCGAGTGCTATTATTCATTATGATGAAACAAGTCCACACTTGCATATCGTAGGTGTTCCTATAAAATTTAATAATAAAAATGGTATGAAAAAACAAGTTGGTAAATCATATGTATTTACAAAAAAAAGTTTAAGAAAATTACAAGATAAAATGCGTACCTTATGTATTGAATCTTTTAATAAAGAATATAACCTAATTAATACTTTAAAAGGTAAGAAAAAAGGTAGAAATCATGATTATCATATCACTGAAATGGACAATTATTTAGAAATGAAAGAACAACTTGAAAAAAATCAAAAAAGCTTAAATAAAGCCAAACAACAATCTGACCTGCTAGATAATGATACAAAAGAAGCAAAAGATATTGTTAATAATTTAAAATTAGCATTTGGCAGAAAAGATAAATATGTTATAACGCAAGAATGTAAAGATAGAATCAATAGTTTTATCAGCCAAGTAGAAAATACAAATAAAGAATATAAGAATATTCAAAAATTATCAACATCACTTATCAATGTTGACTCTAGTATTAAAGAAAACAATAAGAAAATAAAAATACTTACCGAAAACAATGAGGCATTGGAATTACGAGTTAAAAGTCTTACTGAAAAAAATAAGTTAAAAGATAATGAAATTGATGAATTAAAAGAAGAAAATAATTTTTTATTTGCAGAACTTAACTATTTTAAAAATAAGTTTATAAGACTAATTCAATTTTTAAAAAATAGATTATTTAATAGAAAAGATAGAGATAAATATCTTGATTTTTCAAGAGATTTATACGAACATGGTGTTATTGAGGATGATACAATTAAAGAATTAAATAATACTTATAATTTCAGTAAAGAACATGATTTAGGCAAAGAAAAAGATGATTACGATTTAGAAATATAATCTTATCAACACACTAAAAGATGAGCGCTGCTCATCTTTTATCTATTTTTAAAACATAACTTACATTTTTTCAAATGACTTTGATTATCTCTAATTGCATCATCTTCTGAATTATAAAATTTCAAGTTGGTATCATTAGGATTAAAATGTTTTGAATTATAACAACTTTGAGTATTATAATAATGTAAAGTTCCTGTACCTATATTGAAAATATATTTTGTACATTTTGGAATAAATTTGTTCATCTATCTTTCTCCTTACAAGTCTAATAATTGCTTTTTCTTTGCATTAAATTCTTCCTGAGAAATAACCCCATTATCTAATAATTCTTTATATTTTTTTAATTCATCTGCTTGACTAGAATCATTTCTAGATATGGAAGTTCGAGACATAATTATATCACTAATTTTTTTGTGAATCTCGTTATAATTAGATATATATAAAAATTTAATAAAACCAGATGATGATGAAACAGATATGCCTTTTAACCATCCAATAATGCCAACCGCAGTAACACTATCTAACGGAATATCAACTCTATTGCCAAATGCTGCTTTTCCGTAAATTCTTTTATTAGTTACAACTATCTCACAGTTTTTTACATATAACCACATAATAATTCCAACAATAATTAATATTGAGCCTCCACCAATTGTAACTGGTAACATATAATCTTCTGAATATGGAACTGTAATTAAATAACTTACAAACACACCCAAAAATAAACCTAGACATATAAGTACAGCTGGAACTAATTTTACTTTTTCGGCATTACCTCTAATTACTTCTTTTTCATTCACGTTTATCACACTCCTTCTATTTAATTATAGCATAAAATACTATTTTTTTTAAGACATTTTATGAAAATTCCATTAATCCAATTATTATACTTAATAGTATAGTAAAATTTTATATTATTCATTGTGAATGTATTTGAAAAAATAGAATGATAATAACAATAATTTATAGATACAAAAAATGCCTTTTTAGATATGCAAATTTAATAATAAAAGATATAGATAGCAAATTGGCCAAAAATAACTTGGAATAAAATCATTTTTATGTTAAACTATTATTAGTGATTGATATTTATGTACCAATTCGTATGTTGGAAAAAAGTTGTAGATACCTACGACACTCGCTCCATTGAGATAGTTACTTACACTCTTGTGTGAGCTTTATATTATAAAAAAATCCTATTTCACTTGTTTATATAGGATTTTTTTGTGTTTGAAAGGATAATTAATAAATTAAGATAACCATAGAATAATTAGAGTTTCCTATAGGTGTTAAGTGGAAAATTACTAAATTACCTAATATATTTAAATATTAATAAAAATTGAAGTCATTGTTTATATTTTTAAAAATTGTTTTAATATAGTAATAAATATTAATGAAGTAGGTAAATTATATAGTGATAAATTATCTAGTAAACCTCTATTAAATATAATTTCTAATAAAAAGTAAATTTGATAAAGAGAAATATACTTTATTATAAATGTTAAAATATGATAAAATAGTAAAAATGATTATTAAAAAAGTTATGGGGGTAAATATAATGATAGAAGCAAAAGATAAAGATTATTTGATAAATTATATAGAGGAGAAAATAAGACCATATAATTTATCTGAATTTGGAAAAACAGATGTATCAAATTGGTTAAATAATTTTGGACTAGAAATGATTATCGAAGCTGTTGATATCAGTTATAGAAACTATATACAAATTGGTGATGATGGCAATCCAACATTTGAGTCAGCTGCAAACTTCTTAAGTAAAATAGGTGGTATAGCTCACAATAATTCATTATCGCCTATTGATCAAAAACTATTGCATATAAAAAATATATGTAAATCTAAATTTTCATATTGGAATAATGATAAAGCAACAGTAATGTTAAATAATTACATTAAAGCTCTACGTAAAAATAAATGGAGCGATGAACAAATACTTGCAGATTTAAACGGCGAAACTATGGATGTTGTTAGAAATAGTAACAATTGGTCAAAATTTAGAGATGTGATAGAAGGTTGGACTACTTCACTATTAAATGATAGTGTTGAGGCAAACAGTAAAAGCTTTATTATTAATAATAATTTAAAAATTCAAAAAAATTATAAAATTATAAAAGAAATCGGATCAGGATCATTTGGAATAACATATTTAGTAATAGATGAACGCCTAAATAAATATTTTGTAGTAAAAGAATTCGCTTGTGAAATGTTAAAAGAAGAGGATAATAAAAAGTTTTTTAAAAAATTTATTAATGAAATTCAATTTTTATTTGATTTACATCATGAAAATATTGTTAATATTTATGATTATATAATAGATGAAAATAAACATATTGGCTGCTATATTATGGAATTTATAGAAGGAAAAAATATATTTTATTACTTAAAAGATAATAGAAAAGAAATAAACAATATTTTTTTTCAAATATTAAATGTTTTTGAGTATTTAGAAAATAAAAAAATTTGTCATAGAGATATAAGAATAAACAATATTTTGGTAACTAATGATGGAATTTTAAAATTAATTGATTTTGGGTTTGTTAAATCAATTAATGACAGTACATCTATTCATTCAGCTACTCAGTTAATAACTTATCCATATGATTGGCCTGAAGAACTTAGAAACAAAAAACAAAAATACGATAATAAAACTGAAATATACTTTATAGGACAGCTGTTTATGGATATTATCAGTCAATTGGAAATTAAAAAGTTTAAATACAATAAAATTATTAAAAAAATGGGAGAATATGAATATAATAGTCGATATTCATCATTTGCTGAAATTTTGAAAGAAATTGAAAAAATATAAGTGTACTATTTTGAAACGATTTAAGAAGTTGCTATAATCTAATAATCAATTGAATTAATCAATCTTGAGATTATAGTTTTTCTTATACGTGTATTGTTATCTGTTATCGCTCCATTAGGAAAGCTGTTCGAACTTTTCGAGTTTTTATAAAAAAACTAATTCATTTCTGAATTAGTTTTTTTGTGTAAGAATTATTAGATGTAATTACAATATTTCTTTTTATAATATCATTTATTAATGAAATATATTTATCTAAATTTTGGATAATATATTTTTTATCTTCTAAAGTAGCAATACGTTTTTCACCGTAATGTTCACCAAATGTAGAATTAGTTAAATTATATTCTATTTTAGTTAAACCTGATTCATTATATCTTTCAAAAGCAATTACTTCACCATTTTTATCAAAATAATGATAAACATTAATTTCAAAAGGTTTTTGTAAAGGAATATGTAATTTTATTACAAAACCATCTGATTTTCTTATAGTTGATAATATAATACCGCTTTCTTTATCTATAAGTGAAAACCAATTATTATGACAATAACTATCTCCTCTAGTCATAAATGTTGAATAATTTACATCTAAACTATTATTAGCAAATGGATTTACAGCATTATCAAAGCTTTCTATTTTTTTTCTCAATTTAAAATCTAAAGATGTTTTAGAACTTAATAATGTTTTAAAATAATCATTTCTATTTTCTCTTTCCAACATCCAATCATATACATTTACATTTGGATTAACCTCATTTAATATTTTAAAATAAATTAGATTTAATACTTGATCTAAATCTTCATATGATTTTTGAAATTTATAATATTTTTGGGATTCAAATATAAATGCAGCTAGTCCTTCTATTGTATCAATGTGATATGTATATACATCATTATTCGGAAATTTAGATTCATGATCACCATTAACTCTTATTTTATATATATTATTGTTATATTTTTTTCTTATCAATAATGCTAATTCATATGGTGTTTTACCATCAACTATTGTAAAATATTTTCCATTATGATAATAGTTGTATCCATTTATTTTATAATTATCACTTTTTTCAAAACCAAAACATTCCATTACTTTATCTAATTCAAATTTATTCATAGAATATTACCTCCTTGTTTAAATATTATATACTAAATTTATATGAAAATCTATTAAAAGATGACTATACCTAAAATTTATTGATAAATAAAAAATTTAAAATAACCTATAAAAGAAAAAATATCAATAATATATAATTTTACTATCAAAATCTTTTGTATGTAGTTTATTTATCTTATATAAATTCATAATTATCTTAAAGGATTGATATATTTTTTTAATCGTTTATTATTATCAATATTACAAATTAAATTATAGTAAGCTAATTTGTTCATAGCACCATTCATAATATTATTATTTATTAAATATTCAAGTTCTTCTTTAGAAAATAAATCATATGTTAAAAATTCTGCTCCATAATGATTTACATTATTTGTTTTTATACAATTATTAGCAATCACTATATAAGAAATAGAATTATCTATACCAACAGATGTATAAGCTTGATCTACTATAAACAAATCATTAGAAGTATATCCTGTTTCTTCTATTAATTCTCTTTTAGCAGCAGTTAATATATCTTCATCATTTTCTATATAGCCAGATGGAAACTCGGCAATCATTTTATCTTTTAATCTATTTTGAAAAGTTATAATATATTTATCATCGGTTATAGCAATAATAATCACTGAATTTTTACCATTGTTTTTAATGATTTTTTCTTTTTCAATTTTTTTATTATTAGGTAATTGATAAGTTTCTTTTAAAATATTTAAAAATTTACCACTAAATAAAACTTCTTCATTTATACATTTACCTTTAACTTTTTCATATAATTCTTTAATTCTATCTAACAAAATTTTTTCTTTATATTCTGGATTTCTTAAGTAATTTATTGTTTTAATATTTTTTTTAGTAATATTGATACAATCATTTATCGTATTATTTTTCGGATTTAATAGTTGATTTCTAAACAAATCTTCAATATCGTAAGCGTTAACATATCTTTCAGTTCTAAAAATAATTTTGTTTTGTTCAAATTTTTCCATTTGACTTTTTAAAATTTCTTCTTTTTCATTTGAAAAAATAATTTTATATATTCCATAAATGTAATCATCTTCATTCCCAGGACATGGACCTAAACAATCTTTACGATAATCATAATACCCACATAAAATATATATAGGTTTATTTATTAGTTTTTGATCATTTTCAATTAAATCTGGATCTATTGTTTTAAATTGATTTTTAGAAATCAGTTGTAAATTTTGAAAAGTAAACTTACATTTATTATTTTCAACATTTAAAATACTTAATACATATTCTTTTCTATATTGATTATCTATTTTTAATGAATCATAATAATTGTTTAAATCAAATTCTATAACTATTTCATCAAATCGAATTTTTTTATTTTCTAGTTTACTTGTTTCAATAATTTGTTTTGCCAAATTACTAATTTCCTTTTCATATTTTTTAAGATTTCTATATATTTTTAAATTTTCATGTTCAGTAAATTTTTTTTCTTTACTTAAACTAGCTATATCAGCTACATATTTTAATTGTTCTTTCTTAATTTTTATAAATTTTTGTTTTAATTGTTCTAAATTCATATAAATTCTTCCTTTCGATTTAATTTTATTATAATTTCGTTGATAAGTAAAATATATATATGTTATAATATCGATAAGGAATGATTATGATGAATATTGATTTAGAATTATACCGTGTTTTTTATGTTGTCGCGAAAAATAAACATATGACGAAAGCAAGCGAAGAATTACATATTTCACAACCAGCAATATCGCAGTCGATAAAAAAATTAGAAGAACAATTGGGCGGCACTTTATTTTTAAGAAGTAATAAAGGTATGGAGTTGACCGATGAGGGGAAAATGTTTTATGAATATGTAAAAGGTGCTTTGGAACTTATTAATAATGCTGAAAATGAATTCACTTCTTTTAAAGATTTATCAAAAGGGGAGATAAAAATAGGTTGTTCAACAACTTTAACAAAATTAATATTTTTAGATGCAATTAAAGAATTTCATTTAAAATATCCTAATGTCAATATTATTATAACTAATGGATTAACTGCTGATTTGATTAATGATTTAAAATTAGGAAAATTAGATTTTATTATTTATAATGAAGGAAATGTAAAAGAAACATCTTTAAATTTAAAACTTATTAAAGAATTAAAACAAGGATTCATATATAATCCAAAGTTTTATAGTGATGATATAATAAGTTTTGAAGATTTAAATAAATATCCGCTTATTTTACAAAAAGAACAATCAAATAGTAGAAAGTTTTTAGATTATATTGCTCTTCAAAATAATGTGAAATTAATACCTAAAATGGAAACTGTTAGTAAAGATTTAATTATAGAATTTACAAACATAGGATTAGGAATTGGCTTTACACTTATAGATTTAGCTAAAAGAAATTATAATAATTTACAAGAATTAAAAATTAACAAAAAAATACCAAATATAAAAGTATATTTGGCTACTAATAAATCAATTTCACTTACTTTTGCAAGTAAATCATTTATCAAATGTTTGAATAAATAATATTTTAAATTATTTATTTTATTTAATAAAAAGAATGAAATTATTGATATTGAAGATAATAAGAATAAATTAAGATATTTTTCTATTATCATTATATTTCCTCAAATGTTTATAATTATTTTATAAAAGAACTAGGATGATAAGCTTCTATTCCTAAAGCTTCTGCTTTTCTTAAAACATCAATTCTATCATCTACAAATGCAACTTTTTTTATATTAATATTATAATGTTTGCAAAATTCAACTATAACTTCTGGTTTTAGCAATGTAGAACATATAAAAAATATGTTTTCTTTTTTTATGTTTGGATAATGTTCCGCTAACCATTTATATTTTTGATTCATTTCATTATTAGTAATTACTGCACCTAAAATAAATATTTTATTACTATCTAAATTTTCAATGATGCTTTGCATTGTTTTTAGTGGCCTAGCATTATAAAATAAGTCACCAAACATTAAATCTTCAAGTGATTGGCATCCAAGTTCTGGGCTTCCACCATTATATAATTTATCTTTATATCTATATTCAGACAATGTTCCGTCAACATCAAAAAATACATATTTTTCTTTTAATTTTTCAATCATATTTATTACTCCTAACTTTATATTATATATTTAAAATTAAAAACTAAATTAATTATACTATAATATATAAACTTTTCATATACTTAAATTAAAATTATATATTAATTATTTAAGATTTGAATACTGTAAAAATATTATATGATTCAATAAATATTATAATTAGTCTATGTTTCATTAATTTGTATTTTGTTGATAAATTTTATTACTTACCAAGAACTTGATTCATAAATAATTTCATTGGTATTTTCATTTATCGCAACTAACAGATAATTTCCATGATTACAGTATCCTGAGTCATCACATTCTCCTTCTATTAAATATATAATAAAATTATTTTTGTTTTCATATTCGATAGATGTATGTGAAAATATGCCAGTTAATAATCCTCTTTTTTCAGTATAATCTTTTTCGTGTCCAATCCAAATTGCTTTAGCTTTAAATAAATCATTAAATCTATCTAAATTTATATTTTTATCAATATAATATAAAACATAATCAGTACTACCTTGTAAAACACCGGGAGCATAATAAAATTGGACATTTTCAGCATTATACGGTATTTGTTTTGGAAATATTTTAGTTAATTCATCAGAATTTACAAAAAATTTATAATATTTTGGATTAGTAACAGGATTTATAGCCATCAAAATTGCAATCATGAATATCGCCATAAAATAATAAAAAACTTGTAAATAGGTGAGTATTTTGGTAACTATTTTAATAATTTTTATTGCTTTTAAATTATCTTCAAAATGATAACTTAATAAAGAAATTATAAAAAATATTATAAAGGGAAGATAACTTATTAATAATGTTATTAAGATAATATTAATTTGTCTAAATAATGATTCATAAAAAAGTAATGTACCAATTATAAAAGTTATAATAGTAAAATTAAAAGCTAATTTGTTATTTTTTTTGATTTCTTTTAACATAAAATTTCTCCTTTGTTTTGTTATAAATTATATAAAACACCATCATTCCTAAAGTACATAATATTAAATCATCAATATCTAATACACCAACTTTAAATATATATTGCATTATTTCAATAATTAAAATAATTATAAATGAAATAATGAAGTTTAATATAAATTTATTTATTTTAAATAATTCGATAATAAAATATTCTAAAGGCATAAAAATTAATAAGTTACCCAATATATTAATTATAATAGAATAAATATTACCATTATTAAATATGTCAATTATTGATTTAAAAGGAATTAAATTATAACTATTTATAGTATTATATCTTGCGAATATTACCATATTAAATAGTAAGATTATATAATATATGAAAATAACACTTAAAGAAAATTTTTTAATTTTATTTTTATCTTCTAATTTTTCAACATAATTATTACTATATATTAAATTACCTATAATTATAAAGATAGAAGCAATAATGATTAATATTAATCTTATAAAATAATTTAATTCAATATTAGGATCATATTCAAACCTTAAATAAATTAAAAATATTAAAATCGATAATATATAAAATGAAATGATTATTTTAAATTGAAAATTAAATTTAGATTTTTTATTCAATTCATCATATTTAATAACTTCTTCAATATCATTTTCACCATTTAATAATTCACTTACATTAACTTTTAATATTTTTGCTAAAGGAATCAATAATGATATATCTGGTGTACCACGACCTGTTTCCCACCTTGATATAGCTTTTTCTGTAACAAATAATTTTTGCGCTAATTCTTCTTGAGTAAGACCCAATTCTTTTCTTTTTGTTTTGATAAAATTTGATATTTTATTTAGATTCATCAATACCACCTACCAATTTACAATTATTATTTTCAATAAAATTTGTATATTCTTCTAATGTATTTTCATTTCTTTCACGATATACTATATTTATTATATCATTATAATTTAAAATATCATAATATTTACCAATACTATAACTAAACCCATCCATAAAACCAGTTGAATAAGCGTAAGCTTCATAATTATTATCACAATAATAATGCATATCACTATATATGTTATTCGTATTTTTCTCTTCATCCAAATTAATACCAAAAAGTATAAAAAGTGCGAACAATAATGGTAACCAGCAAAAAGCTATAAACATTACAAAAAAAATTGAAAATGTTTTAATAAATTTATTTTCTTTAAAGCCTATTATACATAAAATTATTATATTAGAAAAAGCAAAAAGATATTGCATTATATTTTTAGTAAATAATGAAGTTAAACAATAAATAATTAATATGTTTTTATATTTTATTTTTTTTCTAAAAATAATTAGAATAATAATATTAACAATAATAATTAAAATCATAATTATTTTATATAATAATCCCATAATCAATAATTCATCTAAAATAAAATTATAAACAATAAATAACATCAATATAATTAATGTATAATAATCTAAAAATTTAGTCATAAATTCCTTCTTTCTAAATTTATAATATAATAAAAAATTATATATGTCATCCTACGAATCGTAGAGTAGTATATATTTTTATTATAATTCGTGATATAATTTAATATAGGTGATAACATGCATACGATAGGAAAAGAAGAATTATTAAAAAAATATAGTTTAGATGGATTAACAGAAGAAGAAGTTTCAGAATTATTAAATAAAAATGGTTATAATGAATTAAAAAGTAAAAAGAAAAAAACATTATTAAAAATGATTTTAGAGCAATTTACAGATTCAATGATTATCATTTTATTTATTGCTTCAATCATATCTTTTATTTTAAATGAAAAAGCAGAAAGTATCGTAATATTAATTATAATTATTATAAACGCTATAATAAGTATTGTGCAAGAAAGAAAAGCTGAAAATGCTATTGAATCATTAAAAAATATGAATAAAAGTATGGCTAAGGTTATAAGAAATGGCCAAAGAAAAATAATTGATGCTAGAGAATTAGTAATAGGGGATATTGTATTAATTGAAGATGGAGATATAGTACCTGCTGAATTAAGGTTAATTGAAACATCTAGATTACAAATATCAGAAGCTAGTTTAACAGGAGAATCTGTTTCAGTATATAAAGATGAAAATGCAGTTTTAGATAAAAACACTTTATTGGGCGATAGAATCAATATGGCTTATTCAGGTACTATAGTAACTTATGGAACAGGTATAGGAATAGTATGCGCAACAGGAATGAATACTGAAGTGGGTAAAATTGCTAATATGTTAGAAAATACTGACGAATTAGATACGCCTTTAAAAAGAAAATTAAATAAAATAGGTAAAGTTTTAAGTTTAGTTGGTATTGTTATTAGTATTATCATATTTATAATTGGATTATTATATGGTAAAGATTTTGTTTCAGTACTTATGATAGCTATTTCATTAGCTATATCAGTAATTCCTGAAGGATTACCTGCTACAGCCACTATCGTTATGGCTTTAGGTGTTCAAAGAATGGCTAAACAAAATGCTTTAATAAGAAAACTACCAGCTGTTGAAACTTTGGGAAGTACTACAGTAATTTGTTCTGATAAAACAGGTACTTTAACACAAAACAAAATGACAGTTAAAGAGTTTGCTTTATATGATGATTTTATAAATGGTAAAGTTAATACTGGTAAAGTTACAAATAAAGAATTATTATATGCATGTTCATTATGTAATAATGCTACTTTAGAAATTGGTGATCCTACTGAAATAGCATTAAAACAATTCGCACATAAAAACAATTCATTAGTTGATTATGAAAGAGTATTAGAATTGCCATTTGATTCTGATAGAAAAAGAATGACAACAGTAAATAAAATAGATGATTATGTTATATATACTAAAGGCGCAATTGACTCAGTATTGCCAATATGTACTAAAATAGATGTAAATGGTGATGTAAAAGAATTGTCTAGTGAATTGAAATCTAAAATATATGACTTATGTGAACATTCATCTAAAAATGCTATGCGTGTTCTAGCTTTTGCTTATAAAAAAGTTAAAAATATTCCTAAAGAAATAGAAAATGATTTAGTATTTATTGGTGTAGTTGGTATGATAGATCCACCTAGAGTAGAAGTTAAAAAAGCAATTGAAACATGTCATAAAGCTGGTATAAAAGTAATTATGATAACAGGTGATCATGTTGAAACAGCTTTAGCTATTACTAAACAATTAAATATATATCAAAAAGGTGATTTAGCTATTAGTGGTGATGATTTAAATAAAATGTCTGATAAAGAATTAGATGAAGTTGTTTTAAAAACATCAGTATTTGCTAGAATATCTCCTAATGATAAATTAAGAATAGTTAATTCTATTAAAAAAACTAATAATATAGTGGCTATGACAGGTGATGGCGTAAATGATGCACCCGCATTAAAAACTGCCGATATTGGTATTGCTATGGGTAAAGGTGGTACTGATGTCGCTCGTGAATCATCAGATATGATTTTATTAGATGATAATTTTACAACTATTGAATATGCCATTAAAGAAGGTAGAAGAATTTATAGTAATATTCAAAAAGTTATTCAATATTTATTAGCTGGTAATATATCTGAAGTATTAGTAATATTTATTGCTATGATTGCTAATATTGGCACACCAATTTTAGCCGTTCACATTTTAATTATAAATTTAGTAACTGATACAATACCGGCTTTAGCATTAGGTGTTGATCCAGCATCTAGTGATATTATGAATCAAAAGCCAATAAAAGTAGGTACATTATTTGAAGAAGGATTAATTAAAAGAGTTATATTTCATGGAATAATAATTTCTATGATTACTTTAATAGCATATTATATAGGTTATCTTGATAGTCCAAATGAAGGAATTACTATGGCTTTTATAACATTATCTTTATCTCAAATAATTCATTCACTTAATCAACATTCTTCAACAATATCTTTCTTTTCTAAAAAACATGCACGTAATTGGTATTTGTATTTAGCTATGTTTATTTCTTTAATAGTATTGCTATTATTAGTATTTATTAAACCAATAGCTTCATTTTTATCATTACAACAACCAACTTTATTTGAATGGTTAATTATTGTAATGCTTTCTTTAGTGCCATTTATAATAGTCGAACTTCATAAATTGATTACAAAAATATTGATAAAGAATAGAAAATAAGATATAATTTATATAGTAGAAAGAGTGATATTATATGAAAAAAGGTTTTACTTTAGTAGAATTAATAGCTGTTATTATTGTACTAGCAATAGTAGCTTTACTAGCAACTCCTGTAGTAATAGATGTAATTAATGATTCAAGAGAAAGTGCTAATTTAAGAAGCATTGAAGGATATGCTAGAGCAATTAAACAAGAATATTATAATCAATCTATGGATGGAGGAACACCAACAATTGATGAAACTTTTTTAAGTAATGTAGAAACTGGTGGTGGCAGTATAGTTTGTGAAGATATTTTATATAATCCTGATAATGGAGTTATAATGTATAAATGTAAATTTGATAATAATGATAAAGAATATTGTTATGCAAATGATAACCACTATGCTTGTGATGATGAAATTTTTTTAGGAATATATACAGGACAAGGTGGTGGAACAAGTGATAGTAAAAGTTTAATAGATACTTTATTAGAACAATATCAAGAAGGAAATGAAGTTGGATTAGTAAAAGATGAAACAAATCCTAATTTATATTATTATACTGGTACAAATGAGCAAGTAGCCAATAATTTCTTATGGTATGGAGGTCATCAATGGAGGGTATTAGAATTTGATAAAGAAAAGAAAACATTAACATTGATAACACAACAACCATTAACAGCTATTCAACCAGCAAGTGCAGTATGGACAACAAAAGAAGAATATGAATCAAGTTATATCAAAACTTGGTTAAATGACTATTTTTGGAATAGTTTAAATAGTAGTATTCAAAATAATATATTAGCTAGTACATTTAATATAGGAATATATACAGATGTAGATGAAATAACGACAACTCAAAGAGTAGGATTATTAGACGAAGACCAATATAAAAGAGCCGGTGAGGGTGATTCTTTCTTAGATATAAAAGATTATTTTTGGTTAGGTAATAGATATAATTCGTCTCGCGTTCGCAACGTCGCCAGCAGTGGCTCCCTCGGTAGTAGTTTGGTTTCGAATTCGTACGGCGTGCGTGCAGTTATAAAAATTTCTGATATAACCATCGCCGGAGGGGATGGTACTCTTGCAAGTAATTATCAAGTAGGAAATAAAGCGACAAATACAAATAATGTTCAAGTAGGAGAATATATCAATGTCCCATATAGTGGAAGTGATAATGTATGTGGAAATGATAATATTTGTACATTTAGAGTAGTAAGTAAAGATAGTAATAGTATCAAAGTAGTATTAAATGGTTTACTTTCAACAACAAGTGCATGGGCAACAGATGCAAGTGATAATATAACAACAAGTGATTTAATATATACAAATGTATTAAATAAATTTATTGAAAATATAGATAGTAAATATATAACAACAGGTACATATGGAGTAGGAATGTATGAATCAGGAAATAGTTATACAGTACCACAAAGTACAACAATAACAGCCAATATAGGATTACCAACAATAGGAGAGATGTTCAGTGGCAACGACATTGATTTAAGTTCATCAAGCGCCAAAACATTTGTAGATGTAGGTACAATAGAAAATCCAACTGCATCATATTACTATTGGACAATGAATAGATATAGTTCGTCTAGCGTTCGCTGCGTGAACTACGGTGGCTACCTCGACTGCTATAGTCCGTCGGACACGGACGGCGTGCGTGCAGTTATATATCTGAAGTCAGGGACTTCAGCCATAACCTTCACAGGGGGTGAAGGTACTCCAAACTCACCATACGTATTATCATAGAACTTTAATTATCATAGAAAAAAAAGAAACTCTTATAAATAAAGGGTTTCTTTTTGACTTTTCTCTGA
>CALVSO010000015.1 GCA_944359055.1 uncultured Bacilli bacterium | reverse complement strand
TTTGTTGCAGAAAATATTATAGGTTATTCATATGTCTTTTTCAATACCTTTTGTTGCACTTCAAATTTAAATTAACATTTTGTTTACGATTTGACAATTTAAAAAAATAATATTATAATAATCACTCAAAAAGGGGGAACCTTTATGGAAAATAGTTTACGTGATTTAATAGTTTTAATATTTGAAGGATATTTAAAAAGAAAAAGTGAACATCGTTTATATCAAAAAGATAGTTTAATTCCTGAACAAATAATATCTATGTATTATCAATCTAATAGTGCTCCACAATTTAATACTATTTATCATAATTTTAAAAGAAATTATTTATATAATGAAAGTCGAATTGATGAAACAATTACAGAAGAAGAAAGAAAAGGCTTATCTAAGGTATATGATTATATAAGAGATTATGATTTTAGTAAGCAAAAATTTGATATATTTGTTGAAGCAATGAAAATACATATGCTTTTATATTCAGAATGTCCACATCCTGAATTTGGTGGTCAATTAAGAAATGATAGTGTCATTTTAAATAATGAAATAATTGAAGTACCATCAGCAGATGAAGCAAAAAGATATTTTCAATCATTCATAGGTAAAACATTACCTGAAGTTGACTTTAAAAATTCTGTTTCAATTTTTGATTATATTAATTCGTGTATTTATATTACTACCGAATTAATTAAAGCTCAACCATTTACTGATGGTAATAAACGTACATTTAGAGCATTATTAAATTTAATGTTTAAACAATATAATTTACCACCAGTTTATGTTAAAACAAAAGAAAGAACTGAATATAAAGATGCTTTAATGAAAGCAATGAAGAAAAAAGATTATACTTCGTTAAATCAATTTTATTATTATAAGATATGTGATTCAATTTATGATTTAGATATTTCTGAAGAATTAAAACCAGATCAACCAAAAAATTTAGTAAAAAAATAAAAACTCTATTTAAGTAGAGTTTTTAAGTGCTTTTTAACTTCATCAATATCACAAAATTCAATTATTTTATCTTTTAATATTTGATAGTTTTCGCTACCTTTACCAATAATTAAAACTATATCATCTTTACGTGCAATATTAATTGCTTTTTTTATTGCTTCACTTCTATCTAAAATAATTTCATAATTTTTATAATTTTTAACTTCACTAACTAAATCATTAGCTATATCCATTGGGTCTTCTCCTCTTGGATCTTGACTAGTTACAATCGCATAATCACAATTAGTTATAACGTTATATCCTTTACTAGGTCTTTTAGATCTATCTCTTTCTCCTGGCTCAGAAAAAACAACAATTAATTTATTAAATACTAAACTATTAATAAATTCTAATAATTTACTTATACCGTTTGGAGTATGAGCATAATCAACAATAACTTTGAAATTTTGTCCCATATCAATACTTTCTAATCGGCCACTTATTTTAATGTTTTTAACTTTAGTTATTAATTCATTTAAATCACAACCTAAACTAACTAAAGCAAGTAGGGCAGCACATAAATTGTAAACATTAAACATAGCTATTAAAGGACTTACTATTTTATATTCTTTATTTTGATAAACAATTGTAAATGTTGTTTTGTCAATATCTAGTTTAACATCTTTAAAATATAAATCATTTTCACTATCTTTACCATAAGTATATATTTTTTCACAGTGTTTAGCTACCTCATTAAAATGTTCATCATCTTTATTTAAAATACAAGGACCTATCGTATTATCAAATAATTTACATTTACAGTTAATATAATTTTTTAAAGTTTTGTGAGTATTTAAATGTTCTTTAGTAATATTAGTAATAATACTACAATTAAATTCAATTCCATCAATTCTATTATAATGTATTGCTTCACTAGATACTTCCATACTAACATTTTTAATACCATTTTTAACCATATCATAAAATAATGGTATTGTTTTGTCTAAGCCTGGGGTCGTATTAAGTGTTTTTTCTTTATAATTATTATAGTTAATTCCATTTGTTCCTATATAAGCACAATTAGATAATAGTTCATAAATAATTGTCGCAACAGTTGTTTTACCATCAGTGCCGGTTATTCCTATCATATTTAATTTTTTAGTAGGGTAATCATAAAATTTATTTATTATTTCAACATAAGTTTCATTTGGATTATCAACTTTAATAATAGGAACTTGTTTATTTCCAACATCTTTTTTAACAATAACTGCACTAGCACCTTTATTAATGGCATCATCAATAAATAGGTGTCTATCCATTGTTTTAGTATCAGTACAAATAAATAAATCGCCTTTTTTAATATTTACTGAACTTGTTTTAATACCAGTTATATCTATATCATAATCACAATTTATTAATTCTTTTAATTTCATTTTTTCACCTTCTTAATTATTATTATAGCACATACTCCTACAAGAAAAATAATTACATAATTATTATTTGTATTTGTTTTTTCTTCTTCTACTATAAAATTTTCATATTCATTAATTAAATTATTTATGTTTTCTACATTTCCATCAAAGTTAATAAAATAATTTTTAACTTTATTATTAATATTATCATAATTTTTATTATCTTTATATTTATTATAAACATCAATTAAGTTATTTACTTCATCTGGTATTTCATATAAAGATGGGGCAATATCAGGTGTTTTGTAATAATTAGTTGCATTTTCATAAGCACTAGCTATTTGGTATAAAGTTGTTTCATTTTGACTCATTATTTCTAATCCATATGGTAAATCATTGTAATATCCCATTGGAACACTGATAGCAGGATAACCGATTAAAGGAGCTGTACTAGAACTAGCTGTATATATTTGACTATATTTAGCTTCTTCGTTAGTAAATATTTTTCTTTTTAAAGTGGGGTAGATAATAGCGTCATAATTTTCAAATCTATTATTTGCAATTTCAATATTATTATTACGAATACTTATATAATTTTTATAACTATCAGTTAGTTTATAATCATTATTACAATAATATCCATTATATCCTTCAATATACTGAGTATAACCACCATTTTTAATTAAATCATCTAAACTTTTTATTTTACTCGATGTTCCTTTTAAATATTCATTAAAGTTATAACACATTGTTGTAGCATCAAATTTATAAGTTAATGAAAAGCTATCTATATAAGTTATTTCAGCTCCTAATTCTTTTAATTTATCAATTGCCTCATTCATCATATCATAAATAAATTGATCAGTTTTACCATAAGTAATACTAGTACTATTAGTATTTGAATTCATAAATCCAGATACGACAGCAATTTTAATACTTTTTAAATCTTTATTTAAATAATCTTCATATTTAATATCTTTATCATCTAAAATATCTAATACTATAGCGTTATCACTTGCATATTTAGTTATAACACCAACAACATCTCTTGTTTCTTCAAATTTAATTACACCACTAGTATTTATTAAATCAAATGATGGTCTTAAGCCTACAACACCATTAGCACTACTAGGAACTCTAATTGAACTACCGGTATCAGTACCTAGAGCATAGACAGCTAAATTAGCTGCTACTGAAACAGCGCTTCCTCCTGATGATCCATATGATGAATAATTTGTATTAAATGCATTATAAGTATAACCAAAACTACTATGAGTATATGATGCGTTGAAAGCAAATTCATCCATATTAGCTTTACCGATTATAATTGCGCCATTATCAATTAATTTTTGGACAGCATAACTATTTTCATAAGGATAAGAATCTAATAAAGCTTTAGTACCATTAGTTGTTGGAAGTCCTTTAACATCAATATTATCTTTAACGATAACAGGTAATCCAAATATTAAACTTCTTCTTCCTTTTTCTTGATATTCTATATCTAATTTTTTAGCTTCTTCTATAGCATTTTCATTAATTGTGATTAAAGCATTATATTGTTCATTATATTCATTGATTCTATCTAAATATAATTTAACTATTTTTTCATAAGTTAAATAACCTTGATCAACATATTCTTGTATTTCATATATATTTAATTCATTAATGTCGACTATTGCTTGTTCTAATGCATTAATTTTAAATGGAATTAATAATAAAAGTAATAAAATCTTTTTCATTTACATTCACCATCTATATTTTACCACATTTTTCCTTTAATTGAATAGAATAAAATAGGTGATTTAAATGAACATTAAAGATGATTCAAGAAAAGTAAATAAAGGCGACATATTTGTTGCTTTAAAAAAATTTCATGATGGTCATGAATATGTTTTAGCTGCTATAAAAAATGGGGCTAGTAAAGTAGTGGTGGAAGATGGTGATTACGAAGCTGAAACAATAAAAGTAAAAGATACACATGAATATTTAGTAAATTATTTATATGATAACTATTATGATAAAATTAAAAAATTAAAATTAATTGGTATGACAGGAACTAATGGCAAAACAACAACTTGTTTTTTGATATACCAAGCTTTAAATAAATTAGGTATAAAATGTGCTTATATAGGAACTATTGGCTTTTATTTAAATAAAAAAATTAAAGTATTAAATAATACAACTCCTGATATATTAGAAATATATGAACTATTATTAGAATGTGTAGATAAAAATTATGAGTATGTAGTAATGGAATGTAGTAGTCACGCTTTAGATATGCATAGATTGGATGGATTACAATTTCAATATGGTATATTTTCTAACTTAACACAAGATCATTTAGATTATCATAAAACTTTAGAAAATTATATAAAAGCTAAACAAAAATTATTTGATAAAGTAACAATTAAAACATTAGTTAATAGTGATGATAAATATAAAGATTATTTTATTAGAGATAATACAATAACATATGGATTAAATGGTGATTATAAATTAAGTGATATAGATTTAACAAAAAGAACTTTTAAAGTTAATAATATTACTTATAAAACTAAATTAATCGGGAAACATAATATATATAATTTATTAGTTGTAATTGCTTTATTAACTGAATTAAAATTAGATACTAAAGTAATAGAAGACTTAACATGTCCTCCAGGTAGAATGGATATTGTAAATTATAATAATAATATGATTGTAATAGATTATGCACATACACCAGATGCAGTTAATAAAATATTAGATTCAGTTAAAGAATTAGATTTTAATAGAATAATAACTGTAATTGGTTGCGGAGGGGATAGAGATAGTTTTAAAAGACCAATTATGAGTAAAATTGCCTGTGATAATAGTGATTATGTCATTTTTACAAATGATAATCCAAGGTATGAAAATCCTAATAATATTATTAGTAACATGTTACATAATCTTGACAAATTTAATTATGAAATTATCTTAAATCGTGAAAAAGCAATAATAAAGGGTATACAAATGTTAGAAAAAAATGATATACTATTAGTACTTGGAAAAGGGCATGAAAATTATCAAATTATAAATGGAGTAAAACATCATTTTGATGATAAGGAAATTGTACTAAAAAATATATAAGTGGAGATGATTATGTGTTAATTTTAGCAAAAGCTGTACTAGCATTCATGATAGGGTTTATATTATCAATTGTATTTGGAGTAATTTTAATACCATTGTTAAGAAAAATGAATATCAAACAAACTGTAAGCATATTTTTATCTAAACATAAAGATAAAGAAGGAACTCCTACTATGGGAGGTTTAATATTTATAATTCCAACTGTGTTATCAGTTATTATATTACTTTTAACTAATAAATTAGAGATGACTTACAATTTAGGAATTGTTTTATTTGTTTTCTTAGCTTATGGTTTATTAGGATTTATTGATGATTATTTAATTATTAGAAGACATAATAATTTTGGTTTAACAGAATTACAAAAACTAATAGGTCAAATTTTAATAGCTGTTGTATTCTTTATTTTGTTTAGAGCAGGTGGTAGGGAACCAGTATTAGAAATATATACATTTAATTTGACTATTCCATTAGGTTGGTTTTATTGGTTACTTATATTATTAATGTTAGTAGCAACTACTAATGCTGTTAATTTAACAGATGGCTTAGATGGGTTAGCTGGAGGTTTATCAGCGATTGCATTTTTAGCTTTTGGTATGATAGCTTGGGCGTCTTTAGGTATTGAAGGTAGTGAAGATATTGGTGTATTTTGTTTCATATTAGTAGGAGCATTAATAGCATTCTGTTTCTTTAATACATATCCTGCTAAAGTCTTTATGGGTGATACTGGATCTTTAGCATTAGGTGGTACACTAGCTGCTGTATCAATTGTATCAAGTCATGAATTAACATTAATAGTTGTGGCTGGTGTATTTGTAGTTGAAACTTTAGTATGTATTATTCAAAGAGCCTCAGTTAGATTTACAGGTAAAAGAATATTTTTAATGACACCTTTACATCATCATTTTGAAAAATTAGGTTGGCAGGAATTAGATATAGTTAAAATGTTTTGGTTTTTCGGAATTGTATTAGCAGCAATAGCAATACTATGGGGTGTATGGATATAAGATTAGATGAAAATCTAATTTTTTTTATTGACTAATGCAACTTAATATTTTATAATTAACTATAGAAAGTAGGAAAAAATATGAAAAAATTAACTAATTGTAAAGTCAAAAATCAAGGCTTTACGTTAATTGAGTTATTAGCAGTAATAATTATTTTAGCAATCGTAGCTTTAATCGCCACACCAATTATATTAGATGTAATTGATGATGCAAAAAAAAGTGCAGGATTATCTGAATCAAATATGATATATAGTAGTATAAATAATTATTGTGCATCAATAGAAATGAAAAAACAAATGGGAACATTAGATAGTGAAGATGTTGATTGTTCAAGTAAAACTTCATTTACAACTGAAGAAATAAGTAAAATGGTAAATTTAGGTAATGTGACAATAGAATCAAATACTTATTCAAATGGAAAATTAACTAATTTAATTGTTATTAGTAATAATAATAGATATGTGTTATGTTCAAATGGAAGTATGACTTTAGAATCAGATGGATGTGAAGTATCGAAAGTAACTTATAAAGATAATAGCGGGGCGAATAGTCCAGAACTATTAAATAATATGATACCAGTATATTATGATGGAAGTAATTGGAAATATGCTGATATATATGAAGAATGGTATGATTATGATACAAAAGAATGGGCCAATGCAGTAGTGTTAAATGATAATATTACTAAAAATGTAGGAGATCCAATAAGTGAAGATGAAATAGCGTTATGGTATGTTTGGATACCAAGATATACATATACAATATTTAATGGAAATAATGAAAGCGTAAATGAACAAGAAATTCAAATAAAATTTGAAAGTGGAACAAATAGTAGTGGAACAGTAAAATGTATCGACGCGGTAAGTGGAAGTGGAGATAGCAGTGAAGTATGTACAGATAATACTAATGGAGGTATAATAAATGGAAAAAGTACATACACTCATCCAGCATTTACATTTGGAAATCAAGAATTAACAGGCTTTTGGGTAGGAAAATTTGAAGTAAGTGGAAGTACAGATAAAATAGAAATAAAGCCAAATGTAAGTAGTTTAAGGAACACAAATATCTCTTCATTTTTTACATCAATACAAAATATGAGTACAAAATATTCAATAAGTGGTGATAGTCATATGATGAAAAATATGGAATGGGGAGCAGTAGCATATTTATCCCATAGTAAATATGGAACATGTTTTAATGGAACTTGCACAGAAGTAGCAATTAATTCAAATGATAGTTATTATACAGGTGGTGGAACATCTAATGCTTATAAAACAAATGTTGCTCAATCTACTACAGGAAATATTTATGGCATATATGATATGTCAGGTGGAGCTTGGGAATATGTAATGGGAAATATGGTAAATAATAGTGGCACATTCTATTCAAGTAGTGCTGGATTTAGTGAAGTACCAGATACAAAATATTATGATAGTTATACATATAGTACATCAAATACCACATATAGTCGAGGGAAATTAGGGGATGCAACTAAAGAAATATTAAAAATATCTGAAAGTACTTCATGTGGTTGGTATAGTGATTATACAACTTTTCCATATTCTAGTGATTCTTGGTTTGGTCGTGGAGGTCTTTATATTTACGAATCTGGAGCAGGTATATTTTATTTTGGATGGATTTCAGGTATTGACAATTCCTACAATTCCACTCGTGCAGTATTAGTCAAATAACTGATTTATTTCAGTTTTTTTGTCTATTAATGTAACATTTTAATATTTTAAAAATCATATAATTATGGTATAATGAAAATAAGGAAGTGAAATATGAAAGTTATTGTAAGTGCAGGAGGAACAGGTGGACATATTTATCCTGCTTTAGCTATCATAAATAAAATAAAGAAAAGTGAACCTAATAGTGAATTTTTATATATAGGTACTCATAATAGAATGGAAAAAGATATAATACCTAAATATAATATTCCTTTTAAACAAATTGAAATATATGGATTTAATAGAAAACATTTATTAAAAAATGTAAAAACAGTAAAATGTTTATTGAAAGCAAATAAAGATTGCAAAAAAATAATTAAAGATTTTGATCCTGATATAGTAATTGGTGTTGGAGGATACGTTACTGTACCAGTCATAAAAACGGCTAAAAAATTAGGATACAAAACATTTATTCATGAACAAAATAGTATTCCAGGGAAAGCTAATTTATATTTAAGTAACTATGCTGATTTAATAGGTATATCATTCAAATCAAGTAAAGAATATTTTCCTAAAGGCAAAACTGTTTTAACGGGTAATCCTTGTAGTGAAGATGCTAAAAATGTAAAAGCATGTGATAAAAAAGAATTTAATTTAAGTGAAAATAAGAAATTAGTATTGTTTGTTATGGGATCATTAGGTGCTTCAACAGTAAATGATTTTCTAATAAAAACAATGTCATTATTTAATAATAAGGAATATGAAATATTATTTGTTACTGGTAAGGATGATTATGAAAAAATAAAAAAAATAAATTTCCCTAGAAATATAAAAGTAGTTCCTTATATTGAAAATATGAAAAGAGTAATGAAAAAAACTGATATTATGGTTACAAGAGCAGGGGCTAGTACATTAAGTGAAATAATTGCTTTAAAAATACCTAGTATAATTATTCCAAGCCCTTATGTACCAAATAATCATCAATATAAAAATGCTTTAGATTTAGTAAATAATGACTCTGCTATTATGATTGAAGAAAAGGATTTAAAGGGAGATATAATTGTTAGAACTATTGATAATTTAATAAATGATGAAAATAAACTATTAAAAATGAAACATAATTTAGAAAAATTACAAGTTAACAATAGTGCAACTATTATATATGAAAATTTAAAAAAAATAATAGATAGGAAGTAAAATAATGATTGAAAAATTAAAAAAATTGAAAGTTGGTAAAGTTATAGTCGAACCTAAGATGAGTAATTATACCACTTACAAAGTTGGAGGTAACGCTTTAGCAATTGTTTATCCTGACAACTTAAAAGATTTGATTAAATTATTGAAGTTTTTAAAAGAAAATAATATTAAACATAAAGTATTAGGAAATGGTTCTAATTTGATTTTTTCTGATGAAACTTATGAAGGAGTATTAATTAAACTAACTGAGTTTGATAATTTAGAAATAAATGATACAGTAATTACAGTAGGAGCAGGATACAATTTACCTAAATTATGTATGAAAGTAGCTAAACTAGGATTAGCTGGTTTAGAATTTGCAGCAGGCATTCCAGGTACTGTTGGTGGAGCTGTTTTTATGAATGCTGGAGCTTATAAATCTGATATGGGTTATATTGTAAGTGAAGTTAAAGTAATAGATGAAAATTTAAATATTAAAACACTTTACAATAAAGATTTAGATTTTCACTATCGTAGTAGTTATTTACAAAGACATACAGATTTAATTTGTGTTGAAGCAAAAATAGTTTTACGAAAAGGTGATGCTAAAGCAATAATGGATGTTATTGCTGATAGAAAGCAAAGAAGATTATTAACACAACCTTTAGAATATCCTTCAGCTGGAAGTGTATTTAGGAATCCTGAAAATGATTATGCTGGAAGGTTAATTGAAGAATTAGGATATAAAGGTAAAAATATTGGTGGAGCATACGTTTCAGAAAAACATGCTAATTTTATTATTAATAAAGGTAATGCTAAAGCAAGTGATGTAAAAAATTTAATTAATGAAATAAAAGAAAAAGTAAAAGAAAAATATAATATAGATTTAATAGTAGAACAAGAATTTGTAGATTAGAGGTAATTATGAAAAGTAAAAAGAAAAAAAGAAAAATTAGATATGATCGAATTTTAATATTTTTAGTTATTGTAATTTTTATAGTAATTTCTTTTACTTTTCTTTTTAATTTAAAAATATCAAATATATATATATTGAATAATAGTTTCTTAACCGATCAAGAAATAATTGAAATGGCAGGTATTAGTGATTATCCTGAAACTTTAAAAAATTTAAGTGTTCAAATTGAAGATAGATTAAAAAATAACATTTATATAAAAGATGTGAAAGTTTATAAAAAAGGATTAACTAAAGTTTATATTGATGTAGTTGAAAATAGACCTTTATTTTATTATGAATCATCTAAAAAAACTATTTTAACTGATGGCAGGGAAACTGATGAAAAATTTGTTGTTCCGACGGTTATAAATTATATTACAGATAATTATTATGATGCTTTTATAAATGAAATGGCTAATTTAGATGAAAATATTTTAAAAAGAATATCTGAGATTCAATTTTCACCTAATGATGTTGATGATAATCGTTTTTTACTTACGATGACGGATGGAAATTATGTTTATGTTAATATTAGTACTTTTAATAAATTAAATAAATATATATCAATTATTGCAGAATTACCAAATAAAAATGGTATATTATATTTAGATTATGGCAATAATTTTGAAATTATTGAATAATAATCTTTTCTTTTTGAAAAAAATATTGTATAATTAATGATAGTAGGTGAGTGCATGCGACATATATATACTTGTATTGATATTGGATCAGATAGTATTAAGATTATTGTATGTGAATTATATCAAAATAGATATAATCTTTTGGCGACTTCTACTATAAAATCAAAAGGAATAAAAAAGGGATTAATTACAGATATAAATGAAGCTAAAAGTTGTATAAAAAAAGGTTTTGATGAATTAGAAACAATGTTAGGCTTCAAAATAAAAAAAGTAATTGCAATTATTCCAAGTTATTTTGCTGAATTTAATATGATTAAAGGTGAAGTTAAAGTTAATGAAGTTGTTAAAGGAAATGATATCATAAAAGTACTACAAAATGCTATGAAAGAAAATGATCCTACAAAAGAAATGGTAACAATTATTCCAATTGACTTTGCTACAGATAATGAAGTAACTAATTTCCCTTTAGGAAAATCTTGTCAAGATTTAAAATCAAGAGCAATTATGGTTACAACTCCTAAAAAAAATATTTATTCAGTTATTAATTTATTAAATAGTATTGGAATTGAAGTTATTGATATTTCTTTAGGTTGTATTGGAGATATTAATACTTTTATGGATGAAAGATTAGAAAAATGTGTAAGTGCGGTTATAAATATTGGAGCTGAAAAAACAGAAGTTTCATTATATAACAAAGGTATTATTGTAAGACATAGTATTATAAATATGGGAAGTAAAAGTGTTGATCATGATATCTCATATATGTATAAAGTTGATTTAGAAACAGCTAAAATGTTAAAAGAAAAATTTTCATCAGCTACTCGTACTAGTGCATCTTTAAACGAAACAAAAGAAGTAAAATGCAAAGATGGACAAGCTATAAATATAAATCAATATGAATTAAGTGAAATTGTAATTTCAAGATTAGATGAAATATTAACTTTAGCTAATCAAGAAATAAATAAATTAACTTCACATAAACCTGAAATTATATATATTACAGGTGGTATTACTAATATGAATAATTTTCAACAATTTTGTAGAGAAAAATTAGGAAAATGTGCTATAATAGGAAGTGTTAATTTAATTGGTTTAAGAAACAATAAATTTTCATCAGCTATTGGTAATATTATATATTTTGTAAATAAACTTAAATTAAAAGGAAAAGATTATTCAATGATAACAAATGATGAAATGGAAATTTTATCAACACCTAGAAAGAATACAAATGATTCTATGTTAGGTAAAATATTTGGATATTTCTTTGGCGAATAAGGGAGGATATACATGTTTGGATTAGAAATGGATCAATTAGCTAATATAAAAGTAATCGGTGTTGGTGGCGGTGGTAATAACGCTGTAAACCGTATGATAGAATCAGGAGTACAAGGTGTTGACTTTATTGTCGCTAATACAGACTTACAAGTTTTAAATAAATCAAAAGCACCTGTTAAAATACAAATTGGTACAGATTTGACTAATGGATTAGGTGCAGGTGCAAATCCGCAAATAGGAAAAGAAGCTGCTTTAGAAAGCAAAAACGATATCGAAGAAGCTTTAAAAGGAGCAGATATGGTATTTGTTACTTGCGGTATGGGTGGAGGAACTGGTACTGGTGCTGCACCTGTTATTGCTGATATTGCTCAAAGTTTAGGAGCATTAACTGTAGGTATAGTTACTAAACCATTTAGTTTTGAAGGTAGAAAAAGAATGCAACAAGCTATTTCAGGCTTAGAAGAATTAAAGAAACATGTTGATACTTTGATTGTTATACCTAATGATAGATTAAGAGAAATAATAGATAAAACTACACCTTTATTAGATTCATTTAAAGAAGTTGATAATGTATTAAGAAGAGGTGTTCAATCAATAAGTGACTTAATTGCTGTAGCAGGGTTAATCAACTTGGATTTTGCCGATGTTAAAGCAGTTATGGAAAAAAGAGGAAATGCCTTAATTGGTATTGGTATGGGTGTTGGTGAAGATAGAGCTAAAGAAGCTGCTTTACAAGCTGTATCTAGTCCATTATTGGAAACAGGTATAAGTGGAGCTACTGATGCAATTATAAATGTAACAGGTGGTGCTAATTTAACTTTATTCGAAGTAGAAGAAGCTGCTGAAGTTATAAGACAAAATGCTAATACTGATATTAATACAATATTTGGGGCAGTTATCAATGAAAATTTAAATGATGAATTAATTGTAACTGTTATTGCAACTGGTTTTGAAGAAGAAAAACCTGCTCTTCATTCTTATCAAACAACAGCTTATAATAATAACGATGATGATGATTCAGATGATGCTGACGTTCCATCATTCTTAAGAAATAGAGGATTTTAAAAATTGCTGAAAAAAGCAATTTTTTTTAAAATCATGCAGGAAATCACCACACTTTTGGCTAATAAAACTAATAGGAGGTGATTTAAATAAAAAAATTTTACACTGCAAGACATGAACCAGTTTTCATGTATGCTGCTGTTAAAAAAGAATTTTTAATAGCTATTTTGGAACCAATCATAGATAAAAAAATTGAAGATTTACAAATACTAAATCCTAATTTAATTCAAGATTATTATAAAATACGTGGTCAAAGATTAGATTTATTAGTAAAAACAAAAGGTGAGATAATCAATGTTGAATTAAATACTAATTATAGTGAAGAAATAAAAATAAGAAATCTTCATTATGTTTTTAAGTTAGCAAGTGAAAATACGGAAAGAGGAAACAAATACAAAGTAGGTCATTCGATAATTCAAGTAAATTTAAATTTTTATAATAGTAAATATGAAAAAAGTATATACACATTATATGATAGAATAAACAAAATAGAGTTAACTGATTATATAAAAATATATAATGTAGGTATAGACAAATATATAAAAAACTATTATAATAATGATAAGAAGTTTACCAAAGGTGAAGAAGCATTAATAATGTTAGATTTGGGTAAGCAAGGATTAGAAGAATTATCAGAAAAGAGTGAGATAGTGAGTAATTTTAAAGAAGAAGTAATAAAAGCTAACAAGGATGAGTTTGTAGTGGATTGGATAAGTCGTGAAGAAGAACAGAAACAATATGAAGAAGTAATGTATGAAAAAGGACTAACTCAAGGAAAAGAACAAGGATTATCTCAAGGCAAACAAGAAGGAATCAAACAGACTAAAATAGATGTGGCAAAAGAAATGTTAGAATTAAATATGGATTTAGAAATAATAAGTAAAGTAACTAAATTAGCTAAAGAACAAATTGAAAGTTTAAAAAATTAACAAAAAATTAAAAAAGTAAAAAAATTGCAATAAAATGCAATTTTTTTTCATTTCTTGCAGGAATTCGATATAGTTTTGGCTAATATAACTAGTAGGGAGGTAAAAAAGTGTTTAAAAGAATTAAGCAAGAAGGTTTTAAGGATTGTGGTCCAAGTTGTTTACTTAATATAATTAAATATTATAAAGGTTATGTTGATATAAATGATTTAAAAGAAATGTGTAAAACTGATAAATCTGGAACAACTGCTTATCATTTAATTGAGGCAAGTAAAAAACTAGGATTTGAAAGTTATGGTATTAGATGTAATTTAAATGATTTAAAAAAAGAAAATGTAATACTTCCATGTATTGCTCATGTAATTATAAATAACTCCTACAATCATTATGTTGTAATTGAAAAAATAGATTTAAAAAAGAAAAAATTATTAATTAACGATCCAATTGGAAAACATAAATATTGTTCATATGAAGAATTTAATAAAATATTCAATAATATTCTCATTTATTTATACCCTATAAAAAAAATAATAAATACCCCTAATAACTCATGTATAAAATTTTTTCAAGAAATAATAAAATCCTCAACAAATCAATTGGTTCAAGTTGTTATTATATCTATTTTTATTACAATATTTTCTATTATCTCATCGTTTTATATGCAATATATGATTGATAATATTATGTTTTCTAAACAAAAAATTATACTTATTTTTATAATATTTTTAATTATTTATATTCTTAAAATAATATCAGATTTTTTTAGAAATAAAATCTTAATTTTAATTAATCAAAAAGTTGATTTCAATCTTACTTTTAATTCTTTTAAACAAATTATAACCCTTCCTTATCGTTACTATAAAAATAATACAACTGGTGAAATAATATCAAAAATAAACGATTTAGAAGCAGTAAGAGAAGTTATTTCTAAAGTTGCTTTAAGTTTATTTATTGATTTACCTTTAACTATTTTATCTTTAATAATTATGTATATGTTAAGTGATACTTTGTTTTTTGTAAGTTTAATTATTATGCTTTTATATTTATTTATAATTGTTATATTTAGAAATAAATTTAATGATTTAATTGATGATGCAACATTAAATAAAGCATCTGTTACTTCATATATGGTTGAATCTATTAATGGTTATGAAACAATAAAAGGATGTAATATAGAAAATAAAATTATTCATAATTTTGAAGATAAATATGCTACTTATTCTAATAAAATAAAAGAATTAGATAATTGTTATAATTATCAATACTTACTAAAAGAATTAATAAATAATATAGGTTTTATTGTAATTATATTAATTGGAATATTTTTAGTTATAGATAAGACTATAACTTTAGGTTCATTACTATCATTTAATTCTTTGCTTATTTATTTTTTAAGTCCAATTAGAAACATTATTGATTTAGACAATAATTTGAGGCAAGCTAAAATATCTATTAAAAAAATATTATATTTATATTATAAAAAAAATAATTATCAAATTAACTCTGTTGTAGGGGACATTGAATTTAAAAATTTAAGTTATAGTTTTGATGATATAAATAATGTTTTATCTAATATTAATTTAAAAATCAAAAATAAAAGTAAAGTTATGGTATTAGGAAGTAGTGGTAGTGGGAAAAGTACTTTATTTAAAATATTAAAACAAAATTATGAAGTTAAAAGAGATAAAGTATATATTAATGGTATTGATATTAACGATTATAAACTAAATAATATTGTTTATGTGTCACAAAATGAAATTTTATTTTCTGATACTATAGAAAATAATATAGGTAACGATATTTATAAGGTATCTAAAATATGTTTGGTTGATGAAATAGTAAAAAAAACACAATTAGGTTATAAAACTTTAATTGAAGAAAATGGTTTTAATTTATCGGGTGGTGAGAAACAAAGAATTATTTTAAGTCGTGCTTTAGCTAATTCTTTTGATATTTTAATAATTGATGAGGGATTAAGTCAAGTTGATACAAATATGGAAAGAATAATTATAAAAAATATATTAAAAGAATATCAAAATAAAACAATAATTTTTATATCGCATAGATTAGATAATATTGATTTATTTAATCAAGTTATAAAAATAGAGAAAGGAAAAATAATTGATGATTTATCCAAAAATATATAATAACTTCTCTTATATTATAAATAAAAAAACATCATTATCAATCTTTTTATGGATAATATTATTAATTATAAGTTTTATTATATTTATAATTATTTCTTTAAAATATGAGTATTATTCATATCAATCATATTTTGGATATATTAAAAAAATAGATGATTCATTTTATACAATTATTTATGTTCCTAAAGACAAAGTAAATGAATTATCTAAAAGTAATTTATTAGTGGATAATAGTGATTATAGTTTTGAAATTGTTTCAATAAGTGAAGAGTATTTTATTATAGATAATAAAACATGTTATCAAGTAATATTAGATTTTGATTTGAAAGATGAATATAAGATTGAAAATAATATTATTGACATAGTTTTAAAAAATAATAAAACAACGATTTATCAAGAATTAAAGAAAGGAATAAAGAAATGGAAAAGTTAGAAACTAAAGAATTACAAAAAATATATGGTGGTGGATTAGGTTTAGGTTTATTAATAGGAGCTGGTGTTATATTTTTAATCGGTGTTATTGATGGTTATATAAGACCACTTAAATGTAATTAGGAGGTGAAATATGTTAGAAAAAGAAGAATTATTACAAATAGTAGGTGGAATAAATATTACAGGTAGTTTATTAAGTTCAATATATAAAGGAATTAATTCCATAATGGACGTAGGAAGAAGTTTAGGAAGCGCTATTAGAAGAGCAATATCAGGTTCAATGTGTCCAGTATAATAAGAAATCATTATAAACAAATTATATTAGCTGTTATAGTAATTTGTTTATTACCTCTATTTCCTATATGTGTAGAAATAATATTTAAGTTTGGTAATTTAATAGGTTCTTCTATTAGATGTTTAACTTCTTGTCCAGTATAAAAGAATGGTGAAAATCATTCTTTTTCTTTATTTTTAATAAAAAACTATTGTAAAATAAAGAAAAAAGTGATATAATCTCAAGTAGTTGTGTGGAAGGAGGGATCATATGTCAAAAGTTGTAGTTAAAAATGGTAATGTTGATGGTGCATTAAAAATGTTTAAACAAAAAAATGTTAAAGATGGCCTCCTAAAAGAAGTAAGAAAAAGAGAACACTATAGTAAACCAGGAGAAAGAAGAAGAGAAGCTAAAAAAGAAGCTATTAAAAATAGTCGTCGTCGTGAAAGAAATTATAATTAAGCCTTTGGGCTTTTTTAATATAAGAAAGGGATAATATATGAAAGAAAAAATAATGATTGATTTAAAAAATGCAATGAAAAATCAAAATAAGGATTTATTAAATGTTGTTAGAATGGTTAAAGGAGCTATTCAATTAGAGGAAATTAATAAAAAAAGAGATTTAACAGATGATGAAGTAGTAGCTGTAATAGCTAAGCAAATTAAAACAAGGAAAGAAACTATCGGTGATTTAGAAAAAAGTGGTAGAACTGATTTAATTAAACAAACAGAAAAAGAAATAAGTATTCTAGAAAAATATATGCCTGCTATGATGGGTGAAGAAGAAATTAATAAAGTTATTGATGAAGTGTTTAATGAAGTAAATCCAACAAGTCAAGCTGATACAGGAAAAATTATGGGTAAGATTTCTCCTTTATTAAAAGGTAAAGCTGATATGTCATTAGTTAACAAATTAGTAAAAGAAAAATTAAATAATTTATAAAAAATTGTATAAAATATTACAATTTTTTCTTTTTTTATAAAAAAATGATATAATGTAATAGGTGATAAAAATGTATGATAATAAAAAAATATTTATATTAGGAATGGCAAGATCTGGTTATGAAGTAGCTAAGGTTTTAGCTAAACATAATTGTGATATTGTTATTACTGATATGAAAGAACAAGATGAAGAAAAAGTAAAAGAATTAAAAGAGTTGGGAGTTAATTTAATAATAACTGATAAACCAGTTGATTTGTTAGATGATAGTTTTAGTTATGTTGTTAAGAATCCTGGAATTAAATTAGATCATCCAGTTTGTTTAAAAGCAAATGATTTAAATATTCCTGTTATAAACGAATTAGAAGTAGCTTATCATTATTTACCTAAAAATGTAAAAATAGTAGGTATTACAGGAAGTAATGGTAAAACAACAACAACTACATTAACTTATAATATATTAAAAGAAGCAGGATTACCTGTTCATTTGGGTGGAAATATAGGTTATCCTATGTGTTCTTTGTTAGAAAGTGTCAAAGAAAATGATATTTTAGTTTTAGAAGTTTCAGGACATCAAATGCATGATTTTAAAGATTTTAAAATTGATATTGGTGTTATGACTAATTTGTCCCCAACTCATTTAGATCATTTTGGAACTTATGAAAATTATATTAAAAATAAAGTAAGAATATTTAAATATCATGATAGTAATGATATTGCAATATTAAATGGTAATAACCAAGATGTAATAAATAATACAAAAGATATAAAATCAAATAAAATATATTTTTCAGCTTATAAAGAATGTGATGCTTGTATTAAAAATAATGCAATTTACTATAAAGAAGAAATTATTAAATTAGATGAAATAAAATTAAAAGGTAATCATAATTATGAAAATATTATGTGCGCGGTTATTGTAGCTAAACAATTTAATGTTTCAAATGAAATAATAAAAAAAGTATTAACTATCTTTTCTGGTGTAGAACATAGATTAGAATATGTAAGAACATTAAATACAAGAGAATTTTATAATGATTCAAAAGCAACAAATGTTGTGTCAACTAATATTGCCTTAGATTCATTTAATAAGCCAACATATTTATTATTAGGTGGATTAGATAGAGGACATTCTTTTGATGAATTATTACCGCATATGAAAAATGTTAAAGCAGTTGTATGTTATGGTGAAACTAAAGATAGAATATTAGATTTTTGTAATAAAAATAATATAGAATGTTATAAAAAAGATAATTTAGAGGAATCTATTAAAAAAGCTTATGAATTATCAATTGATAACAGTGTTATTTTATTAAGTCCTGCTTGTGCTTCTTGGGATCAATATGCGAAATTTGAAGATAGAGGAAACGAGTTTAAGAAAGTAGTTAATGGCTTAAAATGAAAATAAAAAGTTCAGGAATTATAGATGGTGTTATTTTAGATAAATATGGTAAAAGAGGAAATATGGAATTATCTATACCTTTAGAATTTATAGATTATCCTAAAAATACTATTTCTTTTGCAGTTATAATTGAAGATTTTGATGCAATAGAAGTATGCGGTTATGATTTTGTTCATTGGTTAGTTGCTAATATTACCAAACCATATTTAGAAGAAAATGCTAGTTTAAATAAACATGACTTTATTGAAGGAAAGAATGATTTTAATAGAAATAATTATGGTGGTATGGCTCCACCTGATCGACCACACTATTATGATATAACTATTTATGCTTTAGATTGTTTACTTGATTTAAAAGATGGTTTTACTTATAAAGAATTAAAAGAAAGTATAAAAAATCATATTTTAGCCGAAACTAATATTAAAGGTTTATATAATAATTAGAAAGGGAAAATATGAAAATACAAAACATAAAAGCTAGAGAAGTATTAGATTCAAGGGGTAATCCAACTGTCGAAGTTGATGTTATTTTAGAAAATGGAATTTTAGGTAGAGCAATTGTTCCAAGTGGTGTTTCCACTGGCAGTCGCGAAGCCTTAGAATTAAGAGATAATGATTCAAAATATAATGGTAAAGGTGTTTTAAAAGCTGTTAATAATGTTAATACAATTATAAGAGAAAAACTAATTAGTATGGATGCTATGAATCAAAAATTAATTGATAAAACTTTAATAGAATTAGATGGAACAGAAAATAAAAGTAAATTAGGTGCTAATGCTATATTAGGTGTTTCTATGGCTACCTTAAAAGCAGCTAGTCTTGCAAGTGGTAAACCACTATATCGATATGTTGGTGATGGGACAATTTTACCGATACCAATGATGAATATTTTAAATGGCGGTGTTCATGCCGATAACAATTTAGATTTTCAAGAATTTATGATTATACCTAATGATTATACATTTAAAGAACGATTAAGAATCGGATCAGAAGTTTTCCATACATTAAAACAAGTATTAAAAGAAAAAGGATATAATACTAATGTTGGCGATGAAGGAGGATTTGCCCCTAATTTAAAAAGCAACAAAGAAGCTTTAGATATTATAGTTGAAGCAATCAAAAGAGCTAATTATACACCTGGCGTCGATGTTAACATCGCACTAGATATTGCGGCTAGTGTATTATATGAAGATGGAATGTATAATTTAAAAGGAGAAAATAAAAAATTAAATACAAACGAATTAATTGAATTTTATCAAGAATTATGTTCTAACTATCCGATTATTTCGATTGAAGATCCAGTAGATGAAAATGATTGGGAAGGATTTAAATTGATAACTAATAAATTGGGTAATAAAATTCAATTAGTGGGTGATGATTTATTTGTAACAAACAAAAAATATTTAAAATATGGCATCGAACATAAAGCAGGGAATGCGATATTATTAAAAGTTAATCAAATTGGAACTATTACTGAAACATTAGAAACAATTGAATTTGCTAAAAAGAATGGCTATAAAACAATCATCTCACATAGAAGTGGCGAAACAGAAGATACGATAATTGCAGATTTAGCTGTAGGTCTTAATTTGGGTCAAATAAAAACCGGTTCATTATCAAGAACTGATAGAGTATGTAAATATAATCAATTGTTAAGAATTGAAGAGGAATTAGAAAAATAATTCCTTTTTTTGTTTAAATGTGATATAATTTTAATGTAGAAGGTGAAGTTAAATGACTAAGAAAAAGGTAAGAAAAGAAGTAAAGAAAGATAATAATGCTAAAGTTGAAATATATGGAATATTACTTATTTTAGCAGCTATAATAGGTTGCTGTAGATTTGGATTACTAGCTAATATTATAGTTGGTTTTTCAGGATTCTTAGTTGGAGTTTTATGGTCAGTTTTATTAATAATAGTAGGTATTATTGGTGGATTTATGATTGTAAAAAGAACTAAACCTGATTTGCTAACTTCAAAATTAATTGGATTATATATAATTGTTTTAGGTGTATTATGTTTGTTTCATTTAGGTTATATAAAACAATTAGCTGTTAATGATACTATAAGTTATGGAACAGTTATTGAAGAAACGCTTAATAATTTAAATTATTTTATTGATGGTACTATGGATATTCAAGGTGGCGGAATGATAGGAGCTATACTTAGTGTATCTATGGTAAAATTAGTATCATTACAAGGTGCAAATGTGGTCAGTGTCGCTTTAATAATATGTGGTTTTATTTTATTTACCGGTATTACTATATATGATGTCATTAAATCTTTAGAAAAAGGTGTTAAGAAAACAGTTCAAGGAACAGTTAATTTAGCTCACAAAACAAAAGATAAAGAACATATTAAAAAAGTTGAAGATGAATACGAAAAAGATGATAAAATTGTAATTTCTAGTATGGATGAGATAATTCAAAATGAAGAAGTTAAAAAAGATGATATTGAAACAATTGAGTTAGATGAAATAAAAGAAGTGGGAGATACAAATATAAATTATAAATATCCACCTATAAGTTTACTTTCAAAACCTACTAAGAAAAATAATAAAGAGAATCAAGATGCAATTAAAGATACTGTAGATATATTACAAACTGTATTTCGTGATTTTGGTATTGAAGCCAAAGTTGTAGCAATTAATATTGGACCTGCTGTAACACAATATGAATTAGATATCAAAGCTGGAACTAAATTAAGCAGAATAGTAAGTTTAGATAAAGAAATTGCTTTGGCACTAGCTGCTAAAAGTGTTCATATTCAAGCACCTATTCCTGGTAAAAAAACAGTTGGTGTTGAAATACCAAACAAAACTGTTACAATGGTAAGTGTAAGAGAAATATTAGAAAGTGTTCCTAAAGGAATGGAAGATTCTAAATTATTAGTAACTTTAGGTAAAGATATTATGGGTAAACCTATTTATTGTGAAATAAATAAGACACCACATTTATTAGTAGCAGGTTCTACTGGATCTGGTAAATCTGTTTGTATTAATAGTATGTTGATATCAATATTGATGAGGGCTAAACCTGATGAAGTTAAATTAGTATTAGTCGATCCTAAAAAAGTTGAATTATCAATGTATAATGGAGTACCACATTTATTAACACCTGTTGTAACTGATCCTAAAAAAGCTAATATAGTGCTAAAAAAAATAGTTACAGAAATGGAACATCGATATGATTTGTTCGAGCAATCCGGAACTAAAAATATAGCAGGTTACAATGCTTATTTAGAGAAAAAAAATACTAATGGTGATATTAAAAAACTACCATATATCGTAGTAATAATTGACGAATTAGCAGATTTAATGTTAGTAGCTGCTAAAGAAGTTGAAGAATCCATTATGAGAATAACACAAATGGCAAGAGCTGCAGGAATTCATTTGATAGTAGCAACCCAAAGACCATCTACTGATGTAATTACTGGTGTTGTAAAAGCTAATATTCCATCTCGTATTTCATTTGCTGTATCTTCAAGTATTGACTCAAGAACAATTTTAGATATGACTGGAGCCGAAAAACTATTGGGTAAAGGTGATATGTTATTTTTACCACAAGGAGAAAATGTTCCAATAAGAGTTCAAGGTACATTTATATCTGATGAAGAAATTAAAGCAGTAGCAGATTATACTATTTCACAACAAAAAGCAAGATATGATGAATCTTTAACAGTTGCTTCTGAAGATGTTAAAGGAGCTACAACAATGACTGAAGATGCAATGGAAGAGCCTTTATATAATGAAATTGTTGAATTTGTTGTAACACAAGGAAAAGCAAGTGCTTCGTTATTACAAAGAAGATTTAGATTAGGATATAATAGAGCTGCTAGGGCAATTGATTTATTAGAGGAAAGAGGAATAATTGGTCCTTCTAATGGTTCTAAACCTAGAGAAGTTTTAGTTAAGTTAGAAAAAAATCAGGAATAAAATCCTGATTTTAATTTGTTTTATAACTTAATTGACTTATAAAATGGTATAATATTATTAAACAATTAAAGGGGGAGTTTAGATGAATAAAATACAAGAAATATATATTAATTTAGATGATTCCGGAAAACTAACTTCGAAAGAACATATAAGTGTTTATGGAGGCTTAGTTTTTTTATCAAAAAAGGAAAAAGATAAATTTATTACTCAATATAGAAGTATTATTAATGATATAAAATGCAATTATTGCAATTCTAGAGATCTATGTCAAAATAATTGCCCTGAAATTAAAAATACTAATATAAAAAAATCTGATAAAAGAAGAGTAATGAACTATATAAAAAAATATTATGTAGTTGCTTTGGTAATAAAAAATGATTATGTGTATGAACATATTAAGGAAAGTAAAGCAGCAAAAGGTAGATTTCTAGATTATTCAATTAGAAGAATGATAAAAGAAATAATTAAAAATTTAATAAAATGTAGCAGTATTGACCCAACTAAACCAATACGTTTAATTGTTAATATCGATCAACAAAGTACAAAAAGTAATGGATATTACAATTTGCACGATGGATTAGTTGAAGAATTAAAATATGGAATATGTAATTATAATTACTCTACTAGAATAAATCCTATTGTTTTTTCAGATTTGGAAGTAAAAGTGACTTATCAAGATTCTGGAAAAAGTTATGTCGTTCAAGCTGCGGATTTGTTGGCTGGAACAATTAGAAGAATTGCTATAGAAAATGAAAATGAAATTCATGAATCATTATCAAAAATTGTTGATTTTAAAATAGTTCTTCCATAATAAAGAAAAAAAGTCACTAATGTGACTTTTTCCCAGTTAGGGCGACGTACAATACAGTACGCTTAATTAATAAATCGTATCCTAACTATCGACCTGACGAGAATTTCTCTCCGGTAATATAATAATACTATAGTTTTTAATAAAAGTCAAGTTAATGACATATAACCTTGTATTATTACATATCTATTATATGCAATAAATTTAAAAATATTAATTAGTCAATAATGATTTTATATTTTTCTATATAATCCAATAGCTTTACCTAAAATAGTAACATTATTCATAATAAAAGGTTCCATAGTATCATTTTCAGGTTGTAATCTAAAATGATCTTTTTCTTTATAAAATGTTTTTAATGTAACTTCATTTTCATCAGTCATTGCTACAACTATTTCTCCATTATTAGCAGTATTTTTTCTTTCAACAATAACAATATCACCATCTAAAATACCAGCATTAATCATACTTTCACCACTTACTAATAATGTAAATACATCTTTGTTTTTTGGTATTAAATATGATGGCAAACTAAAGTATTCATCCGGTCTTTCAATTGCTTCAATAGGGTTGCCTGCTGTAATTTTACCTAGTAGTGGTACTTCAGTAATTAATTCATTTTTAATTTTATATTCATTATCAACTAAAATTTCAATAGTTCTGTTTTTGCTTTCTTCCTTTTTAATATATCCTTTTTTTTCTAAGTTATTTAAATGAACTTGAACAGTGGCTGTACTTGATAAGTTCATTTCTTGGCATAATTCTCTGACTGTTGGTGCATATCCGTGATTAACAACATATTTTTTAATTATATCTAACATTTTTTCTTGTTGATTAGTTAATTTTTCCAAGTTAATTACCTCCTTTTAACTTTCTATCAACATCTTAACATATAATTTTACATTTGTCAAACAAATTTTCGTTTTTTTATAAAAATATATTGACACGAATATTTGTTCGTGATAAAATTAAATCATGAAAGGAATGGTGCTATGGAATATTATACAGTTAAAGATCTTCAATTATTAACAGGATATAGCAAGAAAAAAATTTGTTCAATTATAAAAAAATTAAACAAAGAAAAATTAAGTCAATATAAAAAATATAATCCTGTCATATTTGATGACAAAATTGAAAAAATTTATTTTATTAAGAGAATGGAGTTTGAATTATGAAAGAAATGTTAAAAAATAAAACTATTATTGCCTTTATTGTTATTATGTTAGGGATAACTATTATTAGTACGCCTAGTACCAAATTAGAAGAAACTAAAGATATTACAGAAGAATATATATCTTATAATTTAAAATAGTGAAAACTATTTTTTTTATTGACCAATTATTAAAAAAAATGTATAATTATATTATAATTGGAGGGATACAATGCTAGGTAATATAGTTGGGGTAGTAGAAAATCAAGTTTTATTAAAATTAGCTATCGACTTAAATAGATTTGAAAATTTAATTAATATTCATGTTATTATGGATGATGGCAATAGAAAAATAGTAGGGGAAATAATTGACATAAGAGATAATATAGCTTACATAAATTTATTAGGTGAAATAATTGATAATAAATTTGTATTTGGTGTTATGGTAAAACCTTCTTTTAATTCAGTTGTAAAACTTATTTCTAAAGAAAAGATACCAATGATAGTAGGTGTAGAAAATTATCAAGAAAATGTAGATATTTATTTAGGAAATAGTCCAATTTATCAAGGTGTTAAAATAGGTGCTAATATAAATAAATTTTTTAGTAATCATTTTGCTATTTTAGGTTCTACTGGTTCTGGTAAATCATGTGGTGTTGCTAGAATAATTCAAAATATTTTTGATAAAAAAAGATTTATTCCATATCGTGCTAGTTTATTTATTTTTGATGCTTATGGAGAATATCATAGTGCATTTAAAAATATAGGTAGTGAAGAAATATCATTTAAATCTTATACAACAAATTTAAATTTTAGTGAAACTGAAGTATTAAGAATTCCTACTTGGTTGTTAGGAGTTGATGATTTAGCTCTTTTATTAAATGCTGATAAGTTATCACAATTACCTATTATTGAAAAAGCTTTAAAATTAGTAAATATTTTTGCTCGAAATGGTGAAAATGTTGTAAAATTAAAAAACGATATTATTGCAAGAGCTATTGTAGATATTTTATCAAGTGGTAATCCGCCAGCTCAAATAAGAGATCAAATATTTTCTATTTTATCATATTATAATACTCCAGAATTAAATTTGGAAACACCTATTTTTCAACCAGGTTATACTAGACCATTAAAACAATGTTTATTAATTGATGCATCTGGTAAAATTAGAGAAATGGAATTACTAACTAATTTTATTCAAAAATATATTCAAGAAGATTTAAAAATAAGTTTACCAGATGAAGAATGTATGTATACTTTAGAAGATATTGAAAAAGCTTTAGATTTTGCGCTTATCAGTGAAGGAACTTTAAATAGTGAAAAGATATATGAAGATTCAAATACTTTAAAAGTTAGATTGCATTCTTTAGTTAATAGTGAAGCTAGAAAATATTTTGAATATGATAAATTTGTTACTAGAGAACAATACATAAAGGAATTGTTAACTGCTCCAAATGGTAGAAAAGCTCAAATAATTAATTTTAATATTAACTATATTGATGATAGATTAGCTAAAAGTATAACTAAAATTTATTCAAAATTATTATTTGATTATGCTAAAGAATTAAAAAATAGGGCAACTATGCCATTTCATATTATTTTGGAAGAAGCTCATAGATATGTTCAAAATGATAATGATATAAATTTATTAGGGTACAATATATTTGATCGTATAACAAAAGAAGGAAGAAAATATGGAGTAATGTTAGGATTAATAAGTCAAAGGCCAAGTGAATTATCAGAAACTTCATTATCACAATGTAATAACTTCTTAATATTTAAAATGTTACATCCTGTTGATGTGGAATATATTCAAAAAATGGTTCCTAATATAACTAATGAAATTGTAAAAAGATTAAGAATTTTACAACCTGGAAATTGTATTGCTTTTGGAACTGCATTTAAAGTGCCAGTTATGATAAAAATGGAGATGCCAAATCCAGCACCATCTAGTAGTAGTTGTGATATTAGTGGTACTTGGTTTATTGAAAAAAAATAGCTTAAATCGCTATTTTTTAATTTAAATATTGTTTGATTTGAGTTAATTTTTTATTAGTAATTTTAGAAATTGTTTTTAAGTCTAGAGAACATTTAATCATATTATTAATTAATTTAGTCATTGTTTCTTCTTTTCCAATATTAATTCCTTCCTTATAATAATATAATAACTCATTTATCTCATTTTCTGTTAAATGAGATTTTTTTAAAATAAACTTTTCCATAAAATTCCTCCTTCACATTTCATTATAAAGAAAATAAAAAATTAATCAAATGACTAATTTTTAAAATTAATATAAAATATAATTCTAATTTTAATAATTGATTAAATTAATTTTTAATATTTAAAACAATTTAATAATAAATATTAATTTAATTTATAAATTTATATAATCTCCTTGAAAAATGTTGTTTTTTTTCATATATTTGTCTATACCATTTAAAACATCTATTTTTTTTAAAGTCCATTTTGGCTCAATTAAATCATCTTCTTTGGGATCACCTGTTAGGCGATGAATAACTATTTCTGGTCTTAAATATCTCAATTGTTCACAAACGATTTCAATATATTGGTCTTTAGTTAATAATGAAAATGGATTACTTTTATATATTTTTTCTAATTTTGTATTTTTTAAAATATGTAACATATGAATTTTGATTCCTTGAATATCTAATTTATTTAAAAATTTTACTGTTTCAATCATCATATCTTTTGTTTCATAAGGTAAACCATTAATTATATGAATTACAACATTAATATTTTTTTCTCTTAATTTATTAACCATATCTACAAAACAGTCTAAACTATGACCTCTATTTATTAATAAAGCTGTTTTTTCATGAATAGTTTGTAAACCTAACTCAACTGTTAAAAATGTTTTTTTATTTAATTCACTTAAATATTCTAAACATTCTTCTGATATTGAATCAGGTCTTGTAGCTATAGCTAATCCTATTACATCATCTAATTTTAATATTGTTTCATATTTTTCTTTTAAAATATTTAAAGGAGCATATGTATTAGTTCTAGCTTGAAAATATCCTATATATTTACCTTGCCATTTACTCATTAATTTTTTTCCTTCATTAAATTGAGTAATTAAATCATCATTTTTATTTCCGGCATATTCACCACTTCCTAAATTACTACAATAAATACATCCGCCACTTTTTAAATGTGGACAACTAAAACCTGCATTTAAACTTATTTTAATAATTTTTTCATTAAATAAGTTTTTATAATAATAATTTAATGTATGATATCTTTTATTATCTAATGAATATTTAAATTCCATAAAATCACCACATCCATTATACCATTTTGTAAAAATATTGTGAAATTTTGGGAAAATTCTTTAATATTTATATTATTTTTGATATAATTATCTTGGAGGTTAAAGAAATGAAAAAATATGATTTATTAAAAGTTCTTGGAATATCTTTTTTTATCATTTTAGTAATGAGTTGGGTTATTCCAGCGGGATATTATTCTAATGGATCATTTACATCAATGGAAACAATAGCTCCAATTGGATTATATGATTTTGTTAGAATGCCTGCAATTACTATAGCGACTTTTATTCAATACGGTATATTGTTTCTAGCTATAGGTGGATTTTATGGTGTTTTGAATAAAACTGGAGTATATTCAAAACTAGTTGATAACGTTGTTGATAAGTGGAAGAAAAAACGTGAAAAATTCATGATAATAACTGTAATTACATTTGCTTTATTATCATCAGTATTAGGATTAAATAGTGTTATATTTATTTTAGTACCATTCTTTGTAGCAGTTTTATTAAAATTAGGTTATAGTAAAATAAATGCTTTAGCTATGACTGTTGGATCTATGTTGGTAGGTCAAATTGGTACAACACTAGGATTTGGAACATGGGGATATTTAAAGATCGTTTTTGACCAATTAGGTGATGGTCTTTCTATGTTTAGTTTAATTTTAGTTAGAATTGTTTTATTTGTAATTGCAACAGCTCTTTATATTTTACTTATAAGTAAAAACACTAAAGAAGTAGTTACTGATAAAAAAGAAACTAAAAAAACTAGCAAAGAAAACACTACAAACGAAGAAGAAATTCCTTTATATTCTAAATTAGATAATAAAAAAGGTACAATGCCATTAATTATTATATGTGTAATTATATTTGTATTCTTCGTTATCGGTGTATATAATTGGTATTATACATTTAATATTGATATATTTAGTAATATATATGAAGCAATAACAACAGCTTCTATAGGTAATTTTAAAATATTTTCTAATGTATTAGGAACAACTTCTGAAATTGGTTATTGGGGAAATTATGATATTTCTACATTATTAGTTATTTTCTCATTAGTTATTGGATGGGTTTATAGTGTTAAAATAAGAGATATAGTTGATGGATTTATGGATGGAATGAAACAAATGTTAATTCCAGCCATATACGGTATGTTAGCTTCAATTATTTTTGCTGCATTCTTAAATTTATCAGGTAATTTTGTTTATACACTTGTTAATATTTTCGTATCTGCAAATGAACAATTTTCACTTCCTGCAACAATTGGTAGTGCAGTTATAACTTCTGTAACTTATAATGATTTTTATTCATTAGTTAGTTATTTTATGGGATTCTTTAGTGTATATGATGCTAATGTAATACCAATTATTGCTTTAATTTTCCAAGCTATATATGGAATTGTTATGGTTATTGCTCCTACTAGTATATTCTTATTAGTTGGATTATCTTACTTGAATGTTTCATATAAAGATTGGGTAAAATATATTTGGAAATTCACACTTATCATGTTTGGTGTGGTAGTAGTAATTTCTGCAATTGCAACAATGTTATCTTAAAAATTGAATTTTGATATGAACCCCGTTTCTTGGACATAGAAACGAGGTTTTTATATGCCAAAATTAAGTTATGGAAATAAAATAAATTTATGTAATGATAGAAAAAGCGGAATGACTATATCAAGTTTATGTTCAATAAAATTTAATTATGGTTGTGATAGTATGAAGATATAAAAAATATATAAATTTAGGTTACATCTAAATAAAATACCATAAGAATAAATAAATAAGATTTTAAGCAGTATTAGATATAATTATAATACAATATTATATGAAAAATAAAAATCATATAAAGAAAATAAAACAACTAAATTAAAAAAGAATTACCACTTTTAAAATAACATATAATAAACAAAGAAATGTCCAAATATATAATTGGTAAAAGTTTAAGTGAAATAATAAGACAATTAGAGTATAAAAGTAAACGAAAAAAAATTTTATTTAAATAAAAGAAAATGGAAATTTATTAAATGTAACAATAAAAATGATTAATATATAAATATTGCAATAAATATAATGTAGGAAGGTTTAATAATGAGATTAGTTGTATCTAAATCAATTTGATTTTAAAATAATTATAAAACGATAATTAAAGCAAAAAATTATCTATTTCATGCATAAAATTGACAATGATGATAGTTTGTGTTAGAATAACAGCAAAAAAGGAAAGGGGAAAAATATGACTCAAAATTATATTGAAAGAAAAATAAAATTATATAAACTAAAAAAGAAAATTATATTAGAATCTGGTTTAGAAATTAAAAATGTAAATTTTCATAAAAATATTCATCCTTTTTTAGCAATGCTATTATCAATAAAAAGAAATATTTTAGGACAAAAAATTCATTTAATTAAGGATAAATCAAGTGTAAATAAAGATAAAGCTGTTATTTATGCTGTAACACATATTGGAAAATATGATTATGAAATGATTTATGAAACATTAAAGAAGCCGTTTTATACTTTAGCTGGCGATTGGGAATTGATGTATGGTAGTATAGATGACTATTTTTTTAGAACAACTGGTGTTGTTTATGTTGATACTGAGGATAAAGAAGATAGGAAAAAATCTTATGAATATAATGTTAAACTACTTAAACAAGGTATTTCATTATTATGGTATCCAGAAGGAATTTGGAACTTAACTGAAAATCTTCCTGTTTTAAAATTGTATCCTGGAATAATTAAAGCAGCGCAAGATGCTAATGTTGAAATTATACCCATTGCTATAGAACAATCAGAAAAAGATTTTTATATTAATATTGGTGAAAATATAGATGTGAATAATTTAGAAGGAAACAAATTAGAACAACTTAGAAATATAATGGCAACATTAAAATGGGAATTATGGGAAACAATAGGACAAGTTAAAAGAGAAGAAATACCAGAAGATTATTATGAAAAATTTTTAAATCTTAGAATAAGTGAATGGCCGCAATTTAATATTGATATAATAAAAAATAGAGAATATAAAGAAAAAGATATTGCAAATGCTGAAGAAGTTTTTGAATTTATGAATAATATAGAATTTAATATTAATAATGCATTTTTATTTGGTCATGGTAAAAGATATATTAAAAGAAAGGAAATTAAAAAGTGAAAAAACTAAGTAAAGAAGAAGAAAAAAAATTATCAGTAGAAGAATATAAAGAATATTATTTATGGTTAAGGAATTTATATGAAAAATCTAAAATAAATAATTTAAGTTTAGAAACAAAAAGAAAAATTCATCCTTTACTATTATCTCTTATAAAACTTTCTAATAGGATAAATGGCTATAAATTAAAAATATTAAATGATAAAAGAACAAATACAAAAAGACCTATAATATATGCTGTTACACATATAGGCAAAGCAGATATAGAAGTTGTAAGTGAGGCAATTAAGGAACATTTTTATTTATTATGTGGTGATTTTGAAAGTTTACACGATACTTTAGATGGTTTGTTTTTATCTTTAAATGGAGTATTATACTTTAATGAGAAAGATAAGGAAGATCGAAAAAATGTTAAAGAAAGAATGAAGCAGACTTTAGAAAAAGGTGGTAATTTATTATATTTTCCAGAAGGAACTTGGAATTTAACTGCTAATTTACCACTAAATAAATGTTATTATGGGATAATTGAAGTTGCTTTAGCAACAAATGCAATAATTGTTCCAATCGCAATTGAACAATATGAAAAAGATTTTATTGCTAATATAGGTGAAAATTTTGATATTTTAAATTATTTTGAAGCAGACGTTACTAAATTAAAAATTGATGCTATAAAAGATTTAAGAGATGTATTAGCTACATTGAAATGGGAAATATGGGAATCAGTTCCGCAATTAAAAAGAAATGAAATACCAAATGATTATTATCAAAAGTTTATTAATGACAAAATTGGGGAATGGCCAACTTTAACATTAGAAGATTTTAGAGCCGCTGTTTATAGAGACAAAAATGAAGCAACAATAGAAGAAGTCTTTGAGCCAATAAAAAAATTGCATAACAAATAATTTATATTATTAAAAATACTATGATTAAGATAGTATTTTTTTTATATACTAGGAAAGTGCTTTGCAAAAATTTAAATAAAAATATTGACATACATATGTTCGTATGATAGAATTTAATCACGGTGGTGATAAAATGAAAATATATAAAGCATATAAATTTAGATTATATCCAAACAAAATTCAACAAGAATTAATAAATAAAACTTTAGGCAGTACTAGATTTATCTATAATACAATGTTATATGAAAAAGAAAAACTATATAAAGAAAATAAAATAACAAAATCAAAAAAAGATTGTTTAAAAGAATTACCACATCTAAAACAAATATACCCTTGGTTAATAGAAGTAGATAGTATGGCTCTATCAACTACTATATTTGATTTAGAAACGGCTTTTAAAAATTTTTATAGAACCAAACATTATCCAAAATATAAAGATAAGTATAGTAAAAATAGTTATCGAACAAATTATATAAAAAATAATTATAAAGACAAGATATATGAAAATATCAAATTAGATATGATAAATAAAACAATCACTTTGCCAAAATTAAAAGATATAAAAATAAGAGGCTATAGAAAAACAAAAGAAATAAAAGGAAGAATAATAAATGCTACAATAAGTAAAGAAATAAATAAATACTATGTATCAGTATTATATGAACAAGAAATAAAAGAAAAAAATATAATTCCAAAAACAATAGTTGGAATAGATTTAGGAGTAAAAGATTTAGTAATAACAAGTTTCGGAGAAAAATACGAAAATAAAAAATACATAACCAAATATGAAAATAAAATAAAAAATTTACAAAAATGGTTAAGTAAAAAAGAAAAAGGAAGTAAAAATTATTATAAAATAAAAAACAAAATAAAAGAAACATA
>CALVSO010000014.1 GCA_944359055.1 uncultured Bacilli bacterium | reverse complement strand
TATCATTCCTTTCATCTACATTTTGTTGTAGAATTTTAGGAATTATTCATAAATAAACTTATAATAGGAATTTATCATAAATTTAAGACACTATTTCGACAAAATCATTTACTTTTTAAAATAAAAATGGTATTATTATATTAGATACAATATAGGGGAGGGATAATGTTAAAGAAAGTATTGGTAGTAATTACTCTTTGCTTATTAGTTGGTTGTGGTAAAAACGATAACGAATTAGTCTTAATTACTGAAGCTGGATTCGCTCCATACGAATTTTATGAAAATGGTGAAATTGTTGGAGTAGATATTGAAATAGGCAAAGAAATAGCTAAAGAATTAGGTAAAGAATTAGTTGTTAAAGATGTTGCTTTTGATTTTATTATTAACGAAATAAAATCAGGTAAAGGTGATATTGGAGCAGCAGGAATGAGTATTAATGATGAAAGAAAAGAACAAGTTGATTTTTCTATTGAATATGTTGTATCAAATCAAGTTGTTGTAGTTAAAAATGATAGTAATATTAAATCTATTGATGATATTAAAAATAAAACTATATCTGTTCAATTAGGTACTACTGCAGATTTATACTTACATGAAAATTATAAAGATGCTAATATAGTAACTCAAAAAAAATATCTAGCAGCAGCAGAAGATGTTAAAAGTGGTAAATCAGATTGTATCGTAATGGACGAATTACCTGCTAAGGAATTGGTAAAAGAAAATCCTGAATTAAAAATATTGGATGGTATTTTATTTACTGATAAATATGGTATGGTAGTTAAAAAGGGTAATAAAGAACTTTTAGATGTAGTTAATAAAGTATTACAAAGATTAATTGATGAAAATAAGATAGAAGAATATATTATTAAATATTCAGAATGAGTTTTTTTAATGATTTAGGTGATTCTTTTTATAAAAGTTTTATTTATGATGATAGATATTTATATTTTTTAGAAGGTATTAAAAATACTTTAATCATTGCTTTTTTTGCAGTTTTAATTGGAATATTTTTAGGTATGATTATATCTTTAATAAAAGATTATAACAAAGAAAAAAACAAATTAAAGATACTTACTAAAATATGTGATTTCTATGTTTATGTCATAAGAGGAACACCTGTTTTATTACAATTAATGATTTTGTATTATGTTGTTTTCAAAACTGTTGATATTCCAATTGTATTAGTAGGAGTTTTAACATTTGGTTTAAACTCAGCAGCTTACGTTTCAGAAATTATAAGATCAGGAATTTTATCAATTGGAAATGGACAAAAGGAAGCAGCAAAAACATTAGGTTTATCTTATTTTCAAACAATGCGATATATTATTTTCCCGCAAGTATTACAAAATATGCTACCAGCTTTAGGTAATGAATTTATAACACTTTTAAAAGATACATCAGTAGCTGGATATATTGGAATAGTTGAATTATTGAAAGCTTCTGATATAGTATCAAGTAGGACATATGATTACTTTTTTCCTTTAATAGTATCAGCTTTAATTTATTTATTCTTCACATTCTTATTAGTTAGATTTATGAGAATGTTAGAAAGGAAATTAAATCATGTACGAAGTTAAAAAAATAGTTAAAAAGTTTGATAAAGTAAAGGTTTTAAAAGAAATTGATTTAGATATTAAAGAAGGAGAAAAAATAGTTATTATAGGTCCTTCAGGAAGTGGTAAGAGCACATTACTTAGATGTTTAGGTAGATTAGAAAGTCCTACTAGTGGTAAGATATATTTTAACAACAAAGATATTACAAAAATACATAATACTCATGAAATTGGTATGGTATTTCAATCATTTAATTTATTTGAAAATTTAACAGTTTTAGAAAATATTACTTTAGCTCCTATAAAAACTAAATTGTTAAATAAAAAAGAGGCTATTAAAAAAGCTAGAGAATATTTAAAACAAATTAAATTAGAAGATAAAGAAAATAATTATCCGGCTGATTTATCAGGTGGTCAAAAACAAAGGGTAGCCATTATAAGAGCTTTAATGACTAATCCTAAAGTAATTTTATTTGACGAACCAACTTCAGCGTTGGATAGAGAAATGATTGAAGAAGTACTTAATTTAATGGAAGATGTTGCTAAAGAAGGAATAACTATGATTGTTGTAACACATGAATTAAATTTTGCTTCTAATTTTGCGACAAAAATAATTTTTATGGATGAAGGAAAAATCTTAGAAAGTGGCAGTCCTAAAGAATTATTTAATAATCCAAAAACAGAAAGATTAAAAGAATTTTTGAAAGGGTGAAAAAGTGAACGCTATAAAAGTTAATAGTGAAATAAAAAAATTAAAAAAAGTTTTATTACATCGTCCTGGTAAGGAATTATTGAATTTAACTCCTGATACATTAGGAGAATTATTATTTGACGATATTCCTTATTTACCAGTGGCACAAAAAGAGCATGATCAATTTGCTTCTATTTTAAGAGAAAATGGAGTAGAAGTAGTATATTTAGAAGATTTAATGACTGAAGTTTTAATGTTTAATCCTGGAATTAAAGAAAAATTTTTAAAACAATTTATTTATGAGGCTGGTATTAGAACTCCTAAATATAAAAATTTAGTGTATGAATATTTAAATAATATTGAAGATACTAAAGAATTAGTGTTGAAAACAATGGAAGGTATTCAAATTGGTGAATTAGATCGCGAAAAAAGAGAAATTGAAAAATCTTTAGTTGATTTAGTTAGTGAAGAATCTAAATTCTTAGCTAAACCAATGCCTAACTTATATTTTACAAGAGATCCATTTGCAAGTATTGGTAATGGTGTTTCTTTAAATAAAATGTATTCAGTAACTAGAAATAGAGAAACTATTTATGCTGAATATATATTTGAATATCATCCAGAATTTAAAGGTCAATTATCATTATATTATGATAGATATTTACCTCATCATATTGAAGGTGGAGACGTTTTAAATTTAAATGAACATATTTTAGCAGTTGGATATTCACAAAGAACTTGTCCAGAAGCAATCGATCAACTAGCTAAAAATTTATTTAAAGATAAAGATTGTAAAATTGATACTGTCTTAGCATTTAATATTCCAAATAGTCGTGCATTTATGCATTTAGATACAGTATTTACACAAATTGATTATGATAAATTTACATATCATCCAGGTATTATGGATACTTTACAAGTATTTGAAATTACAGAAGGAGATATTCCTGATAGTGATGAAGATTTAAATGTTAAAGAAATTAATGATTCATTAGAAAATATTTTATCTCATTATTTAGGAAGACATATAACTTTAATTCCTTGTGCAGGTGGAGATAAAATTGCTGCTGAAAGAGAACAATGGAATGATGGATCTAATACTTTATGTATTGCACCTGGTGTTGTTATTGTTTATGATAGAAATAATGAAACAAATGAAGTATTAAGACAACATGGTATAAAAGTATTAGAAATGAATAGTGCGGAATTATCTCGTGGACGTGGTGGTCCAAGATGTATGAGTATGCCATTAGAAAGGGAGATGTAATATGAATTTTTATGGAAGAGACTTTTTAAAGTTAATTGATTATACACCAGAAGAAATTGAACATTTAATTAAATTAGCAATTCTTTTTAAGCAAAAGAAAAAAGAAGGTAAAAATCATGCTTATTTAAGAGGAAAAAATGTAGTTTTATTATTTGAGAAAGACTCAACTAGAACAAGATGTGCCTTTGAAGTAGGTGCTATGGACTTAGGAATGGGAGTAACATATTTAGGTCCAACTGGTTCTCAAATGGGTAAAAAAGAAAGTATTGAAGATACAGCTAGAGTGTTATCTAGAATGTATGATGGTATAGAATATCGTGGGTTTGATCAAGAAATTGTTGAAGAACTTGCTAAATACTCTAAAGTTCCAGTATGGAATGGATTAACTAATGAATTTCATCCAACTCAAATGTTAGCTGATATAATGACAGTAAAAGAACATTTTGGAGAAATTCGTGGTAAAAAATTAGTATTTTTAGGTGATGGTCGTAATAATGTGGCTAATTCATTAATGGTTGTTTGTTCGAAGTTAGGAATCAATTTTGTTTGTTGTTCACCAAACAAATTATTTCCAAGTAAAGATTTAATAAATCAATGTAAAGAATTTGCTAAAAAATATAATTCTACAGTTGAATTTATTGAAGATCCTAAAGAAGCTGTTAAAAATGCGGATGTATTATATACAGATGTTTGGGTTTCAATGGGAGAAGATGCTAGTATTTGGGAAGAAAGAATTAATTTATTAAAACCTTATCAAGTAAATAAAGAATTGATGTCATTGGCTAATAGTGATGCAATATTTTTACATTGCTTACCATCATTCCATGATTTAAAAACAACAATAGGAAAAGAGATACATGAGAAGTTTGGATTAAAAGAAATGGAAGTAACTAACGAAGTTTTTGAATCAAAACAATCTAAAGTTTTTGATGAAGCTGAAAATAGATTACATACAATCAAAGCTATCATGTTTGCAACATTATACAAATGAGAAGAAAAGTAGTAATTGCACTAGGAGGTAATGCTTTAGGCAATACCCCTAGTGAACAATTAGAATTAATTAAAAAAACAGCTAAAAATATTGTTGATGTTATTGAAGATGGATATGATGTAGTTATAACTCATGGTAATGGTCCACAAGTAGGAATGATTAATTTAGCAATGGAAGTGTCACATGAAGAAGCAAATACTCCTGATATGCCATTTGCTGAGTGTGGCGCTATGAGTCAAGGTTATATAGGTTATCATTTACAACAATCAATTCAAAAAGAATTATTAAAAAGAAATATGCGTAAAAATTGTATAACGGTTATAACTCAAGTATTAGTAGATGATAAGGATGAGGCATTTAAAAATCCAACTAAACCAATCGGTAGTTTTTACACAAAAGAAGAAGCAGATCAAATTACTAAAGAAAAAGGTTATGTTTTTAAAGAAGATGCAGGACGTGGATATAGAAGAGTAGTAGCTAGTCCAAATCCAGTTAAGATAATTGAAAACAAAGTAATTAGGGATTTAGTAAATAAGAGAAATATTGTTATTGCAGCCGGTGGTGGAGGAATTCCAATTGTTAAAAAAAGAAATGGTTATCAAGGTGTTGATGCTGTTATTGATAAGGATAAAACAAGTGCTAAGTTAGCAATTGATTTAAATGCTGATATATTCTTAATATTAACTGCTGTAGAAAAGGTTTGTATTAATTTTGGTAAACCAAATGAACAAAAATTAGATTTATTAACAGTAAAGCAAGCAAAAGAGTACATGAAAAACGATGAGTTTAAAAAAGGAAGTATGCTTCCTAAAATTGAAGCATGTCTTGATTATGTAAATCACAAGAAAGATGGACAAGCAATTATTACATCATTAAGTAAATTAAAAGATGCCTTATTAGGAAGAACAGGCACAATTATCATAAGAAAGGGAGAGTAGTATGGTAAAGAAAAAAAGAAAAGAATTTTTAACAGCCTTTTCAATTATTTTCATATTAATATTTGCTTTAGGAATTGTTTCACATTTTCTACCTAAAGCAGAATTTGTAACTAACGCTGAAGGAGTCGAAGAAATTGTAAATGGAAGTGGTGTTGTAGGTGCAACATTACCAGATGTATTATTATCACCAATATTAGGATTTGAAAATGCAATTGATGTTTGTATATTCGTTCTTATTTTAGGTGGTTTCTTAGCTATAGTAGCTCGTACTGAAGCTTTAGAAACTGGAATCAAAGTTTTAGTTAAAAAATTAAAAGGAAAAGAATTAGTTTTAATACCAATTTTGATGTTTATATTCTCAATTGGTGGAACAACTTATGGTATGCTTGAAGAAACAGTTGGTTTTTATGCATTATTATCTGCTACTATGGTTATGGCAGGGATGGATACATTAGTTGCCTCAGCAATAGTTTTATTAGGAGCAGGTTCTGGTGTTTTAGGTTCTACTGTAAATCCATTTGCAGTAGGAGCTGCAGTATCTGCTTTACCAGAAGGTGTTGTAGTAAATCAAGGTTTAATAATTGGCATTGGTGTAGCTTTATGGCTTACAACATTATTAATTTCAATTATCTTTGTTATGGCTTATGCTAGAAAAGTAATTAAGAAAAAAGGTTCTACTTTCTTATCTTTAAGAGAAAGAAGAAATATGGAAGAAGAGTATGGTGCTCATGCTAATACAGAATTAGATAATGTTAGATTATCTAAAAAACAAAAAATTACATTATGGTTATTTGCTTTAACATTTGTAGTTATGATTGTAGGATTTATCCCTTGGGAATCATTTGGTATTGATATATTTACTAAATTTACAGGTTGGTTAACAGGTATGCCATTAGGTGAGTGGTATTTCTATGAAGCTGCTTTATGGTTCTTAATTATGTCAGTTATTATTGGTTTAGTTAATAGAACAGGCGAAAAGAAATTTGTTGATACATTTATTGATGGAGCAGATGATATGGTAGGAGTTATTTTGATAATTGCTATTGCTCGTGGTGCATCTGTATTAATGCAAAGTACATATTTAGATAATTATATTATTTATAATGCTGCTGATATGTTGAAAACTGTTCCAATTATTATATTTGCTCCATTTAATTATGTTGTTCATATTTTATTATCAGTTTTAGTTCCATCTAGTTCAGGACTTGCAACTTTATCTGCACCTATCATTGGTCCTATTGCAGATCAATTAGGTTATAGTGTAGAAGGTACTGTTATGACATTAGTAGCAGCTAACGGATTAGTTAATTTAATTACTCCAACTTGTGGTGCTATTATGGGTGGCTTAGCATTAGCTAAAGTAGAATATGCAACTTGGGTTAAATTTGCTTTAAAAATAGTATTTACAATTGCTATTGTTAATATTGTTATTTTAACAACAGTAATGATGTTTGTATAGAGATGAATTTCATCTCTTTTATTTTGGAACAGCAAATAAAACTATTTCAGTAGGAAAAATATTATTACCATAAAATCTTAAATAAAAATTATAATTATTATTATATTCATTAATTAATTTAGGTAGTTTCCATAAATCTTCATTGTTGTGATATACAGAAATTAATAAAATAGGATTGTCGTTTATAATATGATTTTTAGATCCTATTAAAGCATTATATTCACTACCTTCAATATCCATTTTAATCATATCTATTTTTTCTAAAATATCATTATCTAAACTAACTGTTTCTATTTCAATATCTCCATTATTATCTATTTGATTAGCAGAAGAATTTACTAAACTATTTTTTAAATACATGATAGAGTTTTCATTTGAAACAGCTTTATTTTTATATATAATATTTTCATATTTGCTCAAATTATTTTTTAATGTAGCCATTGTATAATTAGTTATTTCGTAACAATATATTCTTTTATAATTATTATAAGTTTCTATATAATCTAGAGTTGTATCTCCGATAAATGAACCAATATCAACAAATACTTGATTATTACAATTAGGTATTATATCTAAATCAAAATAATGTTTAAAAGTATTATTCATACATTCTTTTAAAGTTATAAAGTCATATTGATACCAATTATTTAATATTGCATATAATAATTTTTTAGAAGTATAATCTCTTAAATTATTGTATAACCAAATATAATCATCAATATGTTCATAAAATGATTTCGCTTTTTCATAGATTTCATTATAATCATTTTTTTCTATATCTAATGTTCCCCAATATTTAAAATCATTTAAAAATTTTTGAATTGACTTTTGAGTATCAGGATGGATTTTATTAAAACTATTTCTAATATTTATAAATATTTCATCTAAAGTCATGTTTTTAATTTTTACAACTAAATCATTAAAATTTTTATCAATTATATTCAAATTAATCACCTATAAAAAAGTATGCTATAAAATAACAAATTTTTACAATAAATTTATTTAAATATAATTAAATATTTGATATAATTGTATCTAGGAGTTGTTAGATATGGAAAAATATATACCAGATATTTATCAAAAAAGTATTTATACGATAAATTATGATACTTTATATAATAGAGGAATTAGATGTTTGTTAATTGATTTAGATAATACAATAGTTCCAATTACTATGAAAAAACCTAATAAAAAAGTTAAAGAATTATTTGATGATTTAAAAACTAAAGGATTTAAAGTTATTATTTTTTCTAATAGTCCTAAAACAAGAGTGAAACCATTTAAAGATGAATTAGATGTTGATTGTTGTGCTAGAGCATTAAAACCATTTAAATTTAAATATAATAAAATATTAGAAGAGTATAAATTAAACGTTGCAACAGTTGCTTGTATAGGAGATCAATTATTAACTGATATAAAAGGTGGTAATAATATAGGAGTAACAACAATTTTAGTAAATCCAATAGGTACTAAAGAAAAATTTATGACTAGAATTAATCGTTATTTTGAAAGAAAAATATTAAAAAAATTAAGAGATAATGACTTATTTACAAAAGGAAAATATTATGAATAAATGTAAAGGTTGTGGAATTTTAATAGATAATAACGATTTATGTGAAAGATGTTTTAGAATAAAACATTATAATGATTATAAAGTTGTATCTAAAACTAATAATGATTTTATTCCTATCTTAGAAAATATTAATAAAACAAATGATTTAGTTTTATTAGTAGTTGATCTATTTAATATTGGTGATTTATCAATTATAAGAAAATATTTGAAAAATGATATTTTATTAGTATTAACAAAAAGAGATATATTACCTAAAAGTGTCTCTTTAGATAAATTATATAATTATGACTATAAAATAAATTTTATTGATAAAATAATTATTAGTAGTAATAAAAATTATAATTTTGATGAATTGTTAGAAAAAATAAATAAATATAAAAAAACTAATAATGTTTATGTAGTAGGATATACAAATGCTGGTAAATCAACTATGATTAATAAATTAATATATAATTATTCTGATTTAGAAACTGAAATAACTACTAGTCCACTTCCTAGCACAACTTTAAATACAATTGAAATAAAATTAAATGATATTACTTTAATTGATACTCCAGGATTATTAGATGATGGTGATATAGTAAATTATGTAAGTGGTAATGAATTAAAAAAAATAATACCTAAAAAAGAAATTAAACCGATAACATATCAAGTAAAAGGTTCACAAACTATAATTGTAGATCCATATTTACAAATTGAAGCTAGTGATATTGACTTAACTTTTTATATATCAAATAATTTAGAAATAAAAAGATATTATAAAAATATATCTACTAATTTAAAAAAACATATTATTGAAGTTAATAAAAATGATATTGTAATAAAAGGTTTATGTTTTATTAAAACAAATAAAAAAAGTGTATTAAATATATACACTTTAGATAATGTTTCAGTATTTACTCGTGATAGTATAATTTAGATGCTTCAATGAATGCTTTAAATATTTTTTTACTATTTAAATCTTTATCATAATTTTTTTCAGGATGCCACTGTAGACCAATGTTGAAAAGGTCTTCTTTTTTTTCAACAGCTTCAATAATATTATCACAAGTGCTAACTGTTTTATAATCTCCACTATTAGGAACTTGATAATTGTGAAAACTATTAACTAATATTTTATCTTTACTTAAAATATCATATAATTTAGAATCCTTTTTAATTTTAACATAATGAACATAATCATCATCACTTTTATGAGAACCATCTTCAACTTTTATATTAATATTGTTATTATTATAATTACACATAGTCTGCATACCCATACAAATACCTAACAATGGCATATTATTTTTATTACAATAGTCGCATATAAATTTATGATATTCAAATATTTTATGACCTCCTGGAATTAAAATACCATTACATAATTCAATTTGTCTAATTAAATCATCTTTTTGTTCTCCAGTCAAATTAATATTGTCTCTTGGTTGTGTTTCATGATAATTAATTAATTGTGGTGGTAGTATTAAAATTGGAATCCCACCATATTCAATAATAGCTTTTCTATAATTTTCAAATACACTAATACAATTTTTTTCTAAATATGAATAATCTTCATTTCCTATTATTCCAATAATTGGTTTCATCATATCAACTTCTTTCATCTTTTATTTTAACATAAAATAAAAGTTATGAAAAGTTATTTAATTTTACAGGCTTGAATAAAACTAGTGAATATTTTTTTACTATTTAAATCTTTATCATAATTTTTTTCAGGATGCCATTGTAGACCAATATTAAAAAGGTCTTCTTTTTTTTCAACAGCTTCAATAATATTATCACAAGTTCCAACAACATCATAATCACCACTATTGCATACTTTATAATCATGGAAACTATTTACTAATATTTTATTTTCTTTTAATATATTGAATAGTTTAGAATTTTTTTTAATATTTACTAAATGTTTGTAATTATTTTTACTGTTATGGAATTTGTTTTCGATAACTATATTTTGATTATTGTTGTTATAATTACACATAGTCTGCATACCCATACAAATACCTAATAATGGTATATTTTTTTTATTACAATAATCACATATGAAAACATGATGTTCGAATCTTTTTGAACCACCTGGAATTATGATACCATCACATAAATTAATTTGTTCTATTAATAGTTCTTTATCTTCATTATTTAATTTGTTAGTGTCTTTTGGCCTAGTTTTATAATAATCAATTAATAAAGGAGGTAATATTACAATAGGAATCCCACCATATTTAATAATAGCTTTTCTATAATTTTCAAAGATACAAATAGTACTTTTTTGTTTTATTGAATAATCATCTATTCCAACAATACCAATAATAGGTTTCATAATATCACCATTTTTATTATGAAATTAATTGTAAAAAAATATAACAAAAAAAGCCATATATTTGGCTTTTTTATTATGGTCCAGTTGGTCCAGTAGGTCCTTCAGGTCCAGTAGGTCCAGTAGCTCCTTCAGGTCCAGTAGGTCCGGTAGCGCCTTCAGGTCCAGTAGGTCCGGTAGCGCCTTCAGGTCCAGTAGGTCCGGTAGCGCCTTCAGGTCCAGTAGGTCCGGTAGCGCCTTCAGGTCCGGTAGGTCCGGTAGCGCCTTCAGGTCCGGTAGGTCCAGTTGGTCCTTCAGGTCCAGTAGGTCCGGTAGCGCCTTCAGGTCCGGTAGGTCCAGTAGCCCCTTCAGGTCCAGTAGGTCCAGTAGCGCCTTCAGGTCCGGTAGGTCCAGTAGCACCAGTAAGTCCAGTAGCACCAGTAGGTCCAGTAGGTCCAGTAGCACCAGTCCCAGCAGGTCCAGTAGGTCCAGTAGCACCAGTAGGTCCAGTAGCGCCTTCAGGTCCGGTAGGTCCGGTAGCACCAGTAGGCCCAGAAGGAATTGTAAGATTAATGAAGAAATTAGGAGAAGTTCCTGTTATTGAAGCTGATGCAGTAGCTCCAGTAGTTACTGTTCCAATTGTTAAAGTTGGAGTTACACTTGGTCCAGTTGGTCCGGTTGGTCCAGTAGGCCCAGTGGCTCCAGTTGCACCTGAACCAGATGGTCCAGTAGCGCCAGCGGGTCCAGTAGGTCCGGTAGGTCCAGTTGGACCAGTAGCACCAGTCCCAGCAGGTCCAGTAGGTCCAGTTGGTCCAGTAGGACCTTGAATACCAGGATTTCCTTGAATTCCTTGTACTCCTTGAGGTCCAGTTGGTCCAGTAGCTCCTTGAGGCCCAGTGGCTCCAGGATTACCTTGGATACCTTGAATACCTTGAGGTCCAATAGGCCCAGTAGCACCAGTTGCCCCAGTAGCTCCTGCAGGAATTGTAAAGTCTAAAATAGCATTTGTATTAGTTCCTTCATTAACTACGGTTGCTTGACTACCAGGTTGCCCTGTAGTAGTTCTACCAATAGCAACTGTAGTAGGTCCTTGAGGTCCAGTTGGCCCAGTAGGTCCAGTAGCACCAATACAAGTTACACATCTTGGTTTGCAATGTTTATCTTGTTCGATTTTGCACATAGCATTTTCATATATCTCGTTATTAATAATATTCACCTCACACTTCTATAATAGAATATGTAAATAATCAAAAAAAATGAATGTAAATAATTTAATTGACAAAAAAATAAGTAGAGTGTTAAAATGAGATGGGTGATATGATGATTGCTAATGTATTAGTTGAAATTCAAAAATTAGATAAAACATTTTCTTATTTGATACCTGACAATATGGAAGTTAAAGTAGGTATTAGATGTTTAGTTCCTTTTGGTAATAGAAAATTAGAAGGTTTTATCGTAGAAATAAAAGATAAAATAGAATGTGATTATAAATTAAAAGAAATAATAAGTTTAATTGATGAGAATCCTATTTTAAATGAAGAATTATTAGATTTAGGTAGTTACATTAGCAAGAAAACATTATGTACTTTAACTAGTGCTTATCAAACAATGTTACCTACAGCTTTAAAAGCAAAAACAAATACAAAAGTAAATAAAAAATATGTTTATTTTATAAGAAAAATAAAAGATTATGAACCTAAAAATCAAAATGAAGAGATATTAATTAATATGTTAAATAATAAGGATATATCTTTAAAGGAAGCAAGTCAAATATCTAAATATGCAGTAGATAAATTAATAAAAAATAATATTATAGAAAAATATGAAAAAGAAGTTTATAGGCTAAATGAAGAAGTATATGAATATGAAGAAGGAAAACAATTAACTTTAGAACAAACTAGTGTTATAAATAAAATAGATTTAAATAAATTTAAACCTTATTTATTACATGGAGTAACTGGAAGTGGTAAAACTGAAGTATATATGAATTTAATTCAAAAAGTAATTGATTTAAATAAGCAAGCTTTAGTTTTAGTACCAGAAATCAGTTTAACGCCACAATTAGTTGAAACATTTAAAAAAAGGTTTGGTAATGATATTGCTATATTACATAGTCATTTAAGTAATGGGGAAAAGTATGATGAATGGCGAAAGATTGAAAAAAAAGAAGTTAATATAGTAATAGGGGCTAGAAGTGCAGTTTTCGCACCTTTAACTAATTTAGGTATTATTATAATTGATGAAGAACATTCTAATACTTACAAACAAGAAAACAATCCAAGATATAATGCGATTGATGTAGGTTTATATAGAGCTAAAAAATATAATATTCCAATTATCTTAGGTAGTGCTACTCCATCAATTGAAAGTTATACTAGAGCAAAAACTAATATATATGAATTATTAGAAATGAAAAATAGGGTTAATAAAAACTTACCCCAAGTAACTTTAGTTGATATGAAAGAAGAAATAAAAAATAAAAATAATATATTTTCTAAACTTTTAAAAGATAAGATTAATGAAAAATTAAATAATAATGAACAGGTTATTATTTTATTAAATAGAAGAGGATATACTACTATTACAACATGTAATAATTGTGGATTCACTCATAAATGTCCTAAATGTGATATTCCATTAACTTATCATTTAAATTCTAAAAAAATGGTATGTCATTATTGTAATTACGAAACAAATAAATTATATAAGTGTCCAGAATGTAATAGTTGTGATATTAAAGAAAGAGGTATGGGGACTGAAAAGTTAGAACAAGAAGTTATTAATGAATTTAGTAATGCTAAAGTAGTTAGAATGGATGTTGATACTACTAGAACTAAACAAGCTCACCAAAAGATAATAAATGATTTTGAAAATGAAAAATATAATATTTTAATTGGTACACAAATGATTGCTAAAGGATTAAATTTTCCTAAAGTAACATTAGTAGGAGTATTAAATGGTGATGCATCTTTAAACATTCCTGATTTTAGAAGTTGTGAAAGAACATTTCAATTATTAAATCAAGTAGCAGGTAGAGCAGGTAGAAGTGATTTATTAGGCGAAGTTATTATTCAAGCTTTTAATATTGATCATTATAGTTTGGTTTATGCTAAAAAGCATGACTATTTGAGTTTTTATAATGAAGAAATGAGAATAAGAAAAATATTAAAATATCCACCATTTTATAACTTATGTGTAGTTAAAATACAGGGAACTGATAATATTAAGTGTGAAGAAGAAGCAAATAAAATAATAAGTTATTTAAAATATAATTTAAAAGATGAAATTATTTTAGGCCCTAGTCCTTCAGTAATACCTAAAATAAATAATATTTATTATTACCAAATAATAATAAAATATAAAGATACTAAAAAAATATATAATTATTTAAAATTTATAAATGATAAATATTTAAATAGTAAAGTAAATGTGGGAATTGATTTTAACCCAAATAAAATTTAAAAAAATATGGTATAATAATTTATAGGTGGTTTAAATGTGGATAGTAATAATAATTATTATTTTAGTTTGTTATGTTTATGGGATGTATAATTTATTTAATCATTTAAGTAACAAATCAGATAGACATTTTGTTGAATTAGATACTTATTTTCAAAAAAGAATTAATTTACTTCCAACTTTAGTTAATATATTTAAACAATATAATTTAGAAAAAGATACTATTGATAGAATATTATTTTTAACTAAAGATGATTATTTAAAACAAACATCAAAAGAAAAAATAATTACAAATATTGAATTAAATAAGTTAATTGATAGATTATGGGAAATAGCAGATTCAAACATTATATTAAAACAAAATCCAGTATTTTTAAATGTTATTAAACAATTTAATTTAGTGGAAGAAGAGATCGTAGTAGCTAAAAAATACTATAATGAAATAGTAAAAAAATATAATAGAGCTGTTAATATTTTTCCTAATAATTTGTTATCAAAAATATTAAAGTTTTATCCAAAACAAATATATGATGTTGATGAACAAACAAGAAAAGTTATTAAAACAGAATTACCAAAAAGAGAAGCTGTGATATTAGAAGAAAAGAAAGAAGAAGAAGATTATTTTTAATTTACACCTTTCTTTTTTTGTGGTAAAATTATTAGTAGGTGATAAAAATGGATTATAGCAATATAAAAATAGAAAAAGAATTACAAGTTGTATTTATGGGTACACCAGAGTTTGCTGTACCAGTTTTACAAGGATTATTAGATAATTATAAAGTAAGGGCAGTAGTAACTCAACCAGATAGAAAAGGTAATCATGGTCAAATTAATATTTCACCAATTAAGAAATTAGCTAATGATAAAGCAATATTAGTTTTACAACCAGAAAAAATAAGGGAAGATTATCAAGAAATAATTAATTTAAAACCAGATATAATAATTACTTGTGCTTATGGTCAAATTATACCAAGAGAATTATTAGAATGTCCTAAATTAGGATGTATCAATGTTCATGCATCATTACTTCCTAAATTAAGAGGAGGAGCTCCTATTCATAAGGCCATAATTGAAGGTCATTCTAAAACAGGTATTACTATTATGTATATGAATACTAAAATGGATGAAGGAGATATTATCACTCAAGAAGAAATTCCAATATTAGATACTGATACAGCTAGTTCATTACATGATAAGTTAAGTATTTTGGGTAGAGATTTATTACTTAAAACATTACCAAGTATTATAAATGGAACTAATAGTAGAACTAAACAGGATTCATCACAAGCAACTTATGCTTTTACATTAAAAAAAGAAGATGAAAAATTAAACTTTAACAAAACAGCACGACAAATACATAATCAAATAAGGGGATTAAATTCTTGGCCTGGGGCTTATTGTATATTTGAAGGTAAAATACTTAAGGTTTGGGATTCTTTTATAACTGATAATTATCCTATTGGTTTTAATGGTCAAATTACGGCTATTTATAAAGAAGGTATTGGTGTTAAAGTAAGTAATGGTGAAGTAGTATTTAAAATAGTTCAACCTGAAGGCAAAAATAAAATGGATGCTATTAGTTTTGTTAATGGATTAAGAGACAAAAATATAGTAGGTAAAGTATTAGAATGAAAGAAACTATTGAATTTATAAAAAAGTTATGGTCTAATAAAAGGACAAGATCGTTAGCTATTTTAATTATTTATGTTATATTTTTTATATTTGTATTTACTTTAATTTCTAATGGAAGTCACGATTATCAAGATAACGAAGAAGCAAATCAAGATAATGAAGAAATTAAATTAGAAGATATTACTAATTATAAATTAGAAATAATTGGTGAAGATAATTTTACATATGATTCAAATACTAACAAAGTATTTTATGACGGAATTTATTATGAAGTAGATAGTGTTCCAGAAATTATAAGTAAATATGATTTAAATATATTTAGTCCTAGTAATTTATCTAAATTATTGGAAGTAGGTATATTAGAATCAACTAATTATATTGATAAAAGTGATACGTATGTAATAAAAATAAGTGATTTTGAAAAAACAATTTATAATAATGAAATAATTAACGATGAATGTATTAAAATAATTAAATATGAATCAAAAATAGTTGTTGATTTATCTAATTATTATGGATATGTTGTTAATATAGAATTGAGGAGTTAGGTATGAACGTAGTAATAATCGTTTTAGTTGTTGGTGCTTTAGCAGTTTTAATTTTTAAAAGATTTAGTAATATTGTTTATTATGTAGGAATAGTTGATATATTTTTAAGAGTATTAGCTTTTATAGCAGCAAATATTCCAATTAAGGAAATAAGTAATTTTATTTATACTTATTTTCCAAGTAGTGTTCCAAGTATAATAGATATGTATTCAAGTGGTATATTTAATACAATATTAATGTGGGTATTGTGTGTATTATATGTATTTTTAGATGTTTATTTAATAAAAATATTTTGGAAAAAGAAATAACTTCGGTTATTTTTTTGTTGTTTTAAAAACGAATGTTTGGTATAATTATATAGGTGGTTATTTATGTATGCATATATAAAAGGATTTGTTAAAGAAATAGAAAGTAATTATATTGTATTAGATAATAATGGAATAGGTTATTTAATATACACACCTAATCCATATTCGTTTAATGTTGATGAAGAATATACTGTTTATATTTATCAAAATGTTAAAGAAGATGAATTAACTTTATATGGTTTTAAATTAAAAGAAGAAAAAGATTTATTTTTAAAATTAATTGAAGTAAAGGGATTAGGTTGTAAAATGGCTTTGCCTATTATTGCAACTGGTTCAATTAATGGTATAATAGATGCTATTGAAAGAGAAAATATTTTATATTTAAAAAAATTTCCTAAAATAGGAGATAAAGTAGCTAAACAAATCATATTGGATTTAAAAGGTAAGTTAAATACTAATGGTGTTATTGCAAATAACAACAATGATGAATTAATTGAAGTATTAAAAGGTTTAGGTTATAAAACTCAAGATATACTAAAAGTTGTAAGACAAGTTAATACTAATTTATCACTAGAAGATCAAATAAAGGAATCTTTAAAGTTATTTTTAAAATGAGAATAGCTATTGATTTTGATGATACAATCGTAAGAACTAGTGATAAAGTAAAAGAGTATTTAAATAAGTATAATATAAAAGAGTTTAATAATTTAGATGAAAAATATGAATTTTATAAAAAATATATTGATGATATAACAAAAAATTTAGATTTTTTTGATGATGTAGTAGATGTATTGAGTAAATTAAGTATAAATAATGAATTATATTTAATTACAGCTAGAAGTAATTATTATTCAGATAGCTTAAAAAATTCAACAATTAAATTTATTAAAGATTATAAATTACCTTTTAAAGAAATTCATTTTGAATGTTTTGAAGTAGGAAAAGCTATAAAATGTCAAGAACTAAATATTGATTTATTTATTGATGATTATTATGCTAATTGTTTAGAAGTTAGTAAAAAAGGAATAGATACTTTATTATTTAAAAATGAATATGATAATTTAAAAACAGTGAATAGTTGGCAAGATATATTAAAATATGTGGAGGGATAGTATGGATGAAAGAGTAGTAACAAATAGAGAATTAAAAGAAGATACTTTTGAACAAACTATTAGACCAGATAGTTTAGATGAATATATAGGACAATCTGAAATAAAAGAAAATTTAAGTGTTTTTATTAAAGCAGCTAAACTAAGAGAAGAACCATTAGATCATGTTTTATTATATGGTCCTCCAGGATTAGGTAAAACTACTTTGGCTAATATAATTGCTAATGAATTAGGATCTAATATTAAAACAGCAAGTGGTCCTGCTATTGAAAAAACAGGAGATTTAGCTGCAATTTTATCAACTTTAGAACCTGGAGATGTTTTGTTTATTGATGAAATTCATAGAATACCTAGATATATTGAAGAAGTGTTATATTCAGCTATGGAAGATTTTACTTTAGATATAATTGTTGGAAGTGATTCTAGTAGTAGAAGTATTAGAATTGATTTACCTCCTTTTACATTAGTCGGAGCAACTACTAGAACAGGTGATTTAACTAGCCCTTTAAGAGATAGATTTGGAATTATTTCTAAATTAAATTATTATACAATTGAAGAATTAACTGATATAGCTAAAAGAACTAGTCGTGTACTTAATACTCCAATTGAAGAAGATGCAGCTGTTGAGTTAGCTAAAAGAAGTAGAGGAACACCTCGTATCTGCAATAGATTATTTAAAAGAGTTAGAGATTATGCTTTAGTTATGGGTAATGGTGTTATTGACAAAAAAATAACTACTTTAGCTTTAGATAAATTAAAAGTAGATGAATTAGGTTTAGATGAAACCGATTATAATTTACTTAAAGCAATAATTGAAAAATTTAATGGTGGTCCAGTAGGAATAGATGCAATCGCTTCTAGTATTGGAGAAGAAGTTACAACTATTGAAGATGTTTATGAACCATATTTATTACAAAATGGATTTTTAAAAAGAACTTCTAGGGGAAGAATTGTAACAGATAAAGCTTATGAACATTTAAAAATAAACCATCAAAATAGATTAAATATGGAGGAACTATGAAAACAGATGATTTTGATTATTATTTACCAGAAAAATTAATAGCGCAAACTCCTTTAGAAAAAAGAGATGCATCCAAATTATTAGTTTTAGATAAAGAAACAGGTAAAATAGAACATAAACATTTTACTGATATAATTGATTATCTAGAAAAAGATGATATATTAGTTATTAATGATACAAAAGTAATTCCAGCTAGATTAATAGGTGTTAAAGAGGAAACTAACGCTGTTATTGAAATATTAATGTTGAAAGAAGTTGGCAATAATTGGGAATGTTTAGTAAAACCTGCTAAAAGAGTAAAAGTTGGTACAGTAATTAAATTCAGTGATAAATTAAAAGTGAAATGTGTTGAAGTAAAAGATGAAGGAATAAGAATATTTGAATTTATTTATGATGGTATTTTATATGAAATATTAGATGAGTTAGGAACAATGCCACTACCACCTTATATTCATGAAAAATTAAAAGATCAAAATAGATATCAAACTATTTATGCTAAAAATGAGGGTAGTGCAGCCGCACCTACAGCAGGATTACATTTTACTAATGAATTATTATCTAAAATAAAAGAAAAAGGTGTTATAATTGTTCCAATAACTTTACATGTTGGGTTAGGTACATTTAAACCAGTCAATGTAGAAGATGTGACTAAACATAAAATGCATAGTGAATTTTATATGATGAGTAAAGAAACTGCTGCAATATTAAATAACCATAAAAAAAGAATTATTGCAGTGGGAACAACTTCTACTAGAACTTTAGAAACGATAATGAATTTATATGGAGAATTTAAAGAATGTAGTGGATGGACTGATATATTTATTTATCCTGGATATAAATTTAAGGCTATTGATTGTTTAATTACTAATTTTCATTTGCCTAAATCAACTTTAGTTATGTTAGTAAGTGCTTTTGCCACTAAAGAATATATTATGAATGCTTATAATGAAGCAATAAAAAATAACTATCGTTTCTTTAGTTTTGGCGATAGTATGTTTATAAAGAAAGATTAATTTTAGTTAAAAGAAGATTATTATATGAGTCATGAATATTTTAAAGAAAATTTAGAAGCTATTAAAGCAGAAAGTCAAATAAAACAAATGGAAAAAGATTTAATGTATCAAAATATGATATCAGAAGGTAAACGAAAAAAAGAAGATTGGAAATTAATGATGTGATTATATGATTTTTCTCAAACTTCTGATACATTAAAAGATACTGAGCAAGAAGAAAAAAGTCCTAGAACAAGATAATACATAAATGTCGTTTATAATGATAATCAAACTTTGATTATTAATAATATTAGTCAAAGTCTGATTATTTTTTTTGAATTTTTATTAGTGAAATATTATACAACGGAAAAAACATATGAAAAAGCATAAAGTTAATTAAAAATTAATAAATCTATTGTATATAAAGTTAATTTATAATATAATTATATATAGGGAATAATAACTGTTGGGTACTTGTCGAGTTCTAAATGAAGGAGGCAGATAATTATGAAGAAAAAAGATTTATTAATCTCCTATCTAATCTTAATTATCATTTTATTAGTTATCGCATTATTAATTTTATGCATAAAAAAATAGTACCTAATCTAACAGATTAAGTACAAAAACCGTTTTAACAGGTGAGTACTCAACGTAGGAAAGTTAAGTATTCCCTTTTTATTGTATGCAAGTTTCCTTGACAAATACATTGTATCATAAAATAATATGTTTGTCAAAGCAAGTTAATTAAAAATTAACAATTTTATTGTGTATGAAGTTAATTTATAGTATAATTATATGTAGGGAATAATAACTGTTGGGTACTTGCCAAGTTCTATAAGAAGGAGGCAGATAATTATGAAGAAAAAAGATTTATTAATCTCCTATCTAATCTTAATTATCATTTTATTAATAGTGTCTTTAATGATATTATGTATAAAAAAATAGTACCTAATCTAACAGATTAAGTACCCATCACAAAATTAACAGGTGAGTACTCAACATGGCAAAGTTAAGTATTTCCTTTTTTTATTATATGCAAGTTTCCTTGACTAATATATTGTATCATATTTTTATTTTCCTGTCAAAGTTTTCTCAATTATAATTTTATTATTAATTAATCTTTTATCTAATGGACTAATTTCTAAAGCTTTATTAATATTATCTAATGATTTTTGATAATCTTTTAAATTATAATATGCAATTGATAATAAATCGTATACAGTATGATCCCAACTAAATGGTTCATTAATATAGCTTTTAGCATGAGTTTTAATTTCTAATGCTTGATTACAATATTTAATGACATTATTCCAATCGTTTAATTGATAATATAGTAAAGCTAGTTCAATATAAGGATCTCTTAAATATGGTGCTTCTATAATAGCTTTATTAAGCCACATTTTGGCTTCTTCAAATCTATTTAAATTTTTATAACATCTAGCAATAAATCTCGCTGAGGCACATCTTTCATCTTTCCATAATGCAGTGGGAAGTGATAAATGTTTTATTAGCATATCAATTGCTTCATTCCATCTTTGATGAAACATATATTCACGTCCTAAATAATGAGTATTTCTATCATTACTAGGATCTTCTTTAACAGCTAATTCTAATAAAGGTAAATAGCTTGATCTAGATTTAGTTGAATCTGGAAAATGTTCAATAGTAAGATCTTCACAAGTTATAAATTTTTCATCTTTATCACATTTTAATACTTCATGAACAGGATTTACCCATTTATAATTTTTACGACTATGAATTTTATCACACAAAAAATTTACAGCTGGTTTTCCATATTCATCGTGACTCCAAATGTAATTATATCTTAATCTTGTCGTATCTTCTTTCCAATTATTTAAAATAATTTCTTTCCAACCATCAATTAATACTTCGTCTAAATCTAAGCAAACACAAACATCAAAATCTTCTGGTATCATATCTAAAGATAAATTTCTTGCCACATCAAAGCGCCATGGATCTATTTTTTTTTGTTCAACTATTACCCCATGACTTTTTAATTTGTTAACTGTATCATCCGTAGATCCTGTATCAAGTACGTAAATTGCATCGGCATCTTTAGCTGACTCATAAAATCTATCGACAAATTTTTCTTCGTTTTTACAAATTGCATAAACACATATTTTCAAATAAAATCACCCATTTAATAATATGCTTTAATTGACTAATAAATGTATTTATTTTATAATGGTTTTGAGGTGACTTATGGTTATAGTTGTATTAGGACCTACAGCTGTAGGTAAGACAAAAATGAGTGTTGAACTAGCAAAATTATTAAATGGCGAAATAATAAATGTTGATAGTACACAAATATATAAAGATTTAGATATTGCAACAGCTAAAATAAAAGAAAAAGAAAAAGATGGAATACCACATCATTTATTTGATATAAAAAATATTAAAGAAGATTATACTGTTTATGACTATCAAAAAGATTGTCGAGATAAAATAGATGAAATATTAAATAAAAATAAAACTCCTATTTTAGTAGGGGGAACAGGTTTATATATTAAAGCGGCTTTATATGATTATAAATTTAATGATGAAGTTAATAATCAATTTGAAGATTTAACTAATGAAGAAATATACAGTAAGTTAAAAGAATTAGATGAAAATATTGATATACATATTAATAATAGGAAAAGATTAGTTAGAGCTTTAAATTATTGTTTAAATAATAATTTAAAATTTAGTGAAAAAGAAAAAACAAACAAATTATTATATGATACTATCTTTATAGGATTGACTACTGATCGTAATATTTTATATGATAGAATCAATAAACGAGTAGATGTAATGGTTAAAGATGGTTTATTAGAAGAATCTAAAAAAATATATGATTCCAATATAAGAACTAAAGCTGTTATGACGCCAATTGGTTATAAAGAATTATTCCCATATTTTGAAAATAAAAAATCTTTAGATGAATGTTTAGATTTAATTAAACAAAATAGTAGAAAGTACGCAAAAAGACAATATACATGGTTTAATAATCAAATGGATGTAGTTTGGTTTAATGTTGATTTTGATAATTTTGGTAACACAATAAAAGAAGTATATAATTATATTACTTCTTTAAAATAGGCTTATTTTTATTTGTATCTTTACTAATTAAATTATAAATATTATCAACTAATAATTCATAATTTTCATAATTTGTAAGAAGAGGTAATGTTACTTCTTTTTTAATTTTATTTAAATATTGTCGACCTTTATTATTAAATCCTAAAATTCTAATATGTTCTAATTTGTAATCTTTTTTGTCTAAACAACACAAAATATGAACTAAACATCTTTTTATTCTATTGTAAGTATAATTTTTGTGTTTAACATTACTAATTAATTCTTCTATATTATTTGATTTTAAAATATTTTTTTTAAGTAAGCTATTTATACTAATATCAATATCTTGATATTTTGTTAAGTCTTCGGTCATTATTTTATGTTTAATAATTAAATAAAAATCATTTAAATTTATATTTTTAATATAGTTAGTATTAGGAACATATTGTGATATATCATTATTATCATAAATTAACTTTCTAATACTAGTAGCGCTACTTATTTCACTATTTACTTTAGTATCATGATAATCATTTGTCCTTTTAATTGTAATTGGTTTTATGTTACTATTTAATTTTTTAATAGCTTTTATATAACTAATACCTAATAGATCATTAGGTGTATTAATTGAAATGTTTATTTTATCTTTTAAAGCAATATCGATGGCTTTTGGATAGTTATATCCTTTTTTTAATAAATCTTTTATATCTATATTAGTATCTGCTATTTTATATAAAACATCTATATCATTTAATTCACTACCAAAAACTAAATAATCACATTTTAAATTATCTAAAATACTAATTGCTCCATATGCATAAATATCGGCTGATTGGGTAGCAAAAGCAAAAGGTAATTCAACTACTAGATCTATACCATAGTCTAGAGCAAGTTTAGTTTTATCCCATTTATTTATAACTGATACATCGCCACGATTTAAAAAATTGCCTACTAAAACTAATGTAATAACTTCATTTGGAAATAATTCTTTAACTTTATTTAAATGATATAAATGTCCATTATGAAATGGATTATATTCACAAATAATACCAACCATATAAAAATCACCTAAGTAGATTATATCAAATTTATTTACTTTTTAAAAATTTTTTTGTATAATTAAGTAGGTGATTCAAATGAATGTTGATATTACAAGATTAAAAAGTGGTATTGATTCTAATGTTTTAATTGATTTAAATTATTCTTTTACAAAAGAACAATTAGAAAATACTAATATTTTAGAACTAAATAATGTAAAAATAAAAGGTGAAATAACTAATGGAATAGAAGATTATCATTTAAAATTAAATATTGAAGGAACTATGATTTTACCTTGTTCAATTAGTTTAAAACCAACAAAATACCCATTTTCTATTGAAATAGATGATGATTTAAGTGAATTTTTAGAAGAAAATTTAGAAAATAATCAAAATACTATTGATATTTTTCCAATAATATGGGAAAATATATTAATGGAAATTCCCCTTAAAGTTGTAAATGAAGATTTATCGGATGTAAAAACAGAAGGCGAAGGCTGGAAATTTATAACTGGTAAGGAAGAAAGAATTAATCCTGAATTAGAAAAACTAAAAGATTTATTATAGGGAGGTGTTATAAATGGCAGTACCATTTAGAAAAGTTAGTAAAACTCGTGGACGTAAAAGAAGAACTCATTATGTTATAAATGCTAATACAACTGTTAAATGTCCAAAATGTGGTGAAATGATTAAACCACATAGAGTATGTCCAAAATGTGGAACTTACAAAAATAAAGAAGTAGTTAAAACAGCTGAATAGTTGTTTTTTTTGTTAAAAAATCATGGATTAATCCATGATTTAATTTGTATATCTAATTGTTTCATTTGATATATTAAAGATAATTCCTATCATAATCATATAGCTTAATAATGAAGAACCACCATAACTTATAAAAGGTAAGGTAATACCTGTAATAGGCATAAGACCAAAAGTCATACCAATATTTTGTAATTGTTGATATATTAACATACCAACAATACCAGAGATAATATATTTATTAGTTAGATTAGTATTTCTTAAAGCTAATAATATTAATCTTATGTCAAATAAAGTAATTAAACTTAATAAAAATAATACTCCAATAAATCCAAAATTATTAGCATACACAGCAAATATAAAGTCAGTTTGTGGTTCTGGAAAGTAGATAGGTGTATTATTAGGTCCCATTCCGATTAAGCCTCCAGAACCGATACTAATCATACCATTTTCTAATTGATAACCACTACTATTTGACCAATCTAATAATCTATCAACTCTTAAGAAAAAATCTGTTCCAAATATTTTAATAAATAAATCAGTATTAATAAAATATATTCCCAACACTAAAGCAATAAATAAAATAATAATTGAAAATAAAATAATAAACCATCGATATCTAATACCAGATATAAATAACATAACAACAGTAATAAGTAAATATATTAATACAACACCAGTATCAGGTTGTAAAAATGTTAAAATACTTGGAATTAATACAACGATTCCAACTTTAATTAAAAACTTAAATTCTTCTAAAACAGTAGGATTATTAAATTCTTCATTAAAATTATGAATCATAGTTCCTATTGTTATAATTAAAATTATTTTCATAAATTCACTCGGTTGAATGGTACCAAGACCTGGTATACTAAACCAACATTTAGCATTGTTAATAGGATCGGCAAATAATAACAATCCTATTAATGAAATAATTCCAATAATATAAAATATCCAAATGTTTTTATAAATAAAATCATTACCAATAAACATAATAAAATAGGCAATAATAAATCCTGCTACATACCATAATAATTGTTTATAAACTAAAGTATTGTTTGATATTAAATCTTGAGCACTATTAATAGTTATTAAACTGATAATTATAAACAAAAATAAAACTATTAACAAAATCGTATCTACTTTGTATTTAGAAATTTTCTTCATAATTTCACCTATTATTATCTTACACTAAATTTGTAAATTATACAATTAAATATTTGCAAAATAAAAAAAATATAGTATAATTTATATAGGTGATTATATGGGACATATATGGCAATATATAATAATATTAGTTATCGCTATTATTATTGCTGTTGCAATTGTAAAATCAAAACAAAAAGATTTTAAGTTAGAAGCTAATAAATTAGTAGAGTATTTAGGTGGTAAAGATAATATTATTAATTATGAAACTAATAAATCAAGATTTATAGTTGAACTTAAGGATACTAAAAAAGTAAATAAAGAAGGTATTCAAAAAATAGGTGCTCAAGGAATAGTTGAAATTGATAATCAATTAAAAATTATTTTAGGAGAGCAAGCAGAAAAAATAAAAAAATTTATTGATGATTTGAAGTAACTTTGGTTACTTTTTATTTTTTTTCGACATGATTCGACAAAATAATTAAAAAAAATGTAATATAATGGGTTAGGTGAGTTAAATGTTATATCAAGTTTTATTTAATATTATTATTTTATTATTTCCTTTAATAGTTTATTTATTTTATTGTACTTATAGTAACAACATAAATAAAGAGCAAAACAAATTATTTTTAGATTTAGCTCTTTTATCTAGTTTATACTTATTAATTATTTATAATAATGGTAATAGTGATTTAATAATCTTATTTAATATTCCACTTATATTTGCTTTTATAAAAAAAAGAACTCTAGTAAGTATTATTATTACTATTATAATTTTAATGAATTATGCTGATGTTAATATAATAATTTATATAATAGAATATTTAATATATTATTTAATATATATTTTTTATCAAAAAAATATTTTAAATTTATTTTTAATAATTAAATTTATTTTTAATTTTAATTTATTAACTAGTATTATTTTTGTGATAACTACTTATTTAGTTATATTCTTATATAAAAAAGGTGAGGATATAATAAAATTGCATATGAATTTAAAAGAATTAGAAAAAGAAACTCAATTAAGATCATCTTTATTTAAAATTACTCATGAAATAAAAAATCCAATAGCTGTATGTAAAAGTTATTTAGATATGTTTGATATTAATAATAAAGATCATGAAAGATATATTGATATATTAAAAGAGGAAATGGACAAAATATTATTATTATTACAAGATTTTTTATCGATGAATAAAATAAAAATTCAAAAAGAAATATTGGATATTAATTTATTATTAGAAGATGTTGTTAATCAATTTGAACCTGTTTTAAAAGAAAAAAATATTAAGTTTAAACATAATATTTGTGAAGATGAAGTGTTTGTTTTAGGAGATTATAATCGATTAAATCAAGTACTAATAAATATGATTAAAAATAGCATTGAAGCAATAGAAAAAAATGGGGTAATAAGTATTGATTATAAGATAGAAGAAAACTTTAAAATTATTATTGAAGATAATGGTATGGGAATACCTAAAGATGAATTAGAAAAAATAAAAGAACCATTTTATACAACTAAAAAAAATGGCACAGGTTTAGGTGTGTCATTATCAATTGAAATTGTAAATGCTCATAATGGTAAATTAGAGTATGAAATTTTAAAAAAAGGAACAAGAGTAATTATTGAACTTCCTATTTATGAATTATTTAGCCTCGATGTAGACTGATTTATCATAATTATGATATCCAGTGTGATAATTTTCTAATTGCTCAGTAGTAATTAATAAAAAGTTATCTAAAACTAAATTGCTACCATCATCAGTAATTGGATCATCCCAAGTTAAATCAATGTGGTACCAATTGTTATCTAAATATACATAATTCCAAATATGACTTTCACTAGAAATTCTATAGTTTGGAATTTTTAATTTGTTTAAGAATAAAGCCATAGCATCAGTATAACCACCACATAAAGCTTTATGATAATAAAGTGGACCGATTGCTTTATGTGAAGGATTATCAACATCTTCTAAGTTAGCATCTATATATTCTGTATCATAAATAGTTGTTTCAACTATATAATTATGGATTGCAATTATTTTTTCTCTATCTGTCATATTATCATTTAAAATTTCTTTCATTATTTCATCAACTTTTTGATTAGTAGCTTTAATTACATCATCACTATAAGATTTTTCAATAGTAACTTCTATCTTATCAAATGAATTAGATGTTACTGTTGCTTGTCGATAACTATTGTAAGGATGAATGTAATTATTTAAATTAACCATTTCATTAGAATCAGTTAAATAGTTAACATCATTTATGCAATCTTTATAATCACAATAAAAAGCAAAATTATCTTCACCATTATTTAAAAAAGTATATAAAATATTAATTAGTTCTTGTTTGTCATTAGCTATAAAATCGTTTGTTGTTTGAACATATTCAAATTTATAATCTAATGCATAATCATTAGGCTCATTTAAATACACTTCTTTTGAATATACTATTTTTTGGACTAAAAAAGTAGCAATTTCATTTTTATAAATAAAAGTTAAACATAACAAAATTAATAATGGAATAAGTGCTAACCAACCCTTCATCTAGCATCACCTATTATAATTATATCAAAAAAAAATAAAAAGTAAATGTTATTCCATTGCATTTACTTTTTTTGTTAAACGAGATTTGTTACGAGCTGCTGTATTTTTCTTAATAGCTCCAGTTTGTGTTGCTTTATCGATTCTTTTGATAGCTACTTTTAAATTATCAGTAGCTTTTTCTTTATCTTTAGCAATAACTGCTCTTTCAACATTTTTACAAGCAGTTTTCATACTTGCTGTATAGTTATTATTATTTACTGTTTCTTTAGCGATTACTTTGATTTTTTTCTTTGCATTTTTCATATTTGCCATAGTTAATTCACCTCCAAGCTCTTAAAACATTATAATTTTACCATTTTATTACTAAAAAAGCAACACTTTTTCGTATAAAACATCAACTTAAATCAATAATAATAATGGTGAATGTTATGAAACATAGTGTTGATTTGTCAAAATATCAAATAAGAACCGATTTAGCAATCGAATCGATTAAAGATATCAAAAATATTAGTAAAGAGAAAATAGAAGAAAATATTAAGATTACTAATGTAGTAGTTGATGATAAAGTAAGTAGTCTAATTAACAAGAAAAAGGGTAATTATATAACAATTGAATTTGATGATGTGACAGATTCTAGTAATTATGAGAAAGTAAAAAAAGTATTTGTAAGAGAATTAAATAATTTATTAAATTTATTAAAAATTGATAAAAAAGCTAGTTGTTTAATAATTGGTTTAGGTAATTCTAAATCGACACCAGATTCTTTAGGCCCTTTAACAATAAATAATATAATAGTTACTAATCATTTATTTGAATTAGATGAATTATCTGATGAATATAGAAGGGTATCAGTTTTAGTACCAGGTGTTATGGGTCAAACTGGTTTAGAAACTAGTGATGTAATATCTAGTATAGTAGATAAGTTTAAACCAGATTTTATTATTTTAATAGATGCTTTAGCTAGTCAGTCAATAGAAAGGGTAAATAAAACAATTCAAATGACTGATACAGGAATTCATCCTGGAAGTGGTATAGGCAATAGTAGAAAAGAAATAAGTTATGAAACATTAAATATTCCTTGTATAGCTATTGGTGTTCCTACTGTTGTTGATGCAATTACAATTGTAAGTGATACAATAAATTATATGCATAAACATTATACTTACTCAAAATTAAATATAAACAACCCTTTAAATAAATTAATGGCCTATAGTCCTAATTATTTGAAAGAAAAAATTGAATTAAATAAAAAAGATAAGGAAACTTTATTAGGAATTGTTGGAACATTAGAAGAGGAAGAAATAAAACAGTTGTTATTTGAAGTTTTATCACCTATTGGATACAATATGATGGTAACACCAAAAGAAGTTGACTTTTTAATTGAAAAGCTAAGTAATTTAATAGGAAATGGTCTTAATGAAGCATTACATAATATTTGACAATATATATTAAATATGCTAAAATATCATACATATTTTGGGGGAGATATTATGATATTAAGAAAGTATGATTTATCACAACTTTATTATGGAACTTTTAATGGAAAATATATGACTGCATATTACGACGAAATGAAAAAAATGTATATTAATATATCAGTTTTAAACAGATCTAAGTCATATGATGAAATGTTTGATCAAAAATTTTCAAACATAAGACCATTAAGTGAAGTTATTGAAGAATTTGATATTAAAATATTACTTGTTGATCAAAACGGAAAAGAAAAAAAACAGTTAAATATTACAGAAATAAATAATATTTTAATAACTATATTAAGAAAAAAGAATTTATCTTTGCATGCTTTATCAAAACAATCTTTAATTGCCGAAAATATATCTAATATCACTTGTGATTTACTTGGATTAAATTCAGAAAATACTCCTTGTACTAATCCAAATTTTTTAAAAAATTTTAATATAAATTATTCTATAGTTCCTGCTAAAAAATTACAAAACTTTAAAAGATATTTACAAGAGTTTATTAAAATTGCTTTAATGGATGAATTTACGATTGTCATAAAATATGAAAAAGGATTATATGATTATAAAATTTTACGTTCTTTAAATAAATCAGGTATTAAAAATAATGAACAAATTCAAAAAAATAGTTTTATAATAAATGCAAGTAATGACGGAAAAATATTAATAAATGGTATTGATATTAATGATTATAATAAAAAACAAAATGTTGATTTTCAAAAAATAATTAAATTTTAAAATGGCTAAATGCCATTTTTTTCTTGTTTTTATTTTAAATATTTATTATAATTATTAAAGGAGATGATTGATATGATAATAGGTTCACATGTTTCGTTTAAAAAAGATACTCAATTAGTTGGTAGTGTTAAGGAAGCAATAAGTTATGGAAGTACAACTTTTATGTTTTATACAGGTGCTCCTCAAAATACTAATAGACAAGCAATCAATGATGATTTAACTAAAGAAGCTATTAATTTAATGAAAGAAAACAATATAGATATAAACAATGTAATTGTTCATGCTCCTTACATAATTAATTTAGCTTCTAATAATGATTTTGCAGTTGCATTTTTAAAAGAAGAATTAAAAAGAGTTGAACAATTAGGTATGACTAAATTAGTATTACATCCAGGAAGTAGTGTTAAATTAAGTCGTGAAGAAGGTATTAAAAATATTATTGATAATTTAAATAAAGTAGGAAAAAGTAATGTTTTAATATTATTAGAAACAATGGCGGGAAAAGGAACTGAATTAGGTAAAACATTTGAAGAAATAAAAGAAATAATTGATGGTGTAGAGTACCCATTAGGAGTTTGTTTAGATACTTGCCATATTAATGATGCTGGATATGATTTAAATAATTTTGATGAAATTTTAGATTTGTTTGATAAAAAAATTGGTTTAAAATATTTAAAATGTATTCATGTAAACGATAGTAAAAATGTAATCAATGCCCATAAAGATCGTCATGAAAATATTGGTTATGGAACAATTGGCTTTGATAATTTAATTAAAATAATATATCATGAAAAACTAAAAAGTATCCCTAAAATATTAGAGACACCTTATGTATCAATGGATGATAATTCTAAAGAAAGAATGTATCCACCATACAAATTTGAAATAGAAATGATTTTAAATAAAAAATTTAATGATAATTTAATTAATGATATAAGAAATTATTATAAGTAACGATTTTTAAAATAAATATACAAAGATTCTATTTTTTGATAACTTGTACTATCTAATTTTTCTTTTAAATCATCTAATATACCTCTAGGATTGCCAAATACTATAGTTCGCCAATTATTTTTAATATGATCATAAATTACTTTCACTTCTTTATCTTTTAAAATAATACCATTTTTTAAAGCAAACTTGTTTACATCTTCTAAAGTCATTCTATTAACGTATTCATTAATTAATCTTTCTTTCACTTTGATCACCGCTATATTATATGTTGTAATGAATAATGTTATGAAAATTAAATAAAATATTAAAAGGAGGAATATTATGTACGAACCATATATAACCGATTTTACTATGAATATTCATAATAAAATATTAAATAATTATCTTGATAAAATTAAAGATATATCTGATTATGTTTATGCAGTTAATAATATTGATGAATATCCACTTAACAAAAGAGGCAATATTTTATTTAATTTAGGCGGTGTTTTAAATCATCAATTATTCTTTAGTATTTTAGGTCAAGGTGAAATGAGTGAACAATTTAAAAATAAAATAATTGAAGATTTTGGTTCAGTTTCTAATTTTAAGGAAGAATTTATTAAAACCGCTAATTATGTTGTTGGGTCAGGTTATACATTTTTAGTTTTAAATAAAGATAATAAATTAGAAATTATAAATACTTCTAATGAAGATACACCATATTCATATGGCTTAAAACCAATTATGAATTTAGATTTATGGGAACACGCTTATTTTTTAGATTATCAAAATAATAAAACTGATTATATTAATAATTTTTTTTCAATTGTAGATTTTAATAAAGTAAGTAAAATATATGAAGAAATACAAAAAGATATATAATTTAAGTACTAAAAATAAGGATATCAAAGAAACAGTTGAAAAAAGATATAATATTTTAATTATAGTTATAATTTTGATAATGATTGTATTAAGTGTCAATTTATTTATTATTCAAGTTGTAAAGCATGAATTTTATGTTAAAAAAGTTCTTCAATTAAGTCAAAATCTTGTAACTTCTACAAGTACTCCTCGCGGCAGAATTTATGATCGAAATGGTGAAATAATAGTTGATAATGAAGCTGTTAAAGTAATTTATTATAAAAAACCAAGCGGTGTAACAACTAGTGATGAAATTGAAATTGCTTATAAAGTGGCTGATATGATTTCAATTGATTATAAACAATTAAGTAGTGATAATTTAAAAAAATTTTGGATTTTAAATAATAAAGAAGAATCTGATAAATTAATTACTGATTTGGAATGGCAACAATTAGACGAAAGAAAATTAACTTCTTTAGATATTGAAAAATTAAAGTTAGAAAGAATTGATGAACAATTAGATGATTATGAAGAAATAGATTTAAAAGCAGCTTATATTTATTATTTAATGAATGTTGGTTATAGTTATGATGAAAAAGTAATAAAAAAAGAAGATGTTAGTGATAAAGAATATGCTTTAATAGCTGAAAATGTTAATAATTTAAAAGGTTTTGATGTAAGATTAGATTGGAATAGAGTATATCCTTATGGCGATACTTTTAGAACAATTTTAGGTAGTGTTTCGACTAATGAAACAGGAATTCCTTATGAATTAAAAGACTATTATTTAGATTTAGGTTATAGTTTAAATGATAGAGTAGGAATAAGTTATTTAGAATATCAATATGAATCAATTTTAAAAGGTGAAAAAACAGTTTATCAGATATTAGATGATGGAACTAGAAAAATTGTTTCCGAAGGAAGTCGAGGAAAAGATATTGTCCTTACTATTGATATTAAATTACAACAAGAAATAGAAAAAATATTAGAAGAAGAAGTTTTAAATGGTAAAAAGTATCCTAATACTAAATATTATAATAGGTCTTTCGCTATTATAAGTGATCCTAATACTGGAGAAATACTTGCTATGGCAGGTAAACAATTAATCGATGGTAAAATATATGATTACACACCTGGTATTGTTACTACCCCTGTAACAGCTGGTTCAATAGTTAAAGGTGCATCACATGCAGTTGGTTATAGTACAGGAGCTTTGCAAATAGGAGAAAGAAGAGATGATAGTTGTATCAAAATAGCTGCAACTCCTTTAAAATGTTCATGGACAACCTTAGGCACAATTGATGATATTGGTGCTTTAAAATATTCTTCTAACGTTTATCAATTTCATACTGCTATTAAAGTAGGTGGAGGAACATATAAATATAATGAAGAATTAAATATAGATCCATCAGCTTTTGATACTTATCGTAATATGTTTAGACAATTTGGATTAGGAGTTAAAACAGGGATAGATTTGCCAGTTGAAAGTTTGGGTTATACTAGTAATAGTACTTTAGCAGGACACTTATTAGATTTTTCAATCGGTCAATTTGATACTTATACACCAATTCAATTAAGCCAATATATAAATACTATCGCTAATGGAGGGTATAGAATAGAGCCTCATTTATTAAAAGCAGTTTATAATCCTACTAAAGATGGATTAACTGATTTATTATATGAAGTTGAAACTAAAGTTTTAAATAAAGTTGAATTAGAAAGCAAATATATGGATAGAATAAAAGAAGGATTTAGAGAAGGTGTTGTTAGTGGAATTGCTAATGGATATGTAGATAGTAAATATAATCCAGCTGCTAAAACAGGTACTAGTGAAAGTTTTATTGATACTGATGGTGATGGTGTAGTTGATAAAGAAACAATGAGTAATACTTTTGGTGCATATGCTCCATATGATAATCCTAAAGTATCATTTGTTATTGTTTCACCTGATATATTTTATGAAGAAACATCTAGTTCACGAGCACCTATTAATAGAATTATAGCAAATAGAGTATCTTCTAAATATTTTGAAATGTACGATGAATAATTGTACATTTTTTTAATGTACATATTGAAAGTTTAAAAAAATTATCCAAGAAAAAGGATGCATAGTATGAATAAATATAGGCATAATTTAAGAAGAAATGACCGTGTAAGAATAACTGTGTAAGTTGAAAACTTATGCAGTTATTTTTTGTGGTAAAAAAAATGAAATTAGAAGA
>CALVSO010000013.1 GCA_944359055.1 uncultured Bacilli bacterium | reverse complement strand
CCCTCACGGTACTTGTTCACTATCGGTCACTAGAGAGTATTTAGCCTTACGGGATGGTCCCCGTAGATTCCGACAAGATTACACGTGTCTCGCCGTACTCAGGATTCCTTAAAGAGATTAATGTATTTCGTTTACAGGACTGTCACCTTTTACAGTTTAGCTTCCCAACTAATTCAACTATACAATAATTTTATAACTCTTATATAAAGGTCCTACAACCCCAATCCGTAGATTGGTTTGGGCTATTTCCGTTTCGCTCGCCACTACTAAGGAAATCGATTTTTCTTTCTTTTCCTCCAGCTACTAAGATGTTTCAGTTCACTGGGTTGCTTCTATATAGCTATGAATTCACTATACAGTACCTACGCATTACTATAGGTGAGTTCCCTCATTCGGAGATCTCCGGATCAAAGCATACTTACTGCTCCCCGAAGCATTTCGCTGTTTGTCGCGTCCTTCATCAGCTTCTAGTGCCAAGGCATCCGCCGTGTGCCCTTAGCAATTTAATCACCATTTGTTATTTTTCCTAAATGATTGAGATAAATTTTAATAATTTGTATTGCTCAATACAAATTTACCACAATTACCAAGTTTTCAAAGAACTATTTCTGAGAGAATAATCTCTCAAAACTAAGCAAAATGTTATTAATTAGTCAAGATACATAATAAGATAAATCTTTCTCCATAGAAAGGAGGTGATCCATCCCCACCTTCCGGTAGGGATACCTTGTTACGACTTCACTCCAGTCACCTGTCCTACCTTCGTTGGCCCCCTCCATAAAGGTTAGGCTACCGACTTCGGGTATTACAGACTCCCATAGCGTGACGGGCGGTGTGTACAACACCCGGGAACGTATTCACCCTGACATTCTGATTCAGGATTACTAGCGATTCCAACTTCATGGAGTCGAGTTGCAGACTCCAATCCGAACTGAGACCGATTTTAGAGATTTGCTCAACCTCACAGTATTGCATCTTTTTGTATCGGCCATTGTAGCACGCCTGTAGCCCTAGACGTAAGGGGCATGATGATTTGACGTCATCCCCACCTTCCTCCGGTTTGTCACCGGCAGTCTCCTTAGGGTTCTCACCAGAGTGTTAGCAACTAAGGATAAGGGTTGCGCTCGTTATCGGACTTAACCGAACATCTCACGACACGAGCTGACGACAACCATGCACCACCTGTCACCCGGGTAACCTCCGCTATATCTCTATAGCATTGCCAGGGATGTCAAGCCTAGGTAAGGTTCTTCGCGTAGCATCGAATTAAACAGCATGCTCCACCGCTTGTGCGGGTGCCCGTCAATTCCTTTGAGTTTCAGCCTTGCGACCGTACTACTCAGGCGGAGTACTTAATGTGTTAACTTCAGCACCGGTTTCCCGACACTTAGTACTCATCGTTTACGGCGTGGACTACTAGGGTATCTAATCCTATTTGCTCCCCACGCTTTCGTGTCTCAGCGTCAGTAATGGCCCAGCAAGCCGCCTTCGCCACTGGTGTTCCTTCTAATATCTACGCATTTAACCGCTACACTAGAAATTCCACTTGCCTCTACCACACTCAAGTCTGCCAGTTTATAAGACGAACCGGAGTTAAGCTCCGGGCTTTTATCTTATACTTAACAAACCGCCTACACACGCTTTACGCCCAATAAATCCGGATAACGCTCGCCCCCTACGTATTACCGCGGCTGCTGGCACGTAGTTAGCCGGGGCTTTCTGGCAAAGTACCGTCAACTTATTATCATTACCTATAATAAGGTTTCTTCCTTTGCAACAGAGTTTTACAATCTATAAGACCTTCATCACTCACGCGGCATTGCTCGTTCAGAGTTTCCTCCATTGACGAATATTCCTAACTGCTGTCTCCCGTAGGAGTCTGGGCCGTGTCTCAGTCCCAGTGTGTCCGATCAGCCTCTCAGCTCGGATATGCATCGTAGTCTTGGTGAGCCATTACCTCACCAACTAACTAATACAACGCAAGCTCATCTCAAAGTGAAGCAAAAGCTCCTTTTAGCATATCTAGTTATCTAAATATGAATTATCCGGTATTAGCATTCGTTTCCAAACGTTATCCCAGTCTTTGAGGTAGATTACCCACGCGTTACTCACCCGTCTGCCACTAGAGGGAAAATCCAAATCAAACTAAATCCAGAATTGTGCAAGCACTCAACTTTCAATAATTATCATTGGGCCCTCTCGTTCGACTTGCATGTCTTAGGCATGCCGCCAGCGTTCATCCTGAGCCAGGATCAAACTCTCCAAAAAAATATTTTTTGTTAAATTAGTTTCATTCCTGACTAATTATGAATTGACATTTTGCTCAGTTTTCAAAGATCATTCTTGCGCTCTTCTCAGTTGCGCATTAATAATATATCAAATTAACTTTAACAAGTCAATACTTTTTTTACATTTTTTTTAATTTTTTTTCAAAGTGTAAATTTAATGTTTCAATATATTATTTTCTAGGCTTTCTTGTTAAGAATTTTTGTTCCTTTTTTTCGAAAGCCACTATAATATATCAAATTAAAAAAGCTTTGTCAACACTTTTTTTAATTTTTTTTACATTTTTATTATATTCTTTATTTTATGAAAAATTACTGTTTTTTTTCTCTTCTAATATTTTAAAATAATAAGAACAATATTCTAGATTTTTTTGAGCATTAAACATTATTTTATTACCTTTATACAATTTAATTAGATCATCTAATCCTTTTTTTATTACTTTATCTAATTTTTCATCATAGCCCATTATCTTTTTGTGATATTCATATTCTAATCTATCTAGAATTTTAAATTCCCCAGTTGGAAAAATACGCAAATCTAAATCATAGTCAATATATTTTATTGTATTCTCCTCAATTATAAATGGTGTGGCTATGTTGCAATAATAATATATTCCATCTTTTTTTATCTGTGAAATAATATTAAACCATTCATTTTTAAAAAAATACATTATTGCAGGTTCTTTGGTTTTCCACCACGTTCCCTGAGCTTCTGTTACTAATGTTTTATTATTTCCAAATACAATATAATCTTTTTTTATATCTAAAACAACTGCTTCATCCCAGCAACGATGGATTTTACCATTATGTTTATAACATTGAATTTGAAATCTATCTCCTATACATATTTTTTTCATTTTAACCTCTTTCTTATATATATTATAGCATCAATATAATAAAAATAAAATAAGTTTATACTGAAATTTAAATTTGGAATATATTTTATAACAAAAAAAGAACTATTAACAGTTCTATAATATTTGATTATGATTCAGCGCCTGTTGATTGCATACAATTATTATATGAATTGGCGTCATATGTACTTACGCTTGAATCGCAAGCTCCTCCTTTCCAAATACCACCGGCTTCATTACAGCAAGCTCTGGCTTGAGTATTGCTCATTAATCCAGTAATAAGTGGAATCGCTACAGCGGCAATTACACCAATCAAAATAATAGTGATAACAGTCATGTTTGCTTCTCCAGCAGCTTCTTTCATTATTTCACCACCTTACTAATTATATTATAACACATTTTTTTTAAAATTATCAATAATTCATCATCATAATCATCGACAACAACATTAATAACATTATGCCACCACCTGTGGTAAACAGCATAACCATTGTTCTTTTTTCCATTGATTCCAATCTTTCTGTATACTTTTGTTCTCTTGACTTATTTTGTAAATTTGATACAGTTCTAGAAAACATCATTAATTGTTCCTGTTTTTTGTCTTGATTACCAAGACTTAATCTATATAGTAATCTCATCATTCTCATAGAATCTCTAACAGGATAACTTTTTGCAAAGTCCATATATGGATCAACAGACATATCACCAGCTTCTATTTTAGCAACTAAATCTCGAAGTCCAGATTTAAAAATATCAGGAGCTTGATCAATAGACTTAGACAAAGCTACAGGAACAGTATAATGTTGAACTAAAATTTCCAAGCTTTTTAAGTAATATGGCAACATTAAATTTATATGATGCAAATTCTTTTTATAATAAGCTCGTAAAGATGTATATGGTTGCTTAAATGCTACAAATCCAGCAATTATAGCAAACAATACATACGTGAATTGTAAATTTGAAAAGAAAAGAAATATCATAAATATTGTTACGATTAGACCATTTCTAACTCTTTCACCAAATTTTTTACTCATACTCACGTCAGAACCATATCTTATTTTTAATAAAAATTCATAATCAGATTCAATTAAAAATTTAAAAAGAGGCTGGGTTTCGTTAATAAATTTATCTGGTTCAATAACTTTATTATAAATAGCTATAAAAAACACAATAACAGCAATTAATAAAAATATCATTATTCAGCCCCCACATTCTCATTATAAAACTTTTCGCCAGCCAACAAAAAGTATGTATTTATAATTACAATTGCGTGTAGTAACAATTGAACATACCAATCTTGTAACATTTCTAAGTATGTTTCTGTTCCTAATAAAAACTGAACTAACATTATCATTAAATATAAAACAAATCCAAATTGCAAAAACTTTTTATGAAATACTGCACGATCTATTCTATCTCTATAAACACCTTCAACAAGCATATCAATATCTTGAGACATATTTTCGAGTGAACCTGATGCATCACGCGCTCCTTCATTAGTAATTTGATAAAATAATTGATGCATATTTCTTACAATATAATAATCATACTTTTCATTCATAAAATCTATTGATTCAGTAATAGTACCATTTCTATATGCCATATCAATCATTGTTTTCACATCACTTTTTAAAGGATCTTCCAATACACCAGATTCATAAACTCCTTCCAAAGATTTTACAAAACTTTGTGTTGTGGCAAATTCCATAATTGTATTAGTTGTATAAACTTGAACTTGTTCAAAAATAAATTCGCTATACAATCTTTTACACCTTAAATATGAAAGATAAGGAATAATTGATATTGCAGCTATAATATAAACGATACACCAAATTAAACTATAAAAATATAAATATGAAATAATTGCAGCTCCAACAGAAAAAATAGTAATTTGAATAAAATATTGTCTTGGTGTAAATTCTTGACCTAATTCTTTTACTTTTTCTCTTACAACTTTAAAAGAATAAGGTGCATATTTTTCATAAACATCACTAGTCTTAGTTAAAACATATTTATAAACACTTTCTCCACGGTTTATCCTATATACAAAAATAAATAAGATAATTACTGAAATTATTATAAAAATAGTACTAGTCATTTCACACCTCCATTAACTATTTGAAGCAGGAATATTATTTATAATATTATTTTGATTAATAGGTTGAGTATTCATAGCATTTTGTACAGGTTTTAAAGGAACTACATTGTTATTTTGATTAATAGGTTGAGCATTCATAACATTTTGCGCAGGCTTTGATGAAGCAACATTAATATCATTACTATTATCATTCTTATCATATAAAGGATTTATAAATCCTGCTGGTATTGTAACCCCTTGACCCTCAATATACTCAATCAAATATTTACTTGGATTTTTTCTATATATTTTTCCTTCTGGAGTTTTTTTATAAATAGTATTATATTTTGCCTCATTATCTTCAGTAACATAAAATTCTGTAACTTCTCCAACTTCACGTATAAAACGTTTAGTCTCTTTATCCTGTCTACCACGAATTAACACACCTAATTGTACATACCTATAAATTGATTTCAAAAACTGATCAATTTCTTGATTAGTTTCTAACAAACTATACATACGATTTGGTATAGATGAAGCTTTGTCCGCATGTATTGTTGATAAAATATAATGTCCTGAAGAAATTGAGTTACGAACAGCCATAACTGCTTCGGCACTACGTACTTCGGATAATAATATCCACTTAGGATTTTGTCTCATGCACGTTACCAAAACATCACTATAAGAAGCGACATTGTTGGTTTTCATTGCAACTATATCACGATGAGGAAATATTCTATCTAAGTGCAATTCTAATGTATCTTCTATCGATATAATCTTTTCATTTTCTTTAGTTTTAGAAGCTAAATATTTTACAAATTCTGTTTTACCAGAACCAGTCTCTCCACAAACTATAATATTACAATGGGCTAAGACACATTGAACTAAAAAATCGTGCACATCTAAAGTGATATATTTTTCTGCAATAATTTTATCTTTTTCTAATCTTATTTTTGCTGGTGTTTTTCTTATAACACAAGCAATTCCATTAGTAGCAATTGAATCATGAACGAAATTCATACGTAATTCCGCACTTTCAGAATCCAAAAATGGATGTGCGGCATTAAATGATTTACCCATGACATTAGAGCATTGAAAAGCTAATTTTTCCATCATAGCATTATTTACATTAGGATTTTCAATTCTAAAAATACCCTGTGATAAAGTTTTTAACCAAATTTGGCCACCATTACTATAAGATATATCTGTTATATCATCATTATTTAAATATTCTAATAGTGGTCCAAAATCAATTTGAGAAAATAAACTATCTTGCATTATTGATTACCAATTTCTGTATTTGTATTAGGAGTATTTTCAGAATTATTTTGATTATTATCTTCAGGAGCAAGTAAATTAGTATGACTTTCTATGAATGCAACTAGTTCTTCACGGTCAACTGTCAAATCACCTTCAATTGGTGATGTTCCACCATAAGGAACAGGGAATAATTCAACACCTTCTGATTTTAAATATTCAGCAGACTTTAATAAAACATATACATCATCTGGTACACCAAATAATAAAGTAGCAGGTGTTCTTGTTTGAGAAGTATCTTCAAAAACATTATTACCAGCACTATCTTTAACAGCCAATACTTCTACTTGAGCTAATAATCTTCCAACCATAATTTTTCCATTTTCGTCTGTTGCTTTCATAAATATATCAATAACATTTCCAGGAAAAATAGAATTACCATAAGTACTTGAAGTAGAAACTTCTAAAGCATATGGTCTTTCACCATCTTTTACAGCAGTAAATGCAGAATCTGGTAAATTTTCTTTTGTCGTTAAAACATCACTATAAAACATACTTCCTGCAGGAACAACAGTATTAACTGCAGTATATTTTCCTATTATTGAATTTGAATTTTTAATTACATTTCCGCTAATCCAAGCTGCAGGAACTTCAATATAATTAATCATATCATCTGTAATTAATGTTCTAGGTTGAATTGTAGCAGAAGCAACAGGAACTCTAGTAGGTCTTACCTGACTTTCAATAGTTTTACTATATCCATAATATAGTAAAGCTAAAATTGCAATAACGCCCAATACTGTTACAGTATTTTTATTAGTAATAAATCTTTTTAATGAAACTAAAATATTATTCATAAACTCATTCCTTTCTTATTCTTTCACATCAGGAGTTTCTAAAATAGCATCTAGTGACTCCTGAATATCAAATTCTAATATTTCACCAGTTATATTAGTAGATTCCAAGCTACTAACTCGTATACTTACTTTTGGTGGCTCTTCATTTATATCGAAAATTTCAACTTTATATGTGTTCGATAATACAGCACTTTCTGCAAACCTTCTTAAAAAATTTTCAGCAAATTTTTCTCGATCAATTCTAACTGTTCCATATTTTCTATATGCCGCCAAATCCAAAGCATCATACATAGCAGCTTCTGTAGTTTCTTTCAGTAAATGATAATTATGTTCACTAGTATTAGTAACTGATTGAAAAAAGAAAATAAAGAAAATTGCAAATATACCAAAAGCAACAACCATCGCTCCCCAGTATGACTCTTTCAACTTAACACCTCCTATGCATAAATATTGTCCTTTTTCTTTACAAAATATATAACTATAAATAGTAAAGTAAAGCCAATAATAAACATATAATAATAATTAATTAAAAATTCTACAATATAATTAATTGTATTATTAGTTTCTGTTTTTTCTTTATTAGAATCTTCTTCTTTTAAGCTTTCTTTATATTGTTCTATTTTTTTAACAAATTGTTCATATGTTAAATTATTACTTGACCATTTTTGACATAAACTATAATTTTCAATTCCTAAGCACAATTTATCACCATAAAATTGGTTATAAGTTGGCAAATTTATTCTTATGGTATATAAAGGTTCATCACTACAATAAGCATTTACTGGATAAAAAGTATATACAATTGTATCGCCACTGCTATATCCAGTTAATTTAACTTCATTTTTAGTAAATTCATGTTTTTTACCAGTAGTTGAATCAATAAAGTAAATATTTTTATTTAAATTAGATAGTGTAATATCAAACGTGACTTTTCCATTGTTTTCTTTATATTCATAATAATAATTAACATTATATGCTATTTTTTTCCATTGAGCAATTTCAGTATAAGTACAATAAAAGCCTTTTACATTAGTAATTGGAATAAGTAACATTAAGATAAATATAAAAGTTATCTTCTTCATTTTTACTCCTCCATTGTTTAATTATAACATAAATAAGTCTAATGTTCAAACATTATTTTAAAATATATTTGTAATTTTTGTTTCTTACTGTAAACATTAATGAAATGTTTGATGCATTTTCTACTTCTTCTAAAACTTCAATATAATAAATATTATTTTGTTGAGTTTTTTTACTTTTTAATTGGCTAAAATTAATATTTTGAACTTTTTCCACGCCATCAATAGTATAATATAATTTGCCAAACATATTGATAAAATCATATAAATCATTAACACCATTAATTTTATGATCCATTTCTATTGATCCCATGATTTTTAAAATTGATTTATCTTCGTTCGTATTTATCGTAGGAACTAAATATTCATAAGATGAATAACAATCACTAGCTACACAAAAATTGTAATTTAATTTATATTTTTTTTGAATATCATAAGCATTAATTGTAATTTTGTAACCATTTAAAATGCTATCAGTCAATTGCAGTGTATTATTTAATGAAGCAATATCAATAGAATCAATACCAATTAAATTCTTGTAATTTATTTTAACTTTTGTATTTTTAAAATTGCCTTCTTTATCTTTATTGTTTTTATCAACAAAAGAAAAATAGATATCTTTATTTATTAATTCTTTAGGGATTTTATATAACAATACCCTTTTTTCATAATTTGTTCCAATCATTTCTTCATTATATATAGTACCAAAATCAAAAAAACTATCCCTATTTTCAATTGTTGGAGTATAAACATAGTTATCAATTAAAATTTTCAACGTAGCAAAATCTAAATATGATTCAACATAATTACTTTTTACTTCAATTTTTAATAATAAATAATAATAATCGCTATTTAAAATTTTACCTTTATAATCGGTATTGACAATATAACTATCAGTTATTTTCATACTAAAATTATTTCCAGAAAAGTATTCATTTTGATTAACTGTTTTTGACCCACTCAATACTAAAACAACTAATGAAGTTACTAAAGTTAGTGTACAAAACGCCATAATTAAGTTAAACAATAATTTATTCTCTTTATACGTATATTTGAAATATCTTATTTTCTTTCTAATTTGTCTTATAAATTTATTACTATCAAAATTTATTTGTACTTCTACTTCTTCTCGATCTTTATCTTCTATTTCTAATTCTTTTAAATCTGTTTTGAAGTCAAATTTTTTTACATCAAAACCTGTAGCTCTTACCACAATCATTATAGAACTTATAATTTGTGCTATAAAAGAAACAAACACCAAATCTCTAGCTAATAATATTTGCTGAGTTGGAAGCAAATTAATGGTTAATTCATATAATGTTGATTTAGCAGTTTGAATAACTATAAAAGTATAGATAAAAACACCAATTGTTATTAAATAATATATACATGGTTTTTGTTTTACAATCATTACTATTAAAATTATAATACAACCAATCAATATTAGAAATGGTACCATTTGAAAAAGAAACGGAATCAAAGGAGTTACTAAATCTTGACCACTTACATCGATTATTATTGAACTATACTCATTAAAAAAATCTAAAACTAATTTTGTTTTGTAAATTGAATAAAAAACTAAACAAGCTAAAATAACATGTATTAGTTTAAAATGTTTTATAAAGAATGCATAAGGTTTTCTTAGAATCATTTTGCCTCACCCTTTATTCTAAATAAATTATATAATATTTTCTTTATTATTTCAAGACTAAAAGAAAAAAAGTTGAAAACTCAACTTAAAAACTTTTTGGCTGCCCTAATTAGATTCGAACTAATGATTACGGAGTCAGAGTCCGCCGCCTTACCGCTTGGCCATAGGGCAATGAAACAAATTATAATGTTTCATATAATTTGTATAATTCTTGACATTTTTCTTTATCCATAGGCTTAGTATCTTTTAATCGATAATTAATATTTAATTTTTCATATTTTGGAACACCAATTGTTGTATATGGTAAAAACTCTACTTTTTCGATATCATATTTATTTAAAAACTGTTTTAATTTTTTAATATATTCTTCATTATCATTAATACCAGGAACAATTACTTGTCTTATCCACAGTCTTTTATTTAACCTTTGACACAAATCTAAAAAATTAATTGATTCTTCTATTTTTTGTCCAGTCATTATTGTATATTTATCTTCTTCAATAGCTTTAATATCCATCATAACTAAATCTACGTATTTTAATACTTCTTCATTGTTAGTTCCACCAACACCAGCAGTATCTAAACAAGTATTTATTCCAAATTGTTTACATTTTTTTAAAATTTCTATCAAAAAATCTGTTTGAAGAAGGGGTTCACCACCAGAAAAGGTCACTCCTCCTTCACTACCAAAATAATTTTTATATTTTAATATTCTTTTTATTAATTCCTCTGTTGTTATTTTTAATCCTTCATTTTGTTTCCATGTTTCTGGATTATGACAAAATAAACATCTTAATTTACATCCTTGCATAAAAACTACAAATCTTATACCAGGACCATCTACTAATCCCATAGTTTCAATTGAATTAATATACCCTTCCATTAAACACCTTCATGGAATGTTCTACTAATAACTTCTAATTGTTGTTCTCTACTTAATCTATTAAAATGAACAGCATATCCTGATACTCTTATTGTTAAATTAGGATAATCATCAGGATGTTCCATTGCATCTATTAATTGTTCTCTATTTAAAACATTAACATTTAAATGATGAGCCCCTTGTTTAAAGTAACCATCTAAAATATTAACTAAATTTTTAATTCTTTCTTCTTCTGTATGACCTAAAGCATTTGGAATAATAGAGAATGTATTAGAAATACCGTCTTGACATACATCTTTATAAGGTATTTTAGCAACAGAGTTTAATGAAGCTAAAGCCCCACTACTATCTCTACCATGCATTGGATTGGCACCAGGTGCAAAAGGAACTCCTTTTTTTCTTCCATCAGGAGTAGAACCTGTTTTCTTACCATAAACTACATTAGAAGTAATAGTTAATACTGATAATGTATGCTTAGCATTTTTATATAATGGATGTTTTTCTAATTCTTTAATAAATGTTTTTACAATATCCACAGCAATACTATCTACTCTGTCATCATCATTACCATATTTAGGATAATCTCCTTCAATTTCAAAATCAATAGCAATTCCTTCTTCATTTCTAATTGGTTTTACTTTAGCATATTTAATAGCTGATAAAGAATCTGTAGCAACTGATAATCCAGCTACTCCAAATGCCATTAAATGTTCAACATTTGTATCATGTAAAGCCATTTGAGATTTTTCATAAGCATATTTATCATGCATATAGTGTATTATGTTCATGGCATCTACATATGTTTTAGCAATTTTTTCTAACATTTTATAGTAAGCATTTTTAGTTTTTTCATAATCTAATACTTCATCAGTTATTTTATCCATTCCATAAACAACTAATTTTCCACTCATTTCATCTACGCCACCATTAATAGCATATAATAATGATTTAGCTAAATTACATCTTGCACCAAAGAATTGCATTTGTTTTCCAACTTTCATAGCTGATACACAGCAAGCAATAGCATAATCATCACCATATATTGGTCGCATAACATCATCATTTTCATATTGAATAGCATCAGTTAAAATAGATATTTTTGAACAATATTTTTTAAAGTTTTCTGGTAAATTATTTGACCATAAAACTGTCAAGTTTGGTTCAGGAGAAGAACCCAAATTAATTAAAGTGTGTAAATATCTAAAACTATTTTTAGTAACTAAACTTTTACCATTTAAAGCCATTCCACCTAATGATTCAGTTACCCAAGTAGGATCTCCTGCAAATAATTCATTATATTCAGGTGTTCTTAAGTGTCTTGCAATTCTTAATTTAATAACAAATTGATCGATTATTTCTTGAGCTTCTTTTTCAGTTATAACTTTATCCTCTAAATCTCTTTCAATATAGATATCTAAGAATGTTGAAGTTCTTCCTAAACTCATAGCAGCGCCATTATTTTCTTTAATAGCAGCTAAATAACCAAAATATAACCATTGAGTTGCTTCTTTAGCATTTGTAGCAGGTTTAGAAATATCAAAACCGTATTTTAAAGCCATACTTTTAATTTCATTTAATGCTTTAATTTGTTCACTAACTTCTTCTCTTAATCTAATTGTATTTTCATTTATTTCAGTGATATTTTTTAAATCTTTTTGTTTTTCTTCTATTAAATAATCAATACCATATAGAGCAATTCTTCTATAATCACCAATTATTCTACCTCTACCATAAGCATCAGGTAATCCCGTTAATAATCCTGCACTTCTTGCTCTTCTAATTTCTTCAGTATAAGCATCAAAAACACCATCATTATGTGATTTTCTATATTCCTTAAAATGTTTATCAATTGTTTCATCTAATTTATAACCATAAGCTTCTAAAGATGTATGAGCCATCCTAATTCCACCATATAAATTAACAATTCTCTTTAATGGTTTGTCAGTTTGTAATCCAACAATTACTTCATTATCTTTATCTATATATCCTGGAGCAAAATTATCTATTCCAGAAATTATTTTTGTCTCTACATCTAAAACACCTTTTTTTAATTCTTCTTTAGTTAAAGTTGTAACTTTATCTAAAACTTTTTTTGTTCTATCAGTTATACCTTCTAGAAAAGATTCATTTCCTAAATATTCTTTATAATTATTTAAAATGAAATCTTCAACATTAATTTCATTTTTCCATTTTTCACCTTTAAACTTATTCCAAGCTTCCATTATATCCCTCCATTTATTTTTTTGCATATATTATTATATCATTTATAGACAAAAAAGCAACCAAAATTCATTTAAAATGTCAACAAATTTGTAGTTGACAAAAATAAATTTATGTTATAAAGCATACAAAAATGTGTATGATTTCATAAAAAAATACACTTAATATCATTTTATTAAGTGTTTCCTATATTTATTGGCTTTGTATGTATATAAATTGATTTATAATAAATTAACATATGTTTCAATTTCTATATTATTTATATCAAATTCTTCTACATCCAATTCATCTGGTTCAACTAAAAATTCAAGTTTAAAGCGATTATTACTTACTTTTGTTACATTGCATTCATAATTGCCAGTTACAATTGAAATCCACCCTTTTTTATCTTCATACGTAATATCACTTATATATTTATTTAAATTTATTTTTTTATTTATTTCCATTTTATTAAACATTTCTTTAGAAAATATAAACTCAAGACCAATATATATATTATTTTCAATGTTAAATATAATAAAAGGTGATTCCCCATTAATTTTTCTTCCGCAAACTTTAGCTTCAAATTTTCCCCAATCTATTTTTATATCATAATTATAATATTCTTTTTCATTAATCTTTATCATATTAGCACCATCCATTTTTTATAAATACATATCTATCTTTGCCATATAAATCTTTTTCAATTGTAACAGAACAATCTAAATATTGATGAGCTAAAAGATCTATTTTTTTTGCTTGTTTATAACCAATTTCAAAAACAATTAAGTAATCTTTTTTTAAATATTTTTTAACATTTTTTAATATTTGTTCATAATAATATAATCCTTGATTTTCAGCATATAAAGCAAGGTGAGGCTCATTATTTTTAACTATATCCATAATTTCTTCATCATATGCAATATATGGTGGATTACTTATTATTAAATCATATTTTTTATTTAATGGATTTAACATATCACCTAAATAAAAATTAATATTTACGTTATTGTTAGTAGCATTTTTTTTAGCCACCTCTAAAGCTTCTTTAGAAATGTCCACAGCATCAACATTACTATTTAAATTTTTAGCTAAAGAAATAGCTATACACCCACTGCCTGTACCCAAATCAACGATATCCAAGTTTATTTTATCTTTTAATCTTTTTATTACACGATCTACCAATTCTTCTGTTTCAAATCTAGGTATTAAAACATTTTCATTTACTTCAATAATACTACCATAAAAATCAACATTACCTACGATATATTGAACAGGAATTCCTTTTTCTAATTTTTTAATACCTTCTTCTAATTTATCAGGATTTAAATATTTTTTTAAATATTCTATATCAGTCAAATTATTCTCCTCGTAATTTTCTATTTTGATCTTCAGTAATTAAAGCATCAATTACTTTATCAATATCACCTTGCATTACTCTATCTAATGTATTTAAAGTAAATCCAATACGATGATCAGTAACCCTATTTTGTGGATAATTATATGTTCTTATTTTTTCTGATCTATCTCCAGTACCAATTTTGCTTCTTCTTTCTTCACCCATCTCTTTTTCTCTTTCTTGCATTTTTAAATCATAAAGACGAGTTTGTAATATTTTAATAGCTTTTTCTTTGTTTTTAATTTGACTTCTTTCTGTTTGTGAATAAACTACAATTCCAGTTGGAATATGCGTTAATCTTACGGCTGAATCAGTTGTATTAACTCCTTGGCCACCACAGCCACTACTTCTAGTTATATCAATTCTAACATCATTCATATCTAAATCACAATCTAATTCTTCAGCTTCTGGCATTACTAAAACTGTTGCAGTTGAAGTGTGAACCCTACCTTGTGTTTCAGTAACTGGTACTCTTTGAACACGATGTGCCCCTGATTCATATTTTAATTTAGAATATACATTTTCTCCTCTTACAATAAAACTGATTAAAGTATATCCACCTGCTTCAGATTTTTCTTCTTCAACTATTTCAATTTTCCAACCATTTCTTTCAGCTAATTTTTTATACATATCAAATAAGTCACCAGCAAAGATATTACCCTCATCACCACCAGCAGCTCCTCTTATTTCAACGATAACATCTTTACCATCATTAGGATCTTTTGGCAATAATAATACTTCAATATCTTTTATTAATTTATCTAATTTATTTTGATTTTCTTCTAATTCTTCTTTAGCAAACTCACCTAATTCAGGATCTTTTACCATTTCTTTAGCAGCCTCAATATCGCTAGTTATCTTTTTATATTCTTGATATGCATCATAAGCATCTTTTAAACTAGCTTGTTCTTTTGATAAACTAGTAGCTTTTTTAATATCAGATATATTTTCCGGTTTCATCAAATCATCGGTAATCTCATTATATCTTGCTTCAATAGCATTTAATCTTTCAATCATCTTTTCACCCATTTCTCAATATAAGATTATACTATATTACTCGGCAAAATTCAAACATTTTAATAATTCGCCTTCAAAAAAGGTACCAATATAATTATTGTTACCTTTTAACATTTTGTTTTTGAGCCATTTTTTCTCTCAATTTTGACTTTGTAAATTTAATATATTTAGTTCTTAAGTTATTATATTCAGCACTAGATAATTTTTGTAAATCTATATCACTTATACTATATGGCATTACATAATATTCTCCAAGCTGTATAACATTTGCATATTCTGGTAAAATTTTACCAAAATTATTCGTTTTCAAAATAACCATTTCATTACCATCTAAATCTGTAACAATGCCTTTTTTTGAATCTACTAATCCATAAAAAGAATAAATTTTATTCTCATCAATAATTAATTTTTTAGTAGTTTGATTTTTTTCATGAACCACTTTTGAAAACATTATAGCATCAATTTTCTTTATTTCCACCATTTTTCTTTCAATATAAATTAGGCTTTGTAACATATCCTTTAATATATATAATTTATCTTTCTTCATAATTTTCCCCCTCACATGAGTGCTTATTATACCATATATTTAAAAAAAAGCAAATTCTAATAAAATTATATTTTATACTTATTAATTATTGTCATAAATTCATCAGTTATTGCTTGTAATCTTTCTTTAGTACTAGCTTCAAATCTTGCACTTATAATAGGTCCTGTATTAGAGAATCTAATTAATGCCCAACCATCTTCAAATTCTACTCTAACACCATCAATATTATTATATTTATAATTTTTATTAATAGCATATTTTTTTACTTCTTCAACTGATTGATATTTTTTTTCTTCAGTTGTATTTATTTTTAATTCATCAGTTGAATAATATATATTTATGTCATTATATAATTCATCTAAATTTTTATTACTATTTGATAATAACTCTATCATACGTAATCCAGCATATAATCCATCATCAAATCCATAAAATCTATCTCCAAACCACATATGACCAGAATATTCTCCAGCAAATTCAATTTTTTCTTCATGCATTTTACGATACATATATGAATTACCTGTACGATACATAATATGTTCATAATTTAATTTATTTAATTCATCAATTAAGGCTTTAGAACATTTAACATCATATAAAGCTTTATTAACTATTTTTCCTTTTAAATAACGATACATCATTATCATATAAACATCTGAATTAATAATATGTCCTTTATTATCAATTATTCTTACTCTATCACCATCAGCATCCATAGCAATACCAATATCATAACCTAATTCAACCACTCTCTTTTGAATATCAACTAAATTAGAACTTATTGATGGATCAGGATGATGATTTGGGAATGTTGGATCACTATCACAATATAATAAATCATAAGTTATATTTAATTTATCTAATATTTCTTTTATTATAATGGATACAGTTCCATTGCCACAATCAAATACAGCTTTAATATTTCTATTTATTTTTAAATTATTAACCATTAAATCAATATATTCATTTTTAATATCGTAATTTGATAAAATACCATTACCTTTTACAAATTCATTTTTATTAGTAAAATCTCTAAATGCAATTATCTCTTCACCTGCTGCATTACCATTCTCATCAAATGAAATTTTAAATCCGTTATGATTACTTGGATTATGTGAAGCAGTAATCATTATAGCCGCCCATTTATTTAAATGTTGTCTTGCATAATAATACATTGGTGTTGTAACTAAACCTAAATTAGTAACATTAACACCTGTTTCCAATAAACCTTTGATAAGATTACTTGCTAAATTTGGAGACGATAATCTATTATCATATCCGACTAAAACTTCTTTTTTACCTCTTAATTGCACATAACTTCCAAAACTTTTACCTAGTATATAAGCTGTTTCATCTGTTATTTGCTCATTATAAATTCCTCTTATATCATATGCTCTAAAAATTGTTTGATTAATCATAAATTCCTCCATATTTCTAATAATTTAGGCCCAAAAATCATAATACCAATTACAACTGATACTATAGCAACTACTAATACCGCACCAGCAGAAGTATCTTTTGCTAACTTAGCTTTAGGATTAATTTCTGGCATACATATATCAATTGCTGTTTCAATAGCTGTATTCATTAGTTCTAATGTAATGACAAAACCAAATAATAAAATACATATCAACCATTCTGTTTTACTTATATTTAATATAAAACCCAAAGCTATTACTAATAACATCACCATAAAATGAATGCACAAATTTCTTTCATTTAATATATTTACCCTAATACCTTCAAAAGCATAATAAAAGCTTTTAAATAAAGATGGTTTAGATTTTTTAAATTTTTTCTTAAACATATACTCACCTACTAATATAAGTATACACATTATTATTTAAAAAATCAATTATAGTTTACAAGTACTTGATTTGACAAATATAATTAATCGTGCTAAAATAGCGCCTCAAAAGAGGGGGAATAATTATGCAAATAACAATTGAACAAGCATTAAAATTATTTAATTTGGAAAAAAATTTTACAGATCAAGAATTAAAAAAAACATATCATATATTAGCGAAAAAATATCATCCAGATAATTTTAAAGAAGGTAGTTTAGAACAAGAGTATGCAATTAAAGCTATGCAAAAAATTAACTTTTCAAAAGATCTACTTTCTAATTTATTAAAAAACAGCGATCAAAACAAACAACAAAATAATAATCAAGATGATAATACAAACGTTTTTGAGTATAAAGCAGAAATTATTCAAAAATTAAATAATATAAAAAAGATAAATGATATTGAAGAAAAATTTAAATGTTATTATGAAGAAATGAATAAAATTATATCTGCCTATATCAATTCAATAAATGCTTCTTTTGATGAGCAAAGCATAGAAAAATTATATAATGAATGTATTAAATTAATTAAAAATGTTTTTTATAAATTTAAAAAAGAATTTTTTAATGTAAATGAGATTAATGAAAATGAAATAAAAGAAAAAATCAATTATGATTGTAGTTTTGATGAATTCTATAATCAATTATTATTAATTAATAAAAAATATAATAAAAAAGAAATATATTATTCAAAAATAATTGATGATTTGCATGACTATAAATTACGAAGCGGATATAATAATTTAAAAAATTTAATTGATTCTTTAATAGAAGAAAAAATGGATGAATTTAAAAAAAATAATTATGAAAATTATGAAAAATTAATTGATGATATAAAAAAAGAAATTGATGCTTTATTTACATTCTACTTTAGTATTGTTTCAGATGTTAATTATATTATAGAATATATGGAATCAAATTCTATTATGAATTCAGATAATTTAAAATTTATAAAAAATCTTTCTATTTTATATGATGAATTACAACAAGAAGTTACTTACAAAACATTGACGAAAGCAAAAAAATTTAAAGAATTAATTACCGACTTAAGAAAAGTAAACAGCAATAAAGATTTGATAAATAATTATACAAAACAAATTATTGAAAATTTCCAAGCCGCTTTAAAAAATTTTACCTATCCAGATGATTTATCAAAAGCACAATATGCACAAAAAACTTTTGAAGAAGTTCTTGAAATAATTTCTAAAGTTAGAATTGGACAAATTCCTATTGAAGATTTTGCTCAATTAACTGATTTAAAATTTATTAATTTCAACGAAGATAAAATTACTTTAAACAAAGCTAACGGAATTACTAATAGCAAGGGGATTTATGTCTTTAATCAACCTTATAGTACAAATGATGACATTATGTTAGGAAAAGTAGCCCAAGAAGATGATGATTATATAACTATCATAGGTATCAACACTACTAAAAATAAAATTTTAAAAAAGACGATATATAAAAAAGATTTTGAAAAAAATTATATACCACTATTTATTTGTTTAAGAAGTAGTAATTTTTCTGGTAAAAAAAATAAATTTGTTACAAATACAATCATACTTTATCATAACGATTATATTGCATTTACTTATGATTTAATTGATAAATATGTTTCTTTTACATGTAACTTAGATAATAAACCTATTTCATTTTTTGAAAATTCAGAAGAATTTCTTAATTATAACCAAGAAATTGAACCATTTAAAAACATTTACTACATAATAGATAACATAGAAGATGAATTAAATAAATTATTAACCCAAAGACAAAATAAAAAATATTTAAAAAAGCTAATGTATAGAAAAGATTCTATTATTAGTTTTTTTATTTATCAAAATTTTTGCTTGACTAAATAATATAATGATGTTAGAATACACATACTAAAAGAAAGGAAATACTTATGACTATAGATAAAGCTCTAAAAATTTTAAATCTAAAAGAAAATTTTAAAGAAAATGAATTAAAACAAGCTTATTTAACTTTAATGAAAAAATATTATATTGATAGTAAAAGTAAAGATGTTGCAACACAAAAAATAGCCGCTGAAAAATTAAAAGCAGTTAACGAAGCTAAAACAACTCTTTGTAATTTGTTAAAAATAAATGATGATTTACTAATAAAAGACGATATAAATGAAAAAAAACTTTTAAAACATAAAAAATCAATTTTAAAAAAATTAACAATTTTCTCATGTGAAACAAACATAAATTTACTTACAAAATATAATAGTGAAATTAATGATATAATATTAAGAAGCAAAGAAATAATAAAGAATAGTTCTAACAAAGAAAATATCGATTCAGAATATAAAAAATACGTTAAAATAATTAAAAAAATCTTTATCAAATTTCAAAATGAATTTTTTGAACAAAATAAAATTGACAAAAATAATATTAAAATAACAATTAATTACAATTGTAATATAGAAAATTTTTATTCACAATTGTTAAAAATAAAAGAAAAATATATTTACATATCAAAAATTAAAAAAGACTTATATTTTTATAAAGCTAAAATTGAATATAATACTTTAGAAATTGCAATTGATGAAATTATAAACGAACAATTTAAAAAATTTGAAAATTCACATTATTTAAACTATGAAAATTTTATTGAAAACTTAAAAACGAAAATTGATGATTTATTTAAAGAATATAATCAAACATTAATTAAATTAGAAGATTTATTAACTTTTTTACAAGAATTTAATTATAATGATACAGATTTTATATTACTTCAAAATAAAATTAAAGAGTTATACAACAATTTAAAAATAAATTACTCAAGCAACTTAATTGAAGAAGCTAAAAAATATGATTCAGTATACATCAAATTTAAAAATTTACACGATTTGAAAAAAGATTCAAATATAATTGAATTCTATATTAATTCTATCACTCAAAAATATACTAAACTATTACATAGTTTTATTTATCCACAGCAATTTATAAATATAAAAATTGCAACATATATATTTAATGAAGTATTAGAAATAATTGAAAAACTAAAGTTAGGAGAAATATCAATAGATAGTTTTAAAAAATTAAATGAACTAACTTTTTCTGATTATAATTATGATAGAGTAATATTAAATAAGGTAAAATATGTAACATCTAAATCTAAAATCTATGTTTTGAATAAAAAAAATAGTTGCTTAAATGACATAATTATAGGTGAAATATTACAAGAAAATGATAATCACATAACCATTCAAGGATTTGAAAAATATATTTATAATTCTATCTCAAAAAAAACTATGTTAAAAGAGGATTTTTATAAAATGTATATCCCATTAGAAGAATGTCTTCAAAAATGTATTTTTTCTGGTAAAAGAAGTAAAATTTTTCCTCATCAGATAATTCTTTACTATAATGATTTTATTTCTTTTAGTTATAACAAAACAAATGATGAAATAGAATTTATTCAAAATCACAATACTTATGAATTAAATGAATTTGTACCTGAATCTTTTAAAAATATATTATATGTTATTGATAAAATTAAAGAAAAATTAACAAAAGAAATAAACAGACAAGAAGATCCAAAAATTAAAAAAAGAGGAAATATTTATAATTAAAAATTCCTCTTTTTATTTATTCTCCGCAATTTAAATTATAATTTTGAAATATTTTTATTTTCCTTGTAACACTATTTCTAATCTTGTAATTGCATCCAATAATTAATTAAATTTATTAATACAAAAGTATGAGTAATCTCATACTTTTCTTTTAACAAATAGATATTAACTTATTTGTTTAATCTTCAATTTGAACATATTTCTTTTCAGATATTTGTTTTTGTTCTTTTTTAGGAATTTCAAGATTTAAAGTACCATTTTTAAATGATGCTTTAATATCTTCTACTTCAATATTATCTCCTACATAGAAGCTTCTTGAACATTCACCAAAATATCTTTCACGTCTAACAAATTTACCATGTTCTTTTTCTTCTTCATTTTTACTCATTGTGGCATTTATAGTTAAATAACCATCTTCAATTGATATTTTAATATCATCTTTATTATAACCTGGTAAATCTACTAAAATAGAATAATTATCTTTATGTTCTTTAATATCTGTTTTCATTATTTTATTTTCTGTATAGTTCAAATCTCCAAAAATATCATCTAACAAATTAAATTCATTTCTTCTTGGTAACATCATCATATATATCATCTTCCTTCCTTAATGTGTTATACGATTAGGATAGCACAAATATGAATAATTATACCATGTAAGTTTTTTTCTTACATTATAATTATAGCACTCTATATTGGCAGCGTCAACTATAGATTGCTAATAACAAAATTTCCCATATTTCACTATAAATAGTTGATATGTTTGATTTGTTGCTTTTCAATTAATTCATAAATACTTAATTTGTCATAATTCATATTAATATTATTTAATTTAATAGCTGTTATTTGATTGTTATTATATGTTTTATAATAATAAATACCTTTAGTTGTATTCATGCAACTAGAATAAGTAGTTATATCATAATTATTTTCTTTTGTAATTACACTACCTTTAATCATTGCTACCGAATCTAAAATATGAAAGAATTGTGTTACTGAACTTTCTTCATCATCATTACAAATAGAATTTAATTTATTAAAAGCAGCTTTTATAAATCTTGATGCTGGGGAATTATCTCCAGGTAATCCAATAGCTCCCATACCCTGACCATAATTAGCTAAATTAATTTTATCAGAAAAAGTATTTTCTCTATTTTTAGGACTTAAATTAATATAGTTATTAATATTAGTTAAATGATAAGAAAACTGTGGATTATTAGTTAATACCCCTATTTCATTATCATATACTTTTAATCCTTCTTTTACTTGTTCAACTACAATACAATCTTTATCATCACTTATCATCTAATGTAAATCAGCAAGAGGTAAATTATTAAATTTAACATTAGTTATATTAATATCATTTATAATTTCTTTTACTTCTTTAACACTTTTATAATTACCTAAAATATATAAAATAAATTCATAAGGCGCTAAATTAATTTTATTTTTCATAGGTTCATTATAATATGCATTATTAGGAAAATATAATCCAGCCATAGCTAATCCCTTTTCATTAGCTGCTTCAGCATATAAAGGATAATCATCTGATACAGTAGCCATACCTATCATAGCATATTTAATATCTATATTTTTTACATTATAATTTCTTGGTGTTATAACAATTTTTTCATTAAATCTATATTCTAAATCTAAATTTCTTCCAAAATATTGATCTTTTGTTTTTAAATTAATACATGTACACATATTATTCCTTCCCTTCTTTATATGGTATAAAATTAGTAGCAAATTTATATTTATCCCTATTTTTTATATATAAATAACCAATCGTACTAAAACATACAGCTCCAATAAAATTAACCATTAAATCTTTCATTGTATCGTTTATACCTATATCTAAATATCCGCCTTCAATAACTATTTCATCATCATCAGTTATAATATGTGTTTCCTTTATATTATCAATAATAACTGCTTTATTATCATTATTAGGATCCAACTTTACTGTGGAAATCACATTAACAATCCTATCTTTTTGTGTATCTAATCTTAAATATCTATCCATTCCATATTCAAAGAATTCCCATAATACACCTATTGTCATAGAAAAACAAAAAGCAACTATTGCTACATATAAAGGCGATAATTTAATGTTTTTACTACTTTTATTTAATATATCAACTAATGAAAAACCTACTCCTGCTGCTAAAAAACCATTTATAGTATGTAATATTGTATCCCAATAAGGAATATTACCATAAAAAATTATTTATTTCACCTAATATTTCAGCTGAAAAAATAAACAAATAAATAATTGATTCTAATAAAGATGGAATACCTATTTTAAATTTATCTTCAATAAGTGTTGGTATAGTAAATAATAGCAATGATAAAAAACATAAAAATGCATTATTTAAATCCCCTCTTAATATTTCTAATATCATACATATAATAACTAAAAACCTTAATATTAAATAAACTAATAATGATTTTTCTTTTGTTTCTTTATATTTTCTTTTTATTTTATCAATATATCTCATAACTTTCTCCTAAACAAAATATAATATTAATGCTGTGGAAAACATTAATAAAAATCCGCTTATCATTAATCCTAATGTTTTAGAATAACCTTTAGGATTAATTTTATTTAAACTATCTAATTGTTTAATAATTGGATGTAACTTCCAAAAATAAGTTGCAATTGAAATAATCATAGCTACTACCGCCCATATTTTTGTTGTTTCATTACCAGTTAATAATACAACTAATAATAAAAATATAAATATTAACTTAACACCAGCTACCCAATAAGCCATATAATGAGCAAATAAATCTAAATTTTTATCTTCTTTTACATCTCTCCAAGCATCAAAAACAGCTACTCCATTACCTAATTTAGAATCTGGCTTAAAATATAAAATTAAAACATTACCTAATTCCATAATACAAAAAATAATAATTGCTATATCTAATATCATTTTTCAACTCCTTCCAAATATATTCTTTTATTAAATCCACCACGTTTTAATCTTTTAACTTTAGCCACTTCAATTACATCATCTAGATCTTTACCTTCTAATTTAGCTAAACTAATCATTACCTCTAACATATCAGCTAATTCTTCTATTCTTTCTTTACCACTACTATTTAATACTTCTTGATATTCTTCATATAATTTCTTTTCTAATTCTATTTTATATTCATCATCATTTAATATTCTTGTAATTGGTATTTCCCCATTATTTTTTATTATATCTGGAATATTATCTCTTACTAATTTATTATAACTCATAATATTACCTCCATAAATATTATAACATAATAATTTTAATTTATAATTTTAAATATAACGCTCTATTCAGTGGGCGAACAATAATTTATAAATCATACCTTTAAAATCAATGTTTTCAAGGAACATAATTTAAAAACATTTAATCCTGCATAGCAAAATTAAATAAAATATCTGTGCAGAACCTGTACAAACATTAAAAAAGTATATATAGGATACGTAGCTATATATACTTTTTTTATAGTTTATTCTTTAGAAGAATTATATCATCCTTAAGATTATAATCCTTCATATTTTTTATAACTTTATTTTGACACTCAGGACTCCAATATATTTTGAGATGGTTTTTAGATCTTGTTATTGCAGTATAAAATATATTTTTTGTAATCATTTCTTCAGATTCATCCGATATAATAATTTTTACCGAATCAAATTCTAAACCTTGTGATTTATGTATTGAAGTAGCATAGGAAACTACAAAAGGAACAATATATCCAACATCATCATCTTTATCATCATCATCTTTTCTTAATACTTTTATTTCAATAGTTGAACCTTCATCATTCCTAGAAATTACTTTAATACTATTTGCAAAAGAATCTAAATCTGTAATCTTCCTTTCTACAAACAATTGAAATGTAATACTATTCTCATCTTTTTCAATACTTAGTATTCTTCCTTTTAAATTATTATATAAGACGTTTGAAAATCTTCTCACATCACTAAATATAATTGGATCTCCTACTTTATAGGTATTAATTCCCCATTCAACTGATTCATTTTCATTTGTTCTTTGCAAATATCTATTAATATTATTAATACCATATGGTCCATCATAATTCAAACATAATACAATTTCTTCTTCTTCTCTATTCTCAAATATTGATTCACTAATAATTTCAGAATAGTCCTCATCAATTGTTTTTTCAGTAATACCATCATCAAGATTTCTTACCTTAGACCATAATTTTTTTAATCCATTATTAGTAGTTCTAAAATTATCAGTTAATTCATATGAATTTTCAGGAATTAATTCTTTTGCAAATCTAAACCAATTACCAAACTCTATAGACTCTATTTGGTATATATCACCAACTAATAATAAACAATCATAATTATTCTTTATTAGCATTTGAAGCATTATATCATTTTCAACCATGCTACACTCATCTACAACTATTAAATCATAATTATCTCTTATAGAATCATCAATAAATTTATCAACTGTATAGAATTCATAACTATCCATAGCTTCTCTGCCAACTCTAATTTTTATATTGTTTAGTGCTGCATTAGTTTTAGCTAAAAAAGCAATATTTTTACCATCAAATATTTTTGATATTATTTTAATCATTTCAGTTTTACCAGTTCCTGCTGAGCCATAGATTAAACCCACTTTTGAATTAATATATATTTTTTCAGAAATATTCTTTTTAATACCATCAGAAAACTCATAATCACCAAAAGTATCAAATATATCATACATACCTGTATAATCATCATATTTTTCATTAGTTTTATTTTTTAAAATATCTATGATTTTTATTGTACTTTCTTCAAATCCTCTTACATAGACTTTATTTCCAATTGTTTCTAAATATCTATCTGTATGTTTATAGTAAACATGTTTGTTAAATTCTTTTATAAGTTTTTTACCTTCTTCTTCATCATAACCTAATTCTTTAAAAGAAAAATATATTCTATTTGTCGAATTACATAAATCATTTATTCTTCTCCCAAAAAACTCATGTTCCCTATTCACCGGTTCAATAATCTCTAGTAAATCTGATATAGATATTTTATGACCATTTAATGAAGATGCATAAGGCATAGTTTCAAAAACATTACACCCATATTTCAGATATAAATCTGATAATATTTTACATTTTTCATCAGATATTTGATCAATTATTACTGAATTTCTTAATACATAAATTAAATATTTCAAAACATTATACCCAGGTTTATTATTAATAATAATATTTCTTATCATTTCAAATAATTCAAGAAGATGATGTGTATTATAAATTGATGATTCTTGTTTAATTATTTCAAACTCTTCATTACTCAAATTAATAATATGGTTTAATGTCCAATGATTATTCTTTAATAATTGCATAAAGTAATCATATTCATTCGCTCGATATGATACTCTTTTATTAATACCAAATATTTTGTATAAACTATTTATTTCCGCCGGTTTAATAAATATTTCGTAATTATTAATTATCTTAATTTCTACCTCCGATTTAAATGATCTAATATTTTTCTTTACATAACCTATTTTAATGGCATAATTATCTGAAATTCTAATTGGAGAATAGAAAATAATTCTATTAAATTTGTTAACATAATCTGTTGCTGGTGTTAATGTTAATTCATAAAACACTCTATCTTCTATAGCTATTGGTTTAGTTTTCTTAATATAATATACATTTCCTAATACTATCTCATTATTATCAAATTTTACTTGGATTAATTTATCATATATTTCTTTATAATAATCATATAATGAAGGATCTATCTTAAATATAGGAAATTTATATAAATTAGTTAATATTTTTTCTTTAAACATAGTAAAATAATATTTTTTCAAATCAACAAGATATTCTTGGTATTTAACCATCAATCTAATTGAACCATCTTCACTATAACTATTATGTGATGGACCAATTTCTAATAAAGCATGAAATTTTTTTAATATATCATGTTTATATAAAGATTTAATATAACGAATTGCCTTACCATTATTATCATGATTGTATTCAATATACCTTTTTTCTTTCTCAATAATATAAACTTTAAAAGAAATATATTCAACCAAATCTCTCAAACTTTTGATAATATTTTGAGACATATATCCCCTGTTATCAACTGAATCATCAATATTTTTTTCAATTTTAATATTCAAATCTCGTATTTTTTTATTAATAAACTCAATACTTTCATCCATATTAATTCCCCCTAAGTATAAACAATTAAATATATTATAACATATAAAAAGCATATATAGAATTCATAACTATATATACTTATATTTTTTTTGCAGCTATTATACCATTGTCGGTATAATATGATACATGATGACACTTACGACACTTATTTTCATGAGAGGTACCCCCCACATATTTAAGTGACATAAAATTAATCTTTTTCAACATATAAAAGGCAGAATAATGTAATATCTAATTGATATCTTTTAAATAAATCTCTTATCCAATCGAAGATTGTACTTCTACTATAGTTTGTGTAAACAAATAATGAAGGAAGAATTTCTTCTTGATGATCATTTTCTTTTGTTCTTGAAAATCTAATTGTTTTTCCTCTTTCGTAAGTATAATTACTATTTGCTAAATCATCTAATATTGAATTATCAATGTTATATAGTAATTTTATAATATCTTTAAATATTCTTCTATAACTATCTGCTCTATATTTAGTACCTTCAAATTGAAATCCATATAATTTGTAAGCAGGATTATTTTCAAATTCATCAGCATTATCTTCAGGATTATCAATATAGAATTCATAAAACTTTTCAAATTCTAATGTAGTATCAATATTCTTTGGATAAGGGAAATGTTCAATTATGATTTTTGACAATCTTTCAGCTCTCTTTTCAATTTCATTCTCATCCCAAACTAGAATATTCTTTTTTTCGTCAGTATAATCTTTTAATTCTTCATTCAATTTAACAATTTTTGTTTCTCCTGTGGATAACATATCATTATATCTTTTCTTTTTATTTATAAATACATCATTACTATATTCTGAATTATAGCCAGTAATTGATAAATTACCAAATGTATGAACATATTTATCATATATTTCTTGATAATTTTCACCTAAATTTGTTTTCCATTGTGAACTTAGTGTTTCAGGTAAAATATGTTCAATAGTTAATTCAGACATATCCACTGGTTCTTTACCACTGTTTTCAATTAAATCAAAGAAGTATCTTAATATCTTTGTTTTTGTATTTGCATACATATTACTATAATATAAACCTTCTTTAAACATATTATCGTTAGGCATTTTATCTTCCGTTTTTAATGTACACAAATAAGCTTCACAAGCTTTAAAATAACAATTATAATTATTTTTATTTTTGTCAAATATTTTATTATATAATGAAGCATAAAATCTACGTAAACTAGATGAAGCAACATTTGCAATATTACGTCTCATAGCATAGTTACCAAATAATTCTATTATGTTGTTAAACTCTTCTTCACGTTTTTTTAACTCTTGAATTTTATCATCTGATAAATCTATCTTAACTTCTTGTCCAACATCGTTTTTACTAACTCTATATAAATCTCTTATATCATCATAATCATTACATACTTGTAACATAAAAGGATATATTGTTCTATGTTGTAAAATATTAAAAATATCACATAATTGATTTGTTTTGCTACTATAATCTTTACAATCATTAAGAACTAACAATTTATAATACTGGGCATATCTAACTATTTCTTTAAATATTTTTTCTATATCTTCTATTTCTCTAATATTACTATTTATATAATATTTTTTAAAATTTTCATATACTCTTTTTTCTTCAATATATCTTGTATCTTTTGAAACAAGAAAATCATAGAAAAATTTTTCTATATTATCCTTCCCTATAAGACTTTCAAGTGTAATCCAATAATTAGTATATATTTCTTTTTGTTTACCAACATCCAATATTCCCATTAATAAGAAATTTCTAATTAAATCTGCTGTAGTTAATTTTACTCCAGTAGAATTTATACTTTCAAATATTTTTTGTGGAGAATCACTTTCATTTAATACTATCTCTACTATTTCAAGCCTATCTATTCCTTCTATTAATTTATCAGGTGTCCATTGCTCAGAATCCATAGTCTTTTTTATCAAATTTTTAAAATGATTATAATTTATAACAACTTTTGATGAACTATCTAAATTAGTCGTATTTCCCATTAGAACTTTTTCTAATTCTGAATTATCATTATCACTATTTTTTAATTTTAGTTTATATCTTTCTTCACAATTTTCATTATATATATTTTGTCTTATTCTTTTTTTTGTGATATTTTGTGGATCTTTAATTAAATCATCTATTGCTTTTAATAAAAGCATAATGGTTGTTAATCTTTGTTGCCCATCTATAATTGGGCAACTTTTTATATCACTTCTTTTTGTTGTAGAATAAACTAAACTACCTAAAAAGTGATTTCTTTCATTTTTAATACTACTTACTATATCATTGTATAATAATTCGCAGTTTTCTTTTTCCCAAGTATAATTTCTTTGATATACAGGTATTGTATATTGAACATCTGTCTTTTTTATGATGTCATCATATAACATTCTATTATTAGCTTCCATTACTTCACCTCATTACTATTAATTTAATATTTCCAATAAACTTTTTTTATAATCTATAGTATTCTTTTTCATATCTTCAAAAACACTTTTTGTTAAACATTCTGATATTAGTTCTTCAGTTTTATAACATTTGGCATTAAAGTTATTATTTTTATATTCTTTTATATAATCAATAATTAATGCATTAAAGAACTTATATGTATCTTCATGCACTACTGGTGCAACAAAAGACATATATTTTTCTGCCCACGGGCTATCAGAAATATGTCTAAATAAATTGGCTGTTTCATTATTCAATTGTTGTGCTTTATTTCTAATTAAACTTACTTCCAAAAGCCAATATTTATGGTTTCCCACTATTTCAATATCACCACATTTTCCTGGCGCATGTGAAATTGGCATACCATATGCATCAGTTTTATAATTTGGCTTTATCGAATATTCATCACCATAAACAAGATACAATAAAATAGATAAGAAAAACTCAAATTGCAATGGATAATCAATATACTTAAATTCTTTATTTCTATTTTTTAGACCAATGTTATTTATATATTCTATGATGCTATTTTCATCAAATTTATAATCTTTAACAATTCTATTTAAAACAAAATTATAATCCATGATTTCAACATTCGTCTGTCTATTCTTTTTGATTATAGATAATTCCTCATCAGAGACAATATTTATCTTATTAAAGTAGTTAATGGCAATTTCTTTTTCACTATTATCAACCACATAAGTTTTATCAATAAAATAGTCAATAAACTTACTCATGTCATTATTTAATTCAATAAGTAATATTCCTTCATTTACTATATTAACAAAACCTGTTAATCTTAACATTCTTATAACTGTATCAGGATAGTCCTTTAACACTGTAGTTTCAGCATTAAGTCTTCCGTATATGCTTTTAAGATATTCATATACTGAATTCTCGGTAGCAAATGTATTCTTTGTTATTAAGTCAATGAATTCATTAGGATCATCCTCTTTACTAAACAACGATAATACAAATTGATTATAATTTAACTTCTTTTTCTTTTTATCTAATTCTCTTAAAACTTTTATTATAAATTTAAAATAATTATAGTCATTACTTACATTTCTATAAGGTGACTTCCAATTATACTTCATACTTTGCAAAGCAAAAGCTTCTTGAGCATCTATTTTATTTTCAATAAGTTTATGACCTACATCTCCAATTAATAGTTTCTCATTATATCTAGCATATACAAAACCAAATTCTGACAAAGTTCTCATATATGTCCAGAATCTAGACTGATACCCTTTTGGAAAACCACCGTCTGCATTTCTAGATCTATTAATTTCAATTATTCTTTGTTTAATTTTTTCATCAGTTGGTAAATACCTTAAATCAAAATCATCACTTGTTACCAAACCAGATATATACATCTTTGAAACAATATCTAACAAATTATCGTCGTTTAATTTCAAATTTTCATACTCTTTTATTAATTCCAAAACATTCTTTAATCTTTCAGGATTTCTTAAGGCTGTATCAAAATTTAATTCTTTATACTCTGGTTCTCTTCTAGTACCTATCTTTGTCATAATTAGTTACAAACACCTCCTTAGAACAAGCTTTGACAGTGTTATCATTAAAGCTAATATAGTTACTATTTATTTCATGTACACAATATTTCTTAGCCCATTTACTGAAAATCTCATTCTTTTGACCTTTATGGTAAACCAGATTTGTAATTCCAAATCTAATTTCTTTTTTATCAAGTTCATCAAGTAGTTTATATAATTCTTTTTCTTCTTTTTCATTCCATAATTTATTATATTCACTCTGGCTAATTAAATATGGAGGATCTAAAAGTATATAGTCATTTTTATCTAACTTCAGAGAACTAATAAATTGTTTATAATCCATATTAAAGTATTCTATTTTAATTTTTTTTATATAGTCAAAATAATAATTTAATGAATTATAAACATTGCTATTAAAATCAACATTACCTACAGGCAAATTAAATTCTCCCTTACTATTAAATCTTGTCATATGATTAAAACCATATATTAATAATAAATATAATTTCAAAATATCATGTTTATTATTATAATCTTTTCTTAGATTTAAATAAGCTTCTTTATTATATTTAGCATAATATGTTTTCTTATATTTTTGTTTTAATTCCTCAGGAACTAAATGTCCATTATATGAGCATGATAATCCATAATGATTAATTGTTCTAAACAATTTTTCAAAAAATGACTCTTTATCTTTAGAATAATCCTTTAACATTCTATGAATAGAAATAATACACGAATCAATATCATTAACAATATAGTTTTTAGCTTTTACATTCAAGAAGGAAGATCCACCACCAACAAATGGTTCAACATAATTGTTAATACTTTCAGGCATATATTTCTTAATTTGAGGCATAAGTTTATACTTATCTCCAACATAAAATAATGGTGATCTATAGGATATTTCCTTTTTTATATCTTTCTTAACTTTAGTGATAAAAATAAATTCTTTGTGATTATTAAAATCTGTCTTCCCAGAATCAAATGCCTTGTATTTTTTTTCAAATATTTTTGTTTCTCCTTTATTAGAAAGTATTGTTTTTATTTCTTCTAAAGTAATTTTGTTTTTAGAAGAATTACTTTTAGAATCATAAGTATTATTATATGAAACAACAATATATTTTGCATCAAGACTTTGTATCAAATCATTAAATACTATTGGAGCTGACACTTTACAATAATCAGACATATTTTCTTCCTTAGGTTTTAAAGCAGTCCCAAACAATTCTGGTTTCTTCCATTCTGTAATGTTTTCTAAAACATGATAGAATCTACTGTATTGTCTGGAATTATATGGAGGATCTATATACGCGATATCGCATTTAACTCTTTTTGCTAAATCATTAGAGTCTTCTCTATATATTTCAATTACCTTTTTGCTATTAATTTCTTTAGGATTAATTAATTCAAATGCAAAAGTCGATTTAATTTCTTTTATTTTCCTATATGCATCGTAATGACCAATTGTATTAGCAATTCTATCTAATGAATATAATAATGATGCAACAAGTATACTATATTCTTTTTTATTTATCTTATCAGACTTTTTTAATTTTTCTATATCTTCTCTAATATAACCAATTTTAAGCGAATCATCATAATTAAAAAACTTATTACCAAAATTAACGGATACATAATTATCCTTTATTTTTTTAGAATCCAACTTTTGATATTTTTCTTTTAATTCAACAATCTTGTTATTATCGTATTTTTCATTTAAGAAAAATGCATTATATATAATATTATTAGAATAAAGAAAATCATTAATTATAAATCTATCATATTTTTCAAACATATAATCTGATACTGAACCAGTCCCAGCAAATACATCAAAAAATGAATGACATTTTTCGCAATTAGAATCTATTAAATCAGATATCCAATCCATCAATTTAAATTTATTACCTATATATCTTCTGTTTTGAATATCAAACATATTAACCCTCCTGATTATTTTTCTTGCATTAAGCTTTCATATCTATAATCTAATTTTTCTAAATCATCATATATACTCATTTTAACACTATCTGAAACATCTTTTAATGATTCAATATATTTATCTATTTCATCAAAATTTTCTTTTATATCTATACCTAATCTTATTTTAGCTTCCACTAAATAAGCACATGATCTATTTCTCTTCTATAATCTTGTAAAATCTTATCATATTTTTCATAAGACACAATAATATTCTCATCACCATATTTAATACTATCTTTAGAGTATCCTACTAACTTACATAATTGTTCATAATCAAGGCCTAAATATTTTTCAAAACCATTAATAGTTAAGACAGCATGTCTCATTCTTATACCCTTTTCAATATTATTTATTTCTGTATGACTTACCTCACATAATTGAGCTAATTTTCTTGCGAAAAGTTTTTTCTTTTCTAGCTTTTTTAACAAGTTTCCCAAGAGCAATTTCATTTTTCCCCATTATTTTCACTATCGTCATAATCCCATTATATCAAACTATTTTAAATTTGTTAATATTTTTTAGGAAACTAGTGTCTTAAATTTGTGATAAATTCCTATTATAAGTTTATTTATGAATAATTCCTAAAATTCTACAACAAAATGTAGATGAAAGGAATGATAAATTTTGAAAGGAATGTTTACAATGAATGAATTAAAAAGAATTACTATTATTCAATCCGTAATTGATGGAATAAGGACTCAAAAAGAAGCAGCTAAAATATTAAAACTATCGGATAGACAAATTAGAAAAATTATTAAAAGATTTAAAGATGAAGGTCCTGAAGGAATAAAACATAAAAATAAAAATCATAAACCAGCGCACACTCTATCTAATGAATTAAAAGAAAAGATTATTCAATTAAAATTATCTGGTGATTATTCAAACACCAATTTTACTCATTTTAGAGATTTATTAGAAGAAAGGGAAAATATTAAAATTTCTTACTCTGCTTTATATAATATTTTAAGCAACAATAATATTACTTCAAAAAAAGCACATAAAAGAAAAAAGACTCATAGAAGAAGAAAAAGAAAAGAGTCAGAGGGATTATTAGTACAAACTGATGGGACTCCATTCGATTGGTTCAATATTGGAAAAAAGTACTCTCTTCACGGTTATATTGATGATGCTACTGGAAAAATACTTGGTCTTTATATGTGTAAAAACGAATGTCTTAT
>CALVSO010000012.1 GCA_944359055.1 uncultured Bacilli bacterium | reverse complement strand
AAAGCAAAAGCCACCGAAGAAGGAGAAATATTTAATCGTGAGATTAGATGCAGTCAAATTTATTTGACTTTTGTTCTTTGTAAATATTTGCCAATAAAACACAATTTATTTTTTTGAACAAATGTTTGTGATATAATTATTGTGGTGATGAATATGAATAGGATATATGTTTGTATCGATTTAAAGAGTTTTTATGCTTCCGTTGAATGTGTTTTAAGAAAATTAAATCCTTTAAATACAAATTTAGTAGTTGCAGACGAATCAAGAACTGATAAAACTGTTTGTTTAGCTGTTAGTCCTTCTTTAAAACAATATGGAATAGGCGGTAGAGCAAGGTTATTTGAAGTTAAGCAAAAAGTAAAACAGATTAATTATGAAAGAAAAAGAAATAATAATTATAAAAACTTTATTGGCAAATCATATTTAGACAACCAATTAAAAAATAATAAAAATCTAGAATTAGATTTTATAATTGCTCAACCTAGAATGGCTTATTATATAAAATATAGTACTAAAATATATAATATTTATTTAAAATACATTTCCAAAGAAGATATATTAGTTTATTCAATAGATGAAGTTTTTATTGATATAACTAATTATTTAAAATTATACAAATGTTCATCAAAAGAATTAGTAACAAAAATAATAAAAGAAGTTTATGATATAACTGGTATAACTGCAACAGCAGGAATTGGAACAAATATGTTTTTGGCTAAAGTCGCAATGGATATAGTAGCTAAAAAAAGTAAACCGAATGAATTTGGTGTTAGAATAGCGTATTTAGATGAAATGACTTTTAGAAAAGAATTATGGAATTATAACCCTATAACTGATTTTTGGCGCATAGGAAAAGGAATAGCTGAAAAATTAGCTAAAAATAATATGCATACAATGGGGGATGTAGCAAGATGTTCACATTATAATGAAGATTTACTATATAAACTATTTGGAATAAATGCTGAGTTATTAATTGATCATGCTTGGGGATGGGAACCATGTACTATTGAAATTGCTAAAAGTTATAAACCAATCACTACTAGTTTAAGTTCTGGGCAAGTATTACACTGTCCTTATAATAATGAAAAAGCTAAATTAATTGTAAGTGAGATGGCTGATAATTTAGCTCTAGATTTAGTAAATAAAAACTTAGTCACTAATCAATTAGTATTAACAATTCATTATGACATAGAAAACTTAACAAATCCTAATATATATAACAAATATTTTGGTGAAATAACAGTAGATTCTTATGGTAGAAAAATGCCTAAATATTCACACGGAACTATTAATTTAGATCATTTTACTTCTTCTTCAAAAATTCTTAAAGATAGTTTTATAAAATTATTTGATAAAATTTCTAATCCCTTGTTATTGATAAGAAAATTAAATTTATCAGTAAATAAATTGATTAATGAAACTAAGACAAAACCATCATTTGAACAAATAGATTTATTTACTAATTATGAAGAATTACAAAAGAAAAAAGAATTGGAAATAATTCAAGAACAAAATGATAAAAAAATTATAAAAGTGATGTTAAAATTAAAAGATAAATATGGTAAAAATTCTATTTTAAGAGGTATGGATATGTTAGAAGGGGCAACTACTATAGAAAGAAATAAACAAATTGGAGGTCATCATGAATAAATACAATGATATTATAAATTTACTTCATCATGTTTCTAATACTAGAAAACCTATGACTTTACATAATAGAGCAGCTCAATTCGCGCCTTTTGCAGCTTTAAAAGGATATGATAGTGCTATTAAAGAAGAAGCAAGGATAACTAGTAAAAAAATAGAATTAGATGAAGAATTAAAAACTATAATAAATGAAAATATTAAATTGATAAATAATAATATAAAAGAAAATCCTAAAGTAATGATTACATATTTTATACCTGATAATAAAAAAATAGGTGGCTCTTATGAAACAATAATTTGTAATGTTAAAAAAATAGATAATGTTAATAAGTTTATTGTCTTAACTGATAATAAAAGAATAAATTTTGATAATTTATTAAATATAGTTTTTGAATAGTGTTATAAAAATTTATGATATAATATTAATAATTGAGGTGATTTTATGAAAGTAGCAATTATTTATTCAAGTATTACAGGAAATACTAAATTATTAGCTGAAACTATTAAAAGTGAAATAAAAGAAGAAATAGCTTATTTTGGAAAACCAATAAATGAAGAAATTGATGCTGATATTTATTTTATAGGATCTTGGACTAATAAAGGTGATGCATCTAATGATATTATCAATTTTTTAAAGAAATTAAAAAATAAAAAAATAGCTTATTTTGGTACAGCCGGTTATGGTGGAAGTACCACTTATTATGATACTTTATTTAGTAGAGTAAAATAATATATCGATTCTTCTAATACAATTTTAGGATGTTTTTATTGTCAGAGAAAAATGCCAATACAAATTAAAGAACGATATATAAAAATGATAACTGAAAATCCTAATGATAAAAATTTAGAAGTAAGCCTTAAAAATTTTGAAGATGCTCTTACTCATCCAGATAAAAAAGATTTAGAGGATGTTAAAAAATGGGCAAAAGAAATGTTAAAATAACACTTTTGAGATAATTATTTTTTAATTTCAAAAATAGAAAGGAAAATAAAAATGATTTATGAATTAAAATTACAACCAAGATATTATAATTACATGTTAAACGGAACCAAGAGAATTGAATTAAGATTATATGATGAAAAAAGAAAAAATATTAAATTAGGTGATACTATAAAATTTTTGAAAGAGCCTGATTTAAATGAATCATTTGATACTAAAGTTGTTGGCTTATTAAGATATAATTCATTTGAAGAACTAATTAGTGATTTTGACATCTCTATTTTAGCTGATATTTCTATGTCAAAAGATGAACTTCTAAATGAACTTGAAAAATTTTATTCAAAAGATAAACAAGAAAAATATGGTGTTTTAGGTATTAGAATAGATATTAGAAAAGAGAATAGATAATAATGAATAAAAAATATGAATTAATATATAAATTAATAGCTGAATTAGTTATTATGGGGTTTTTATTATTTTCTTTTATAAGTAATAATATTTTTATTAATTTTATGTTTATCCCTTTTATAATTTGTATATCGGGTGATGTTGTAAAAAATATACTTTTATTAAAAGGTGATAATATAAATAATAGTTTTTTTGAAAAAGTATCTATTATTGGATTTTTATCATTTATTTTTCTATTTTTAATATTATGGACAGGATTATCTATTTTAAGTAAAGATTACTCATTAATAATAGTATCTATTCCTTTTTGGATAATTGGTATTTTTTTAGTAAGAAAAAAATTATTTGGAAAAGAAACTAAGTTATTTAAAAAAATAAATTTTAAACAAATATTTCCTTATTTATTTTTAAGTTTATTTGTTTTAATCGGAATTGTTATGTTATATTTTGGAATAAGCAATTCATTTAAAAATTTAAGTAAGACTAGTAATTATGTAGAAACTATTGGTTATTTTGTTGATTATGAAATGTATAATAGTGATGAAGACGGAACTACTTATAAATTGATATATTCTTATAATGTTAATAGTAAAGAATATACTGTTTCAACTGATTATGGAACTAATATGATTCCAAAAGGAGGTAGTAGTAGAACTATTAAATATAATCCATCTAATCCTAGTGAAGCAATTATATCAGGCGGTAGTAGTGAAATAGTTTTATTATTAATAGGTATTATGTTTACAATGATTCCATTTGTTATACTTATAAATATGTCTCCTAAAATTAAAGAAAAATTAGATAATCTAAATTTTAATGTGACAACATTATTAATGGGAATCGTATTTTTAATAATTGGTTTTATGGCTTTATATATGATAACAGGTACATTTTCAATTATAGAAATCTATAAATCATTTAGTTTAAATTATTTAATACCATATTTAATCTTATTAATGTTTATAATAGTAGGAATTTTATTAATTATAGGAAGTTTTAAAAGAAATAGTGAATAATTTTATAATTTATCCACAAATTAAAATTGGAGGGAATTTATGGATAAAAATGAAATTAATGTATTAGATGAATTAAATAAAGGTGCTTGTATGGGAAAGGATGCGATTCATTTTGTGTTAGATAAAGTAGAAGATGAAAAATTAAAAAATATTTTAACTGAACAATATGAAAAATATAAATCCATATCTAGTAAAATAAATGAATTATATCCTAGTGATAAAGAACCACATGAAACAAATGCAATTAATAAAGCTTTAACTTGGTATGGGGTTGAAATGAAAACACTTATGGATAATAGTTCTTCTAAAATAGCAGAATTATTACTTCAAGGAACTAATATGGGAATTATTGAAGGTAGAAAATTATTAAATCATAAAGAAATTGATGGAAAAGTTCACAAATTAGTTCAAGAATATGTTGATATGCAAGAAGATTCAGTAGAAAAATTAAAAAAATTTTTATAGAATAATTTATATTAAAAGTAATAAAATATAATGGTGATATAATGAAAATTAATTTAAAATCATTATTATTATGTATCGTTATTACTTTTTTTATTGGTAGCTTTTTTGCTTTGTTTATAGGCAGTAATTCATATGTTGATTTAAATAAAGTTATTGATGTTCCAGGTTATATTTTTCCAATTGTTTGGAGTATTCTATATTTATTAATGGGAATATCATTATACATTATTTATGAAAGTTATGGATATAATAAGAAAAATGCGATAAAAATATATTTTTTACAATTATTAGTTAATTCTTTTTGGACTTTAATATTTTTTGGATTTAAATTATATTTATTAGGTTTTATTTGGATTTTATTATTAATAGTATTAGTTATTATTATGATTATTAAATTTTATAATATTAATAAATTAGCAGGTTTAATGAATATTCCATATTTATTTTGGCTATTTTTTGCTGGATTTTTAAATTTATCAATAGTTATTTTAAACTAGAAATTATTGTAAATTATAAATGATTGTTTTTAGAGAATAATATAAATGTAGTCTATGTTAGAAAAGGAGATGTCTGATGTTTAAAAAAGCATTTCTTTTCCTTCTTCTATTTGTTCCTTCTATTGCTTTAGCTTATTCAGGCTACGTTTATGTCGGCGGTGAAAACATCGGTATTGAATTGAAAGCAGATGGTGTTATAGTAGTTGGTTTTTACAAAGTAAATAATTCTTATATTGCTAGTGATGCTGGATTAAAAATAGGAGATAGAATAGTTTCAATTAATAACCAAGAAATTAATTCTATTTATGATTTAACTAATCAAATTAAATTAAGCAATGGTAATATAAATATTACTTATGTAAGAGATAATGAAACTAAGACAACAGCTTTAACCTTACCAAAAGAAAATGATACCTATAAAACTGGTATTTATGTAAAAGATAGTATTACAGGTATTGGAACATTAACTTATATTGATCCTAATACAAAATTATTTGGAGCATTAGGTCACGAAATAATTGATAGTAGAACAGGCCAAATTTTAAGTATTTCTGGTGGTAGTATATATGATTCTAAAGTTACTGATATTGAACCAAGTTCTAACGGTATACCAGGTGAAAAGAATGCTCAAATAGATACAGAAAATATTAATGGTACAATATTTGAAAATACTATAAAAGGTATATTTGGTAATTATACAAATGATTTCGATGATTCAAAACTTTATAAAGTTGCTAAGCCTGATGAAATAAAAAAAGGTAGTGCTAAAATTTTAACAGTTTTAGAAGATGATGTAGTAAAAGAATATGAAATTGAAATTACTAAAATAAGTAAAAATCAAGAAACTAAAAATTTATCATTTAAAATAACAGATTCTGAATTACTTCAAAAAACAAATGGTATAGTGCAGGGGATGAGTGGTTCACCTATTATCCAAGATGGTTACATAATAGGTGCGGTTACCCATGTCGTTGTTGATAATCCACATAAAGGTTATGGTATATTTATTACTAGTATGTTAGAAGAAGGAGAAAACTAAGAGGATATTTCCTCTTTTTTGTTATAAATAAATAAATAACTTGATTTTTTTGGAAATATAAGTTATATTATTTATAGGAGTGAAGTGTAATGAATCCAAAATTTTCAAGTTATTTATTTACTGAATTAATAGTTAAATTACAAACTGAAAATTTATTTGACAAAAATGAAATTTATCATGAACTTGTAGATAGATTACTTTTTTGTAAAATGGACTATAATACGGCTATTGCTTTTATTGAATTAGAAAAATTAATAGTAAAAACAAGAAATATCAAATGGAATTGTATGCTATATAATAAATATTGGTGGTTAAATGAAAAATTACAATTAGATTGTTCTAGTAAAACTTTATTTAATAATAACTACAACAAATATTTTTTGTTCTTAAATGAAAAATACTACAATGATAATATAATACCAGATACTCTTTTATCGGTTTCTGAATTAATTTGCTTGATGGATGAGGCTACTTATATAGATATTAATATTAAAGATAAAGGAATGTGTAAAAATGAAATAGATTTTTTCAAATCTGTATCATATGATAAAAATAATAAAAATGTTGAAAAAGATATTTATTTTAGGATAATGTCATCTTATGAAGTTGCACATAAAAATTCTCATTTTCCAACTAACATTGAAGAAATTAGCAAATGTTTTTATAGAAATGAAGTTAATATTTTATTTTTATGCAAGTGGACTTTTAAAAGAAAATATCAGTATACACAAAAAAAATTGTGGAAATCATATTCATCAGAATATTATTCAATATGTAAGGAGGATAAGTAATGGATATAAAAGAATTTTATGGAATTGGCATAGTAGATGTTTTTTGGAGATATGATGAATTTAATGAAAATTGGAAGAAGGCATTTATAGAAATATATATTCCAGATAATGAGGGATTAAATTATGGGGAACAATATTGTATTAAATACTCTTTTTTAGATAATGATAATGTAATTAGTGATGAATTATTTGAATCGACAAAGTTAAATTTATCCTATAAAAAAATCGATAATGATTTATACGAGGTTTTAATTTTATCTGAAAAACATAAATTTAACAAAAAACAATTATCATATTTAATAGATATTATAAACAAAAAAAAAGACTTAAATTTTCGCTTATAAGTCTATTTTTTTTATTTTCTATATCTTCCATTATTATCAGAAAAGTTATCATAATCTTTTCCATAATCACTTCTATCAGCTCTATCTCCATGATATCCTATCACACCAGTGTGCGTATTATAAAATTCATGGTCATGATCGTCACCATCATAAGATGTAGTTCTATGATACTTACTGATTGTCCCATCTGAATCTCTATTATAACCTTCTTTTACATTATCACTTTCTGACCACCAAGGCATCTACAACACTCCTTTCTTTTTAGTTATTATATAGTAAAATTTTAAAAAGTCAATAATTAATTACTTATTTAGTATAATTTTAAATATTTTATAATTACATAATATTATTCAAGATGACTACATAATAGGTGCGGTTACCCATGTCGTTGTTGATAATCCACATAAAGGTTATGGTATATTTATTACTAGTATGTTAGAAGAAGGAGAAAACTAAGAGGATATTTCCTCTTTTTTGTTTGTTTAAAAATATTTAATATGTTATAATAAAAATGTGGTGAACTTAATGAGGGCAAAGATAATAAAAGAAGAAATATATATGCCAGAACCAGTTGGGAAACAACCAAAATATTGGATTTGTGCTTATGGAAAGAGATATTTATTTAAAATAGGTACTTTTAAAAATGATAATACTCCTGTATATAATGATGTATCTGAATGTATGGCTGCCGATATAGCAAAACTTATTGGAATTCCAGTTGCTAACTATTATTTGTGTGAAAATGATGGCGTAAAAGGTGTTTTAAGTTATGATTTTTTGGATAACGAATTAGAAGGACCTAAAAAAGAAGAGTTTATTGATGGTGTTACTTTGATTAATTTAATTGATCCAGGATTTAAAAATACCAGTTTGATAAATCCTAAAACTCATCAATTATATACTGCTGATTTAATCATTCAATCAGTTTTAAAATATAATTTAATGCAAGATGTTATTAATATGTTTGTATATGATTCTTTAATAGGAAATAGAGATAGAAATCCATCAAATTATGGAATAATTATTAATCATGAAAATAATTCGATTAGATTAGCGCCTCTTTATGATAATTGTACATCATTAGGTGTTTCAATGGTAGATCATAGATTAAGACAATGTGTTGACGAATTTGGTAATATCGTAGATGAAAAACAATTAGATTTAATTATTCATAAACATATTGTAGGAAAAGTTACTTTGGATAGATTCCATCAATACAAAGAAAAAAGAATATGGGACAATTTAGAATCTAAAAGAATTATGGATTTAATAGATAATAAGAAAAAAGAGTTACTTGTTTTAGTTGAAGAAGGTAAGTTATCGATTAATGATTACCATAAAATGTTAAACAAAATCGGAGATAGTTATCGTAAATATGACGTTTCGACATTGGAATATCAACAAATGATTAGTTATTTAACTCATTATTATCCAGAATATATTGAAGATATTATAAATAAAATAGAACAAAATGTAACTAGAGAAAATATTGATAAATTATTTGATTATTATAAAGATGAATTACCAACAGATAGATTAGTTTTTGCTAAAGAATTAGTTTTAAGAAGAGCTAATTGGATAGTTGAATATTATAAAATAAATAAATACGAAAGTAGAGGCAAGTTATTATGAACGAAGTATATTTATTATGGGAATCTTATGAATCAAACAAATTAATCCCAATAGGTGTTTTAAAACAATTAGATGACAAATACTCATTTAAATATTTGTCTGATGCATTAAATGCAATTGAACAAGGATGTTTTTTACCATTTCCTTATACACACGATGTGTTATATTTTGATACTTTACCTGATTTTTTTGAACAAAGAATATTAAAAGGTGAATTTAATAGTCATAAATTTGATTTAAAAAAAGAGAACAACAAATTGAATTATTTAGTTTATAGAGATTCTATTAGAAATAGTGATAATTTTAGAATTATAAGTGAAGAAAAATATAACAAATTATTTTAAAATAAAAAGAGGTTTAACCTCTTTTTAAATTAATACCAATGACGCTATTGTTGATATTAACATAATTGCTAACATAACAATAGCCATTATTTTTCCTACTTTTTCGTTGTTCACCTTAATCACCTTTATTAATTATACTATATTTTTTGTAAAAAAGGAATATTTTTATTTAATTTTAATATCTTTAAATAGGTGAAAATATGGACAAACTAAAAATAAAAATAAATAAAAAAATATTCGTGTTTTTATTCGTATTAATGTTGATGGGAATAATCGCTGGATCTATTTTCACAACAATTTTAAATAGTTCTGATAAAGAATTAGTGATTAATCATTTAAATGAGTTTATTGATAATATAAATAATAATAAATTAGATTATTTATTTGCTCTAAAAAATAATATAATCACCAATATTAGCTATGTAATATTAATATGGTTGTTAGGTATTTCTGTTATTGGATTACCTATTATAATTATTATGTTTTTCACTAAATGTTTTATTTTAGGTTTTAGTGTTGGTGCTGTTTTAACTACTTTTAAAGCAAAAGGAATATTAGTAAGTTTAGTATATGTATTTCCAGGTCAAGTGATTAGTTTATTATTTTTATTATTGTTAATGATGTATTCAATGAGTTTTACTTTTAAAATGATATATGCAATATTAAAAAAGAAATCTATTGATTTTAAATTGATTATGAATAAGTATTTTAAAATTTTATTAATTGTTTTAAGTGTTGTTATATTAATGAATTTATATGATACTTATTTAATGCCAAGGCTAATAAAACTTTTAATTCCTTTCATTATGTGATATAATATAGCCCGAGGTGGTAATATGAGTTTACTTTTTAATCATCATAAATATTTAAATGGCACTTTAACAGAAGAAAATTGTGTTCATCAAATTTTATATGGTGATGCTGTAGATGAAGGAATGTATGGTGAAAAATATACCTGCGCAATATGTGGTAAAGAAATTATTAATCCTAATAATAATTATATAGATGATCGTTACATAATATATCAAATAGGATCTTTAACGCCACATTATAATTATGTAGTACCATTTTTACTAAGAAAAATTTCTAATGTATATATAAATAGACAAAATATTGATATTGTTACATTGTTTCGTTTGTTAGAACCTGAAATAAAAAAATATTTAGCTGATACAAATCCTTTTACTAGTTTCCAAAAACGCCTTTTTAAAAAAATAAAATAGGAGAGATAAGTATGAAAAAAGTTGTAGTTGGTATGTCTGGTGGTGTTGATAGTAGTGTAGCTGCTATCTTACTTAAAGAACAAGGTTATGAAGTAATAGGATTATTTATGCGCAATTGGGATGCTTCTTTAAATAATGATATTTTAGGTAACCCAACATTAAATAATAATATTTGTCCTCAAGAACAGGATTATAACGATGCTATAGAAGTTTGTAAAAAAATAGGTATTCCATTACATAGAGTAGATTTTGTTAAAGAATATTGGGATTATGTATTTACTTATTTTTTAGATGAATTAAAAAAAGGAAGAACTCCTAATCCTGACATAATGTGTAATAAATATATTAAATTTGATATGTTTGCTAAAGAAGCAATTAAATTAGGAGCTGATTATATTGCTACTGGTCATTATGCGAGAATGGTTGATGGTAAATTATTAAGAGGAGTAGATGATAATAAAGATCAAACTTATTTTTTATCTCAAGTATCTAAAGAACAATTAAAAAATGTATTATTTCCTGTTGGACATTTAAATAAAAAAGAAGTAAGAGAAATTGCTAATAAATATGATTTGATTACTGCTAATAAAAAAGATTCAACTGGTATTTGTTTTATCGGTGAAAGAAATATTACTAAATTTTTGGAAAACTATCTACCTAATACTCCAGGTGACATCGTTAATATTGAAACTAATGAAGTTATAGGTAAACACATTGGATTAATGTATTATACAATTGGTCAAAGAAGAGGGTTAAATATTGGCGGTTATGAAGATCGAATGTTTGTAGTTGGTAAGGATTTAAATAAAAATATTTTATATATATCTTTAGGTAATAGTGAATATTTATATAGTGATTCATGTATCGTTACTGATATTAATTGGTTAGGTGATGAAAATGTTAGTAAATGTACAGCTAAATTTAGATATCGACAACCTGATAATGATGTTGAATTAGAGTTTATTGATAATCATATTTTAGTCAAATATCCACAAAAAATTAAATCTGTAACGCCAGGTCAAGCTTGTGTATTTTATTTAGGCGAACAATGCTTAGGCGGTGGCATAATTAAAGAAGTAAGAAAGAATAATGAAAAACTTTGGTATCTCTAAAGTTTTTTTCATATACTTTTACTTTACGCTTGACAATTGACAATAATGTGGTAAAATTATTGTAGGAGGGTTAACAAAATGAATAAATTAAACGAATTGTTACATGAACTTGGCATATCTAAAGTAAAATTAGCGAAATTTTTAGGAGTATCTAGACAAATGATATACAATTATTTAGAACTAGATAACATCAATAAATGGCCAAAAGATAAGAAAGTATTATTATTAAATTTATTAGGAGTAAAATCAGCTGAAGAAATTAATAAAATAAAAATTACTACTGATTATATATATGAAGTAGATGATAGACTTAATTTTTTAGCGAAATCTAATGAGGGAGAAAATAATTTAGCATTAGATGGTTTAGGTAAAAAGCAAAAAATATTATTACAAGATATTATAGAATTATTAAAAGAAAAAGTAGAAGACGAAAACGATAGTGATGGATATTACACATTATTGTATTTGTATCATTATCTACAATCAATTGATAATTCTAAAGAATTGAAATATATTTTAGGTTATGTATCTAAAGCTGCTGGTTTTACAAAACCAATGGAATTTGTTTTTGATGAAGAACAACAATTTACTTTTGAAAGTATTTTATTTTCAGCATTTTCATTGTATAATGGTGGTGGAGCTTCTAAAACTAAATTAGCTGCATCTCATGAAAGATTTGTAGCTCAAATTGAACATAAAATAGAAGAAAAGATGAGTAGAACAATGGAATTAAATACTGTTAAAGTTCAAGCTTTAAAAGAATTAGGATATACTGAAATAAATGAAAATAATGCTACTGAAGTATTTGAAAAAATTGCAGAAATTCAATCAAGAAAAGTAACTAATTAGAAAGGAATTTACATGGAATACAAAAAATTCAATAATACTATTGTCTTAAGAATAGATAAGGGAGAAGAAATTTTAAATACAATAAAAGAATTAGCAATAAAAGAAAATATTAAGCTAGCAAATATTAATGCTTTAGGTGCGGTTGGTGAATTTACTGTTGGAGTTTTTAAAACTAAAGAGAAAAAATATTATTCTAATGAATTTAAAGGTGATTTTGAAATTGTTTCATTGACAGGAACAATTAATACAATGAATGGTGAATTTTATTCTCATTTACATATGAGTGCAGGAAATGACAAAGGTGAAGTTTTTGGTGGACATCTAAATAAAGCTATTGTTAGTGCAACATGTGAAATGATTATAAACATTATAGATGGAACTGTTGATAGAAAATATGATGAGAATATAGGACTAAATTTATTTGATTTTATTAATTGATAATAATTTTAGTTTGTTTAAATTAATTTAATAACATATTTTAACATTTAAAATGATTAAGTGGTGATATTTATGAATAAATTAATTTTAAAAGTTGTAAAATAAGAGGCAATGTATTTATTGCGCTCTTTTTTTGTGAGTAAGGAGTATTTTGAATGGATGTAACAAATTTAATGATTAAAAGATTTAATATAAGAGAATTAGGATATGATTTTATGGGTTATTCTTTACAAACCGGTTCAGTTTTAACTTTTCATCATTTGATTGTACCCAATAGATTAGGTGGCCATAGAACTATGGACAATGGAGCTATTTTATGTGGTGATACTGCCCATACATATCTTCATTTAATAGAAGGAATTGATTTAAAAGCTTTTAATTTAATAACAAGCGAAATGATTGATATGAATATAAAAAGAGAATTAAACATTTATAATTTAAAAAGAATTAATGAAATTTTATGCGAATTTGAGCATATGTATGGCACTAAAACAAATGCAAAATCAAAATTATTAATTAGAGAAAAATATAAAGAAAGAGTTTTCAACTAAATTGTCAAATTTAATGTAAAAATATATATAAATTATAAAAGAATATTGAATATATTCTTTTTTTTGATATACTAGGAAATAGTATTATTTAGAAAGACATATTATTAAGTAGTTGGAGGTATCGTATGAAAAGACATTTAAATAGAAGAGGTAAAATATTGGTTTTAAGTTTGAGTTTAATTATTTTAATAAGTGGTATATTTTTAATAAAAGGATTAAATAAAAAAGAAGAATTACATATATTAGAAAGTACAGATAATTATGATTTAAAAATAGATTATCCTGATGTAGAAAATAAAGAAATAAAGAAAAAAATTGATGAATATGTAAAAAAACAAAAGGATGATTTTCTTAATAATGTTAAAGTTGTAGAGGATATTGAACAACCAAAATATGATTTTAATTTGAGCGTTAATGTAAATGATTATAAAGATATTACTCATGTTTATATGTTAACATTTGCTTATACAGGTGGATCACATTATACTAGAGATGATACAAGCTTATATTATGATAATAAAACAAAAGAATTTGTTGATTTAAAATATTTTTTTAAAGATGAAGAATCATTTAAAAAATTATCTAGTATCGCTTATTATTATGTTTTAAAATTAGAAGATAAAATATTTGATGAATTATGGGTTAAAAGAGGAACTGATCCAACAATCGATAATTATAGACATTTTAATTTTAAAGATGAAGGTTTAGAAATATTATTCCCACCTTATCAAATTGCTTCATGGACAGATGGAGAAATAAAAATTACTATACCTTATGAAGAAATAAACGATTTATTAAAAGAAGAATACAGAAATACAAGTAAAGAAGAAGAAGTTGTAAGTATCATTCCTGAAGTAAGAGATTTAACTAAATATCAAGATAAAAAATTAATTGCTTTTACTTTTGATGATGGACCTAGTGAAACTAACACTAATTATTTATTAGATAATTTAGACAAATATGATGCTAAAGTTACTTTCTTTGTTTTAGGTAGTAGGGTGAATAGTAATAAAGAAACAATTAAAAGAGCTTATTTAGAAGGGAATGCTATTGGCAGTCATACTTATAATCATAGAAATTTAAATTTATTAAGTGATGTTGCTTTAATGGATGAAGTTAAAAAAACTAATGAAGCTATTAAAGAGGTAATTGGTACGAGTCCAACTTTATTGAGACCACCTTATGGTAACTTAACTGATCATGGTAAAGAACTTGCTAATATGAGTATTGTTTTATGGAATATTGATCCTTTAGATTGGAAATATAAAGATAAAAACAGAGTGGCTCAAGAAATAATTGAACATGCTCATGATGGAGCTATTGTATTAGTTCACGATATATATAAATCATCAGTAGATGGTGCTTTACTTGCTATGGAAGAATTACAAAAACAAGGTTATGCTTTTGTAACAATTAATGAAATGGCTCAACTAAGAGGTATTAAATTAGATACAACAACATCATATTTCAGTATGAAAAAACAGTAAAATTTTACTGTTTTTTGTATGTTATATTATAACAGCTTGGTCCCATAATACAATTACCATCAATGTCAAATCTTGAACCATGACAAGGACAATCCCAGGTTAATTCTACATCATTAAATAATAAATTACATTTTAAATGAGGACATTTATTATATACTATATGTTTTTTATTATCTTTATCAATATAAATACCTACATTGTCATTATTAATTTTAGTAAATATAACATTTTTAGAATTCCATTTTTTATTAGGTATTAATTTATTTTCAACAAGTGTTTTAAAAGTTAACAATAAATTATTAATATTATTTATTTTGAATGTTAAGTTTCTTTTTGGAGAAAATAACTCATATTCTTTATCATATAAAATAATATCACTTAATATTTTGCCTGCTATTGTACCATTAGTCATACCCCATGTATTATAACCGGTTCCAATTAATAAATTATCTTTTAATTTACCTATAATAGGTAAACGATCAGTAGTTATAATATCGTGATTAGACCAAATATATTCTATATCACCGTAAATACTAGCTTCTTTAATTAAATTATTAAAATTTATATTTTCATTATATTTATTAGTAATTTTATGTGAACCGTTTAAATAAATTAAATTATCATTATAATATCGCATTGATATTGTAGGTATTTTAGACGTTATTGAAGATATTTTTTTGTTTTTAACATTTTTAACACTACATAAATAAGATCTTTCTAAATAACAATGAATTGGAATTAATAATGGAAATAAGAAAAAAGGGTAGTGACAAGCTAAAATGATTTTTTTAGCTTTTATTTTATATTTATCTGTATAAACAAAATCATGGATTTTAATAACATTTGTCTTTTCATATATTTTAATATTATTTTTTAATAATATTTCTTTTAATTTTAACAAATATTTAATTGGATGAAATACATAAGTATCTTTAACTGAAATAGAATTTTCATTAATATTTACTTTAATATTAAATGATTCTAATATTTTCTTTTCTTTTATTAAATTATCTTTATTTTTATCATAAACAAATGATTCTACTTGTTCTAAATCACATTCAATATTTTCTTTTTCTATTATATTTTTAATGATATTAATAGCTTGTAACTGATATTTTAAATAGGGTAGTGCCTTATCTTTTAATTTAGTATATATTAATTCTTGTAAATAGGTTATTTTGGCAGTTGATTTTGATGTGGCTCCACATCCTATTTGATTTTTTTCTACTATAACTACTTTTAAGTTTTTATTCATTAAATGATAAGCGATAGTTAACCCTGTTATCCCGCCTCCAATTATTAAAACATCACATTCTATATCTTTGTTTAATTTATTTATTTTGTTTTTATAATCTTTCATCCAAATACTTTGTTTTTTCATACAATCACCAATATTAATATGTACAAAAAAAGCAAGATTAATCATCTTGCAATTTATTTAATTTATCATAAACATTTTTTAATGCAGTTTCATATTTACTTGTTGTTTTAGGAATATAATATTTTCTATTTTTAATTTTATCTGGTAAGTATTGTTGTTTAACAAAAGCATTAGGATAATCGTGAGGATATTTATAATTTTTTGAATTAGTTTTAATATGACTAGGAACATTACCAATATTACCATTTCTAATATCCAATAAAGCATTATCTAAAGCAACATGAGCAGAATTTGATTTAGGAGATAGGGCAAGTTCAACTACGACTGTAGCAAGTGGTATTCTTGCTTCAGGTAATCCTAATCGTTCACAAGCATTAATACAAGCATCTACTTTAGGTCCCATCGAAGGATTGGCAAGTCCAATATCTTCATAAGCAATAACTGTCATTCGTCTATAAATACTATCTAGATCTTCTGCTTCAATTAATCTAGCTAAATAATGTAAACTTGCATTGACATCACTACCTCTAATTGATTTTTGAAAAGCAGATAATACATCATAATGCCCATCTTCATTTTTATCATGAAAGAATACCGGTTTACTATTTATTTTTTTAATATGTTCAATATTTACTATTTTATCACTACTAGAATAGTAAGCTACTTCTAATAAATTATAAGCAAATCTTAAATCACCACCAGACAATTTAACAATATAATTGATTGTTTCGTCATCAATTTGAATATCTTCTAAATAGTTTACACCTTTTTTTAAAGCTTCTTTAATATCTTCGTCATTTAGTTCTTTTAATTCAAATATTTGACATCTACTTCTAATAGCCGGATTTATTTTATGATATGGATTAGATGTAGTCATACCTATTAAAGTAATTAATCCATTTTCTAAATATGGTAATAATAAATCTTGTTTATCTTTATTTAATCTATGAATTTCATCCATAATGATAATATATTCACTATTATATTTAGCTTCATTTATAGCATCATCAAAATCTTTTTTATTATTTATAACAGCGTTTAATAAAATATATTTATAACCTAATTCATTTACAATGGCAGTAGCAATACTAGTTTTCCCAATACCAGGTTTACCATATAAAATCATTGAGAATAATTTTTTATTTTTAACTAAATTAGTTAGTATTTTATTTTCACCAATTAAATGTTTTTGTCCAACTATGTCATCTAATTTAGTTGGTCTTAAAATATGCGCTAAAGGTTCCATTTACATCACCACATATTATTTTATCAAAATTATTAAAAAATTAATAGAGTGTGATATAATTATATAGGTGATAATATGAATTTTATACCAAATAAAGATGAATTTAATAATAAAGCTTTAGAATTTAAAACATATTTATTAATAGATAAAAAATATAGTAATGAAACAATTAATTCTTATATGAATGATTTATATAAATATTATAAATATATTAGTAAAAAGAATTTAAATATCAATAATATCAAAAGAAAAGATATAATGGAATATACAAAATATTTAAGAGAACAACAATTATCTACTAGTTCTATTAATCATAATGTATCAGTTTTAAGAACATTTTATAAATTTTTAGTATTATCTAATAGATTTGTAACAGATCCAATGGAATATTTAGAAGTACCAAAACTAAGGAAAACTTTACCTAAAGTGTTATCTCTTGATGAAGTTAAAAATTTGTTAGACATTGATTTAGTTGATAAATATAGTTACCGAAATAAAGCTATGTTAGAATTAATGTATGCTACAGGTCTTAGGGTAAGTGAACTAGTTAATCTAAAACTAAATGATATTGATTTAGATAGTGATTTAATAAGAACTTTAGGTAAGGGTAGTAAAGAAAGAATAATTCCAATTGGCGATTATGCCATATATTATTTAAAAAAATATATATTAGAATATCGAAAAGAACTACTTAAAACTAATACCGATTATATATTTTTAAATAATCGTGGTAAAAAATTATCAAGACAAAGTTTTTATAAATTAGTAAAAGAATTAGCAATTAAAAAAAATATTAAAACAGAATTTTCTCCTCATACTTTAAGACATTCTTTTGCAACTCACTTACTTGATAGAGGTGCTGATATAGTAAGTATCAAAGAAATGTTAGGTCATAGTTCATTATCTACTACACAAATATATACTCATATTTCAAATCAGAAATTAAAAGATGAATATACCAAATTCCATCCTCACGGATAATTTAGAACTAATTGAATATTTGTTTAGTATTAAAGATGATGAATATAAAAATTTTAATGAAAGAATTATTAAAACCAATAATATAATTGGAGTTAGAATTCCTATTTTAAAGAAAATAGCAAAAGAAATATCTAAAAAAGATTATTTAACTTTTATTAAAAATAATAAACATAAATATTATGAAGAAATTATGCTTCATGGATTAGTTATTACTTATTTAAAAAATTATAATGAATCAATTAAATTATTTGATGATTATATTAATTATATTGATTCTTGGGCTACTTGTGATTCAGTTGTTTTAAATTATAAAATTATTAATAAAAATTTAGATAAGTACTTAATTAAAATTAAAGAGTATTTAAAAAATGATAAACCATTTATTAATAGAGTAGGAATAGTATCATTATTTTACTATTTAAATGATGATTATATCGATGAAGTGTTTGACATAGTAAATTGTATTAAAAGTGATGAATATTACGTTAAAATAGCTATTGCATGGCTTATTTCAATGTGTTTAGTAAAATACCATGATAAAACATTACATTTTTTAAGTAATTGTAATTTAGATGATTGGACATATAATAAATCATTACAGAAAGCTATCGAATCATATAAAATAAATGATAAAGATTATTTAAAAAAATTAAAACGAATTTAATAATTTAAAAACTTAATATTTGTTATTAAGTTTTTATTTGGTCATATAATTTTATAGGTGATATCAATGAATAATGTATCATTTGCCTTTATTTTAACTATATTAGCTGGTTTATCTACAATGATTGGATCAATATTTATATTTAAGAAAAAAAACGAAAATATAATTATTGCAGCTTTGGCTTTTGCTTCAGGAGTAATGTTTACAGTATCAATTACTGATTTAATACCAGAATCATATAATTTATTAATTAATATTTTTCCTAAATTTCCTGCTATTATATATATGTTAATATTTGTTGTAAGTGGTATTATATTTTCTATGTTTATTGATAAATATATTCCAACAGATAATAATTTGTATAGAGTAGGTGTATTTGCTATGTTAGCTATAATAATACATAATATTCCTGAAGGCATTGCCACTTTTATGGCTACTAATACTAATATTATGTTAGGAATATCTTTAACTATAGCCATAGCATTACATAATATACCTGAAGGTATTAGTATATCTATTCCTATTTATTATGCTACTAATAGTAAATTTAAAGCTATTTTTTATACATTTATATCTGCTATATCAGAACCATTTGGAGCTTTATTAACATATCTTTTTTTAAGTAATTATATTAATGATAGAATAATGGGATTTTTATTTGGCATTATAGCAGGTATTATGATTCATATATCAATGTATGAATTATTACCAACTTCTAAAAGTTATAATAAATTAAATATAACCTATTTATTTTTTATTTTAGGAGTTTTACTTATGCTAATAAATCATTTTATTTTTTAATTTAAATAATAAGAGTAGGGGAAGAAGATATTTCAAAAAGAAAAAAGACCTTAAAATCGTCTTTTTTTCTTGGGTTAAAACTTATTCAAAATCATAATTTGAAGAAGTATTAGCACTTGTAGTTTCTTGTTTATTCATGTTAGAATTCATTTTGTTTTCTTTACATGATTTATTAGAATTACAATTTTTTGCTTGTTTATTCTTTTTCATTTTATCACCCATTAATATTATTGACAGTTTGTTATAAAATATTTATTAATATAATTGTTAAAATATGGAATATTTGTTATAATAAAGTAAATAATAAATATAAAAGTAGGTGTTTGAAAAATGATATTTTCAAATAATTTAGATAATTTAGAACAAACTATATTTGATAATTGTTATAATATGTTATTGTCTTTATTTGATGAAACTAGCAAAGAAAAGATTATTTCTAAATTAAATAAACAAAGTAAAAATATATTTAATTCAATAAAAAAAATAATCAAAAAAGAAAATAATATAGAAAGCAATTATTTATATTTATATGAATTAATAAAATACTTAAGTATTCCAGATTTTGATTTTGTTGATTTATATAATAAAGGAGCTAAAAAATTAGTTTATAATGGATTAGTAATTGAAGAAAAAACTAAAGATAAATATAACTATTATGGTGAAACTTTTAATGAAATAGGATTAGATTTAATTACAAATATTTGTTTAGTTAAAAAATATAATAATTCTAATGTAAATTGCATAGATGATTTAATATTTAATTCTAATTGGTTATATCAATCATTATCAAATCAATTTAATACAATTATTAGATTATTAGTATTTGCTATGAATAATGAGTTTAATGTTTCATATAGTAATTTAAATAAAAGTATTATAGATACAAAAATAAATTTAAGAACTAGTAAAGGTTATTTGTATCAAACAGTACCAGTAAATGATTTTTTGTATGGATTAATATATGATGGATTACATACAGAAAAACAATTTGATAAATATAGTAGTGTAGGAACATATAAATTATTATGTGATAAACTAGATGATTTATTTAATGATGTTATTAATAATGGCAAATTGATTGATAATACTATTATTAAAGATGAAATAATTAAAATTGCTTCAATGTTTAATAATAAAATGTATTATTTAGATCATTATAATGTAATTACTAAAGAAACTAAAAAAAGATTTATTCATGATTTTAATATCATATTTAAGCAAGCTATTAAAGAATATAAACTAGAATTTACTAAAGAAGAATTATTAAAAATAAACGATAACGTTAACAAATCTAAACAAAGATTAGAAAATTAATTAGTTAACATAATATATATTATCGGAAGTTAGATAATTATTAAAAAAGACATGTAATAAGTTGTCTTTTTATAGTGCTAAAATAAATAATTCTAATCCTAATTGTTTATCAATTTTACCTGTTTTAATAGATATATCTAAATCAGCTAATTGCTTTAAATAATTTAATAATATATTTGAATCATATTTTTTTGAATTTTGATTAGCTAATTTAACTCTATACGGATGAATTTTTAATATACTAGCAATATTATTCTTAGTATATCCATTTAAATATAGTTGTTTAACTTGATACATTATCCTTATTTGATTAGCTAAAGCAATTATAATAGCGATTGGTTCTTCATTTAATTTAATTCGATCCTGATATAATAATATAGCTTCATTCTTATTTTTGTTTATTATAGCATCAATCAATTTAAAATTATTTGCTTCTAGTGATTTAGTTATTAAATTAGTTATATCATCTTTAGTTATGTTTTTATCTTTATCCTTATATATTTTTATCTTTTCAATTTCAGTAGCAAGTAGGGTGGTATCATCCCCTACTCGTTCTAGTAAATATTTTATATTGTCAGTTGTTATATTATAATCATTAAATAATTCTTTTACTAATGAAATATTATCAATATTATTAAATTCTTTAACAATACCTATTTTTTTTATTAATTTTGTTATTTTTTTTCTTTCATCTAATTTATCATTATTAACAATAAATATTAAAATTGTATTATTATTTATATTATTTAAATAATTTTCTAAAATTGTTGTATCTTGTTCTAATGCTTTTTTAGTAGTACCTGTAAATATATAACTATTATTAACAATAATTATTTTTTTATCATCAAATAATGACATACTACTAGCGTCATTAATTATGTCATTTAAATATGTATTAGTTAAATCATATTTGTTTATATTTATTTCGTCAATATTGTTTTCTTTTATTATTTTATTTACTTCTTTATTTATTAAATAATTAATAGTTCCATATAATATATATATCATACCACTCACCTACTTCATTATACTATAAATTTAGTAAAAATTAAAGTAAATTTATAGTTGACAAAATATGCTGATTAATTTATAATTAATATGAGATATATTTAATAGTTAGGTGTTTTGCTCCGTATGAAACGGAGGTGATCTTTATGAATTTTAAATTAAACGAAAGGAATAAAGATGCAATTAATCATCGTTTTTGCAATGATTGTATTTTATACAGTTGTTGCTTTAAAAAGCAAAGATTAGAAAACAAAACACCGAATCATCATTGAAATCGGTGTTTTCCCAAAAAAATTGAGCAAACATCTAATACTGCAATATTAAATGTATCTCTTTTATTATATGAAATTTCTTTCATCTATATACATTATATAACATATAATTAATTTTGTCAAACTTTATTTAATCTTTTCTCTTACCGAATAAACTTAATAATTTTAAGAATAAGTTAATAAAGTCTAAATATAGTTCTAATGCACCAAAAATGGCTAAATTATCTTGTGGAAATGTATCTAAATTATATTTTACTTTTTGAATATCATAAGCTGTATAACCTAAAAATATAACAATGCCTATTATAGTTAAGATCAAATCAAATGTTTCATTACCAATAAACATATTAATTAAACTGCATATAATAATAGCTAATAAACCCATAAATAAAAATGTGCTAAATTTACTTAAATCAATATTTGTAAAATGTCCTATTAGTGCAAATATACCAAATAATAATGCAGTTATTCCAAACACATAAATCATTGAATATAACTCATAAACTAAAAATAAAAATGAAAAAGTAAGTCCTGTTACAAATGAATAAAGTATAAAGCATATTTTAGCAGTAGTACTGCTCATAGTTCTTATTTTAAGGGAAAAGAATATAACTAATCCTATTTCAATAATTGCATAAACAATAAATGGTACTTGAGCTACTAACAATAAAATATCATAACTATTGGATACTACATAACCTGTTAAAAATGTTACCAATAATCCCACAAACATCCAACCAAACATTTTAGAATAAACTTCTCTTAATTCCATATATATTCCTCCTACTATTAATTATATCATATAAAACAAAAAAACATCTATATATTTATAAATGTTTTTTATATTTCAAAATAAAATGTAGTTCCTTTATTTAATTTACTATCAACGCCATATTTGAAATTATGACTTTCTAATATCGTTTTAACAATAGATAAACCAATACCAGTACCAATTACATTCCTTTTATGTTTCTTCTTAGAATGATAGTATTTTTCCCAAATATGAGGTAAATCTTCTTCTTTAATTCCTTTACCAGTATCTTTAATTTCAACACGAACTTTCTTGTTTTTAATTACATTTATAATTACCCTATTATCTTTACCAGTATAATTTATAGCGTTATTAATTAGATTATAAATAACTTGTTCTATTTTCTTTTTATCAGCGTTTATAATAACTTCTTTAGGAGTATTTACTTCAAAGATATATCCTTCAGTTTCTTTATAAATACTATATCTTTTAATAATATTATTAATTAATGTAATTAAATCAAATTCTTCTTTGTTTATTGTATCTTTATTAGCTTGAATTTTAGATAAAGTTAAAATATCTTCAACTAAAACGTTTAAACGTTCTGATTCTTCAATTATAACATTTAAATTAGCATTTCTTTTTTCTTCATTATCATAATTTAAATCTCTAATCATTTCAGCATAACCTTTTATCATAGTAAGTGGTGTTTTAAGATCATGTGATACATTAGCAAGTAAATCTCTTCTTAATTCATCTGTATGCTCTAATTCATTTTTAGCATAATTTAATGTATTAGCAAGTTCATCTATTTCTGATATTTTAGAGTTATTATCAAATTTAAAGTTATAATTACCATTAGCTAGTTTTAAAGCATTTTTATTCATTTTTTCAATAGGTTTGCTAATTCTTTTAGATATAAAAAAACCAATAACAAAAGCTAAAAGAGATACTATAATAGTTACAATGATTAATTGATTAGATAATATAGAAATAGTGTTATCTAATGGTTCTAAAGATGCATTAACAAATATTGTAACATCGTCATTGTATTTTTTGGCATATATTAAAGTTTTAGTATCAAATAATGGATTTATTAATTTATATGTTTTTTCATCTACATCACTATCAAAAAAATCATTTTTATATTGATAATTACTAATTAAACAACCTCTATTTGATTCATTCGAACTATAAATAGTCATTCGATTTTTAACTATCTCGATACAAACATTATCTTCATAAGAAATTTTATCTAAATAATCAACATCTTCATCATAATTTTTAATAATTTCTAGAGTAGTTCGTTTTATTTGATCTGCTTTACTAAGTTCATAGTATTTATTAATAAAAATTACTTGAAATAACCATAAAAATAATACTATCATCAAAGTAAATATAATTAAATATAACCAAATATGAGATTTTAAAGAATTATTTAATTTCAAATTTATAACCCATTCCTCTTACAGTTTGAATTAAATCACGATAATTACCTAAATTATTTCTTAACATTTTAATATGAGTATCAACAGTTCGATCATCACCAAAAAAATCATAACCCCATATTTTAGATAATAATTCTTCTCTTGATAAAGCTACATTTTTATTATTTATAAAATAAACTAACAAATCATATTCTTTTGGCGTTAATTTGAGTTCATTATCTTTAATATAAACAACATGGCCTTTAAAATCAACTTTTAAATCTTGATATATATAAGTATCTGTTAAATTATTAAATCTTTTAGTAACAGCTTTTATTCTAGCCATTAATTCTTTAGGACTGAATGGTTTAGTTACATAATCATCAACACCTAAATCAAACCCTATTAATTTATCATATTCTTCATTTCTAGCCGATAAAATAATAGTTGGAATATTATATTTTTTGATTTCATTATAAGCAGTTAATCCATCCATATTAGGCATCATTATATCTAATATTACAATATCAACTTTATTATTTTTTATTATATCTAAAGCTTCTTTACCATCAGATGCTTCTAAGACATCATAATCTTCATTTAAACAATATTCTTTTATTAAAATTCTAATTCTTTCTTCATCATCTACAATTAATACTTTCATTATCTCACCTCTAATTTATTATACACTAAAAATGTGAAATATAAATGAAAAAAGATTTGAAATAAATCAAATCTATTTAGCTTTATTTAAAGCATCTTCTAAAGCTTTATATAGTGCATCTACTTTGATTGTACAAGTACTTACAGCATCAGTATAACCATCTTCATCAACATTTAAGAAATCAATTCCTTGATTATCAATTACTGCTTGTTCTAAAGCTTCAACTTGTTCAAACCATTCATAATCAGCTTGACCATAGTCACTATTACCTTTTTTCATACCATATTCATTTCCTAGTGTTTTTTTAGTAGTTTCTTCACCGTTATGAATATATGTTGTATCTAAATAAACATCAGTAATTTTGCCATCTGCATCAATAGTAATTTTAGCAGTTGCAGTGTTTTCTTGGCCACCATAATTATCAACTGCACTACCTTCATATGTACCTTCTTTTAAAGAATTAGATCCACATCCAGTTAGCATAACTGTAACTAATAATAAACTCAAAAGTTTCTTCATATATAATCCTCCTATAATTAAATTATAAAATATTTTTATTCAAAAGACAAGACTTCATCATAAAATTTTATCAATTGTTTACAAATTATCCCAACTAAAACGCCGGTTGGAATTGAAAATAATAATAGCCATGGTAAATAATATATCATCGAACTCATTTGTAACAATAATATAGAAGTTAAAACTTGTCCTGTGCTGTGAGCAATAGAACCTACTATACTAACACCAACAATAGATAACTTTAAGAAATTTTTAGCTAAATACATACATATTATACTAAATATTACACCACTTAAACTAAAAAAGAATGTTGTACTAAATAAACCAGTTCTTAGAATACCTACTAAAAAAACTCTTAAGATACCAACATAAAAAGCATCTTTTAAACTAAATTGATAAATTATAAACAATGTTACAATATTAGCTAATCCTAACTTTAAACCTGGAATATATCCATTAAATAAAGGTAAACTTGCCTCTATTACATTTAATGCAACAGATAAAGCTAATAGCATAGATAATCTTGTAAATTTTTTCAAATTAACTCACCTCAGCATCTAATTCATCACTAGGCAATTCAATTATTATTTTATTTGGCAAACATATAATTGATTCACCACTTTTAGAAACAAATCCTTGTTTAGAACATAAATGATATGGACTATTTTCTTCAACTACTCTTATTTGATTATTTAAAACTTCTATTTTAACTTTACCATTATATCCATCTACTTCATAAGTTTTATTTATACTTAAATCTATTTCTAATATCAATTCATTTTCATAATATACATTAGCAATATTAGCTTTTTTTCTAAATAATGTTAAAGAAAATAATAAAATAATAACAATCAACACAATAACTACTAATTTTATATCATTTTTGTTCATAATTATCACTTTTTATAATTTGATTATCATTAGTAAACCAAATAACTTTTACATCATAATCTTTTATAAATTCTTTACCTTCATCTATATCCATCAAAAATAAAGTAGTTGATAAAATATCACATAAACCACTATCTTCACCTATAACAGTTACACTTTTCATATTATTAGCAGGATATAAAGTATTAGGATCAATAATATGATGATACATTACACCATTATATTCATAAAATCTTTCATATCCACCACTAGTTACTACACTAATATTTTCATTTTTAACAATTTCAAATGTTTCGTTACTTATAGGACTAGCAATACCGATATTATAATAACCTTTATTACTTTTTCCCGCCTTAACATTACCACCAGCATTAATTAAATAATAATCTATACCAACGCTTTCTAAATAATTACCTGCTTTTTCTGTAACATAGCCTTTAACTATAGCTCCTAAATCAATATTAACTTTATCATTTAAAATCTTATCGTTTTCGATTTTTAAACTTTCTATTTTAACATCATCTAAATTAGGCAAACTAACAGGATTTTCTCTAAAATCGTGCCATATTTTGGTTAAATTACCTATATTAACATTTAATAATCCATTCGTTTTAACATCCCACTCATATCCAATTTTAATTAAATCTAATAATTCACTAGATATTTCATAATTAATATCATTATTTAATTTAGATAATTCACTATTAGAATCATAAAAATCAGTTAAATTTTCGTATTTTTGATATAAACTATCTAAATAATCAAATGCTTCATTAGCTTTTTTTTCATTAACATTATATAATTTGATATTTATAACTGTATCCATATAAAATAAATTTTTACTATATTCTTGTTTACTACAACCTGTTAACAATAATAGTAATATTAATAATATTTTCTTCATAATCATCACTATTTAATTATAACAAAAAAAGACAAAATTTTCTAGATAATTTCATCTTTAATATTTTTATTATTTAAAACTTTTACTAAATAATCGATTTCTTCTTTAGTGTTATAAAAGTATAAACTTATTCTACAAGTATTTTTAATACCTAAATCATCTTTTAAAATTTTAGCACAATGATTACCAGCTCTTACACAAATATTATATTTATTTAAATAAATAGCAAGATCTTGTGCAAATATATCTTTAATATTAAAAGTTATAATACCACTTTCACTATTTTCATTATAAATAATAATATCTTTTACTTCTTTTAATTTTTTTACAGCATATTTTTTTAAATCTTTTTCATATTTTGATATATTATCCATTCCAATACTATTTAAGTATTTAATAGCTTCGCCTAAACCTATAACACCAGCTATATTAGGTGTTCCTGCTTCTAATAAAGAAGGTATTTCATTATATACTCTAGTTCCATCAAATTGAAAACTAGCATTCATTCCACCACCAAATATAATTGGTTTAATATTATTTAATAATTCTTCTTTACCATATAAAACACCAACACCAGTTGGACCTAACATTTTATGAGCAGAAAAAGCTAAAAAATCGATATCTAAATCTTGTACATCAATCTTAGTATGAGCAACACTTTGAGCACCATCTATTATAACTAATATATTTTTACTATGAGCATATTTTATTATTTCTTTAATAGGCCTTATATCCCCTACTACATTAGTAATATGAGCAATACTTATTACTTTAGTTTTATCTGTTATACTGTTTTTAACATTATCTAAAGTTACTTCTAAATTAGTTAAAGGAATATAGTTTATTTTAATATTTATTTCATCTTTTAATTCAAACCAAGGTAATACATTAGATGCATGTTCACTTTTAGTTATTAATACTTCATCATTTTCTTTTAAGTAATTTCTAAAATAACCAAATATTATTTTATTTAATGAATCAGTAGCTCCACTAGTAAAAATTATTTCTTTATTTTTTTTAGCATTTATAAATTCTTTTACTAAAGTTCTAGTACCTTCATATTTATTATCAACTTCAAGTGATAAATCATAATCACCACGATGAGCATTAGCACTATAATTGTTATAATAATTAGAAATACTATCAGCTATACATCTTGGTTTTAATGAAGTAGCACCATTATCTAAGTATATTATATTTTTAGTTAAAATATTAAAATCATCACGATTCATTTATTCACCTCCAATATTTTTTAAAATGATTAGCTAAAGTTTTGTTTATTTTATTTTTAATAAAACCTTCTATTAATAATTTATTAGCCATTGTTTTATTGATACCTAATCTTTGCATATAAAATAATTCTTCATCCTTAAATGAACCAATTAAAGCACTATGATTAGCTATTACATCTACTTCATCAATTAATAAATTAGGTCTTATTAAACATTCTTTATCTGTTAAATTGATTATTCTATTTTGTTGATTAACTACACAGTTTTTATTACCATTTGAAACATAAGATGTAACAGTAAAATATAAATTACCGCTTATATTAACACCATTAGTTATAATATCACTTGTAGTATTTTTATTATTGTGATTAACTACAATATCATATTTTTCATTATTTTTACAAACAGTTTTTAAAATAAAACTAATTTTAGAATTTATTCCATTTAAATCAACAATATTTCGTTCATTAATAATATCACTATCACTTATTTCTGTAATATTTAATATACTATTTTCATTCAATTTGTATTTAGTTAATATTTTAGTTTTTTCTTTTTTTATTACAACCAAATCTAATTTAACATTATCTAATAATTCAATACTTACATCTAATTTAATTTCTTTATCTATTATTAATTCTAGTTTAGTGTTTTTAATTATTTTTAATTTTAATTTATTTATCAAATCTTCTTTATATTTATATTCAATATTTTTTAAATCAAATTGATTATTAGATATTATTATTCTATTCATTTTTAGTATTTTCCTTTATAGCAAATTCACTAGAATTATAACCATTTGTTTCAATTTCTTTAACTAAACTACTATCACCACTTTTAACAATATTACCATTTTTTAATATATGAACATAATCAGGTTTTATATAATCTAGTAATCTTTGATAATGAGTAATAACAATTAAAATAGGTTTATATTCTTTAAAATAATCCATAACATTATTTCCAACTATTTTTAAACTATCAACATCAAGTCCAGAATCTATTTCATCTAAAATAACTAAAGAAGGTTCTAACATATACATTTGTAATATTTCATTTTTCTTTCTTTCACCACCAGAAAAACCAACATTAACGCTTCGATGAATCATTTCTTTATCCATTTTTAATTTTGAAACATTATTATCTAATTTTTTTATAAAATCAAATAATTTAAAATTAGTTCCTTCTTTTATATGACAAGCTGTTCTAAGTAAATCTGCATTTGTAACACCTTCTATTTCTAAAGGCATTTGCATACTTAAAAATAGACCTAATCTAGCTCTTTCATCCGTTGTATATTCATTTATTATAGTATCATCATACTTAATAGTACCTTCAATTATTTTATAATTTGGATCTCCCATTATAACTTTTGATAAAGTAGATTTACCTGTTCCATTAGGTCCCATTATGGCGTGTATTTCTCCTGATTTAACTTCCAAATTAAAATTTTTTAAAATTGTTTTATTTTCTATTTCAACAGTTAAGTTTTCAATTTTTAATATATGCATTAATATCACCAATACAATTATACACTAAAAAAACTTATTTTTTAAGTAAAACTGTATAATTTTATTAATATTTAATCAATATTAATATAGAATATTCGCAGATATTCACGAAATCTAGATAAACTAGATTTTTTTTGATATAATTATAATGGAGGTAAAAATATGGATTGTTTATTTTGTAAAATTATTAATAAGGAAATTCCATCATATAAAATATATGAAGATGATGTTGTATATGCTTTTTTAGATATTAATCCTGATAGTGTTGGTCATACTTTAATTATACCTAAAAAGCATTATTTAGATTTAGATGATATCGATAGTGATACATTAAAACATATAATGGAAATAGCTAAAATACTAAAAAAAAGAATTGAAGAAAAATTAAATTGTGATGGATTAACTCTTATTCAAAATAGTGGTGATATTCAAGAAGTAAAACATTTTCATCTTCATTTAAAACCTTTTTACAACAATAAAAAAGATAAAACTTTAGAAGAAGTATATGAATTATTAAAATAATTATACTTCTTTTAATTTTATCTTAATTTCTTCAGAAACTAATTTATTATATAGATCTTCGATTTCCTCTTTAAATAATATGTCATTAGTTTCATAAAATATAAAGCTTTCAACTATAATTTCAATCCAATCAAAATTACAAGAAATTTTATAAATGAAATCATCAATACTATTACTTTCAATAAGATTTATCAATTCAATTTCATCAGTTGTTATCATTTTTGGATTAGTTAATAAAATAACTTTTTTCCATTTATAAAACGTTTCAATCATCAATAATAATAATTTTGAAAAACCTTTTATATTTCCTAAATATAAAACATCTACAATATTTAAAATATCCTGATAATTTTCTGTTTCCTTATATAAATTAATTATTTCTTCTTTTGTTCTTTCTTTAAAAGTACTCATCATCTCTAAATAATGAAATTTATTAAACTCAAATGCATATTCATTAGATGTTGTTAATAGCATTGTTGCTTTTCCTTTAATATTTAAACGATTAAATTTAAAAGGCCCGTTTATTATCATACTTAATAAATTAGGATTTTCTTCATTTGCTTCAAGTAAATCATCAATATTTTTAAATTCATTTAAATATTTTAAAACTATTTTTTCATCTTCAGTTATAAATTTTTTATTATCTTTATCGATTAATAATCTTATAGTATCTAAAAACATTATACTAAGTATTATTTCATATGTATTTGGCTTATTATCTTTTAATTCATCTAAAAATTCATAATATTTAAGTCCAGCTTCGTAACCATATTTATCTTGTAAAATAATATATATATCTTCTAAATAATTTCTAATATTTTCATTTATATTTTCAATATCTATCATTTAATATATCCTATTTTAAAGCTTCTTTACGAGATAAATTAAGTCTTCCTTTTTTATCATAACCTAATGATTTAACTATTATTTCATCCCCAACTTTAACTACATCACTTGGTTTTTCAACGCGTTCTTTAGCTAAATGAGAAACATGAACTAGTCCTTCAACCCCTGGCCATAATTCAACAAAGCATCCAAAATCTTCAACTTTTACAACTTTACCAGTATAAATTTTTCCTGTTTCTACTTCTCTAACTACATCCTTAATCATGTTAGCTGTTTTTTCAATTATATCTTTATCAGTGTGATAAATAATTACTCTACCATCATCTTCTAAATCAACTTTAACAGCATTAATATCAGTTACTGCAGTTACATTACTTGCTTCTAAAATAATTTTAGTAATCATTTCGCCACCTTTACCAATAACATCTTTAATTTTATTTGGATCAATCGTAAATGTCATTGTTTTAGGTGCATATTTACTTACTTCTTTACGTGGTTCTTTAATTTGTTTAGCAATAACTTTTAATATTTCTAATCTTGCTTTATGAGCTTGCGCTAAAGCTTCTTTTAATATTTGTTTAGTTATACCTTTTATTTTGATATCCATTTGTAATGCACAAATTCCATTTTTAGTACCTGCTACCTTAAAGTCCATGTCTCCTAAATGATCTTCTAATCCTTGAATATCAGTTAAAATAGTATAATCGTCACCACTTGTAATTAATCCCATAGCAATACCTGCTACCGGAGCTTTAATAGGTACACCAGCTGCCATTAAACTCATACAACCTGCACAAATACTTGCTTGGCTACTACTACCATTAGATTCTAATATTTCTGATACAACTCTTATTGTATAAGGGAATTCTTCTTCAGATGGTATTACTTGTAATAAAGCTCTTTCTCCTAAAGCACCATGTCCAATTTCTCTTCTACCAGGAGCTCCATATCTTCCTGTTTCTCCTACTGAAAATTGAGGGAAATTGTAATGTAATATAAATCTTTTAGAATCTTCAATTCCTAATCCATCTAATATTTGATGCTCACCTAAAGCTCCTAAAGTAGTTACAGATAAACTTTGTGTTTCTCCTCTTGTAAATAAAGCTGAACCATGAGTTCTAGGTAATAAATCAATAGCAGTAGATAAAGGTCTTATTTCAGTCATCTTTCTACCATCAGCTCTTATTTTTTCTTTAACTACAATATTTCTAAATACTTCATACTTTACATTTTCAAATATATTAGCTACCTTAGTTAATAATTCTTTTAATTCATCTTCTTTTAAAGATTCATCAGTATATTTTTCTAATAAATTTTCTTTAATTTCATCTAATTTAGCGTATTTTTCTAACTTATCTTTAATTCTTAATGCTTTATCAATATCATATTTAATTAAATCAGTTACTTCATTAGTTAATTCTAAAGATATTTCTAATTTAGGATAATCATATTTTTCTACACCAATTTCTTCAATAATTTTTTCTTGAAATTCAATTAATTCTTTAATTGCTTCATGACCAAACATTAAAGCTTCAAGCATATCTTCTTCACTAACTTCTTTAGCACCTGCTTCAACCATATTAATAGCTTCTTTAGTTCCAGATACAGTTAAATCTATATCAGATTTTTCAGTTTCTTCAACAGTTGGATTAATAATAAATTTACCATCTACTCTTCCAACTTTAACTCCAGCTACTGGTCCATTAAATGGTACTTGACTTATACAAGTAGCTAAAGAAGAACCAAATAAAGCAGTTATTTCAGGACTATTATCTTGATCAACTGATAAAACAGTATTTACGATTTGGACTTCATTTTTAAAATCTTCTGGAAATAAAGGCCTCATTGGTCTATCGATCATACGAGCAGCTAAAGTAGCGTTTTCTGTAGGTCTTCCTTCTCTTTTAATAAATCCGCCTGGTATTTTACCTACTGAATATAACTTTTCATTATATAAAACCATTAATGGAAAAAAATCAGCTAATAAATTAACATTTTTAGACATAACAACAGTCGATAAAACAACTGTATCACCATATCTTACTAATATTGATCCATGTGCTTGTTTAGCAAGTTCTCCATTTTCAACTATAATTTTTCTTCCTCTAAAATCTAATTCAAATGTTTTCTTCATAATTCCTCCTAATAAAAAAAGACACTTAAAAAGAGTGCCTACTTTCTTAAATTTAATTCTTTGATTACTTTTCTGTATCTTGTTACATCATGTTTTAATAAGTAATTTAATAAACTTCTTCTTTGACCTACTTTTTTAAGTAACCCACGTCTTGAATGGAAATCATGAGTGTGTTCTTTTAAATGTTCAGTTAAAGTGTTTATTTCATCAGTTAAGATAGCGATTTGAACTTCAATACTACCAGTATCTTGTTCATTTTTACCAAATTTCTTAACTAATTCTGCTTTTCTTTCTTTTGTTAAAGCCATTTTATAAATCTCCTTTCTTATATATTTGCTCAAATCCAAGAAATAAACCGGAGAAGATTTAATTCCTAGAAATAAGTACTATTTAATAATACACTATATTTAATAAAAAGTAAAGAGCTAAATAAACATTTTGTAAGGTTTTAGCTTATTTCCTTCTTTTTTATATAATCCAATTACATCATCATCTATAAATAATACATATTCTTGATTATAAATATTATCTAATATTTGACCATTCATAACTTTAAATTTTAATTTATCATCTACTTTTACAGTAAAATAATCTTTTAAAGCTTCTTTAATTGGTATTATTTTATAGTTGTTATTTTTAATATCTTCTAAAGTATAAGAATTTTTAATGTTGAAATTACCTTGTTCTATTCTTGTTAAATTTTTCATTGTTCCAATAGTATTTAATTTAGTTGCAATATCATTAATTAAACTTCTAATATAAGTTCCTTTACTTACTTTGCAAGTAAATTTAAATACTGTTTTATTATCAATATAATTTAATTCATCTAATTTAATTTCTTTAATGGTTACCATTCTTTTAGGCAAAGTAACTTCTTCATTATTTCTAGCGTATTCATATAATTTTTTGCCATTTATTTTAACAGCAGAATAAATAGGTACTTCTTGATTATATGATCCAATAAAAGAATTTAATACTTTAACAATCTCTTCTTTTTTATAATTTGTATTATATTCTTCTAAAATACTACCAGTTATATCTAAGGTATCTGTTTTTATGCCTAAAACAACTTCAGCTTGATAAACTTTTTCTTCACTAGTTATTATTTCACTTAATTTAGTAGCTTTATTGATAGTTAAAACTAAAACACCAGTAGCAATAGGATCTAATGTTCCTGTATGACCAACTTTTTTAGTTTTAAATATTTTTGATACTTCATTAACTACATCTCTACTTGTTACATCTTTTGGTTTATTAACAACTAATAATCCACTAGTCTCGATCATTTAATATTAAAACTAATCTTAATAATTGTAATAAGTTAGAAATCAATCCTGCTACATATGTCATAGCAGCAGCAAATAAAACTTTGCTTACTTGTTCATGTTCATTGTTATCAATTAAACCTAAAGAAATTAATTGTTCTTTTGCACGTTTAGAAGCATCAAATTCAACTGGTAATGTAACTAATTGAAACAATATAGTAACACCTAAAATTAAAATACTTATTTTTAAATAACCAGTTAACCCTGCAAATATAGATATAATTAATCCAAAATAACCCAAATATGAAACTAAATTTACAAAAGGCACTAAAGCAGATCTAATTCTCATAAAAGTATATCCTTCTTTATCTTGAATAGCATGACCACATTCATGAGCGGCAACACCAACTGAAGAAATAGATTCTTCATGAAAAATTGCACTAGATAATCTAACAACTTTTCTAGAAGGATCATAATGATCTGTTAATTCACCTTTAGTTTCAACTACATAAACATCTTTTAAACCATTTGCATCTAATATTTTTCTAGCTACTTCTTGACCAGTTAAATTAGATTTCACTTTATATTCTCTATATTTTTTATAATTACCTGTCACATTAAATTGTGCCCATAAAACAATTATTAATCCTAATAATCCTAATCCATAATATATAAATAAATCCATTAAATCACCTCGTATATTGTACCTTCTCTGGTATCTTTTATTTTAATATTTTTACTTTCTAATTCTTTTCTTATATTATCAGCTTTTTCGTAATCTTTATTCTGTTTAGCTAATTTTCTTTCTTCTAGTTTTTCATTAATATATTTTATTAATTCTTCATCTAATGTTTTTTCATTATTTAATAAATTTAATGATAAAACTTTATCATAATCTTTGATTATTTCTAATTTTGTATTATCTGTTGTATCTTCTTTTAATATATCATATAAACAAGTTAACATTAAAGAAGTATTTAAATCATTACTTATTGCATCTTTAAATTTATCTTGATATTTTTTTACTATATCATTATCAATATTTCCATCTTCTTTGATATTTTTAATCTTATTTAATAATTTATTATAAGTGTTATTAGCTTTATCTAATGCTTCATAACTAAATACTAATTGATTACGATAATGTGATTGAAGGCAAAAAAATCTATACGCTAAAGGATTATAACCTTTACTCTCTAATAAAGAAACAGTTAAAAATTCACCTTTAGATTTACTCATTTTTCCAGTAGAATCATTTAAATGTTCTCCGTGTAACCAATAATTACACCATTTATGCCCTAAATAAGCTTCTGATTGCGCTATTTCGTTAGAATGATGTGGGAATATATTATCTACCCCACCACAATGAATATCTAAATATTCACCCAAATAATTGATTGATAAACCTGAGCATTCAATATGCCATCCCGGATATCCTACTCCCCAAGGACTATCCCATTTCATTGCTTGATTTTCAAACTTACTAATAGTAAACCATAAACCAAAATCATAAGGATTTTTTTTATGAATATCTTCTGTAACATCTTCTCTTGCTCCAATTATTAATTCATCTGGATTTTTACCTGATAATTTATAATAATCTTTAGCTTTTGAAATATCAAAATAAACATTACCATTTGATATATAAGCATATCCATCATTTAATAGTTTACTAACCATTTTTATATAAATATCGATATGTTCTGATGCTTTTTCAACTATTTTAGGTTTTCTAATATTTAATTTATCACAATCATCAAAAAAAGCTTTAGTATAAAAATCTGCTATTTCATATACTGTTTTATGTTCTCTTTGAGCCCCTTTAATCATTTTATCTTCACCAGTATCGGCATCACTAGACATATGACCAACATCAGTTATATTCATACACCTTTTTACATTATAACCAATATATTCTAACCCTTTTTCTAATATGTCTTCAAATATATAAGTTCTTAAATTTCCAATATGTGCATAATGATAAACAGTAGGCCCACAAGTATATAAAGTAACTAAATCTTTATTATTAGGTATAAATTCCTCTACTTTTTTATTTAATGTGTTATATAATTTCATATTTAATCACCTTCTACATTATTATATCATATTGAATTATAAAATAAAACAAAAAACGCAATAATGCGTTTTTACATTGTTTTTTCACTATTATCTAAACAACTTAATGCTTCGTGATTTATAATGGCACCTAAATATTTAGAACCATTAATAACTGCAGGTTGTTCTTCAGTTCCTTCAGATAAAGTACGAACTGCAACATAATTTTCACCATTATAATGCTTACTTTTAGCATAAATGCAAGAAAATGCAGGCCAATATTGTTCAGATAATAATCCGCCTCCTGATGAAAAAGAATAGTTAGAATAATCAATATTGTTTATTGTAAACCAACCTTGACCATCATAAAATTTTGTAACATAATAGAATGATTCTTGGAATTCTTCTTCAGTAATAGTATCATTTCTCACACCATTTGCTAAATCAACTAATTCTTTATCTAATTCTGTTATCATCGTTTTATCTTGAGACAAATATACTAATTTAGCTAATGAAATATAATCGCCTTTTTTGGTTCCTAAAAATAAATTTAAATTGTGCGTTTCTACAGCCGAAGTATAATTATACATATTTTGAATTTCTTCGACCATATTTAAATCGGTATTACCATATAATTTTTTTATATCATCTTGATCTAAATAATCAATATTAGTAATAAATAAAGCCGATCTAATAAATATTGGATCCACGTCTAAACCTTTTTCATTATTATCTGCTAATATTTCTTGAACCTTTTCTTCAAAATTTTCAGCAGTTAATAATTTTTGCTCTACAATTGTTTCAACTGGCTCACTCACGTCTCTTTCACTAGCAGTAGAAATACTACTATCAACATTTTTTGTATCTTTATTATTAGACCAATTATCTATACTATTTCCTAATAAAGATCCAAAGAAAGCAGCTGCTACAACTAAACTTGCAAATGCAACATTCCCTTTACTTAATATTTTTTTTGCATTAGGATTAACTTTTAAATTTTTTACTGAATTAACACTTAAAGTTTTATCATATTCTTCACGTGTCTCACGATTTTTTAATACTTCCTTTGCATGATGTAATTCTTCATATTCCGCTAATTCAGTAGCATCTTCAGTAGCGAATCCATTTGGATAATATTTTCTAGCAATTTCATTAAAAGCATTTAATACATCTTCTTTTGTAGCATCTTTAGTGATACCTAACATTTCATAATAATTTTTTTTCATAAATATTCCCCCTCTTTTTTGTAGCGTATATACTACCATAACTTATTTTATTTGTCAAATTAGATAAATTTTCTAATATCTCTCAGTAGTTGCATATATTATAACATAATTTTTAATTTTGTCAAATTTGAAAAAAAACAAAAATTTTTTAAAAATATATTGCATATTATATATAAATGTGTTATTATATTGAAGTATCAGTTGATACATGGACCCTTAGCTCAGTTGGTTAGAGCATCCGGCTCATAACCGGGCGGTCGTAGGTTCGAGTCCTACAGGGTCCACCACTTTATGCGAGTGTGGCGAAATTGGCAGACGCACTAGACTTAGGATCTAGCGCCTTACGGCATGGGGGTTCAAGTCCCTTCACTCGCACCAGTAAGCATAAATATCAACCATTTTTGGTTGTTTTTTTTATAAAAAAATCAAAGGAAAGTAATAGTCCTTTGATTTTATTTTTGTAACATTTTTAATAAATTGATTTTAAACATATCTTTTTCTTGATTTTCTTTTGACACCATAACCCCTTTATAAGTAGTTAATTCTGATTGATGTCCTTCACCTAAAATACCTTCTGGTGTTATTTTATCTAGCATAACTATTTTTTCATTAAGATAAACTGTATAATGTAATTTTATATCACCGTGTACTTTTGAAAACATGATATCTGTCGGCAATTTTAATTCATAATTTTTAGAATTATTTTGTTCATTAACTGAAATAATTTCTCCTAAAAAATTACCTTCTTTAAATGATGGATAATATGAAAAATATAATTTTTTATACGCCAACATATTATATTTTTTTAATGATCGTTCATATTTCCTAAATTCATTTTCGTTAACATATTCGAACAAATAATTATCCTTCATATTTTATCCACCTCGACTCTCCTCTATTCTTCTTAATTTTAGCATAAACATTATTAAAAGTCAAACAAAAAAGAAGTAAGTTTACACTTCTCTTTTGTTTCCTGTTAAGTAATATCCTTGATCTAACAAGTTTTTATCATTTTTGCTTGTACTCCATTTATAATAAGTACCTGCAATAGTGAATTGTTCACGAGTTCTATATCTGTAATATTTAACATTTTCTTTAATTGGAACTTGTCTTGTTTTTTCTACTGGTTTTTTAACTTCAACTGGAACTGTAGTAGTTACTGTTTCATAAATAGGTTCATAAGTATATTTTGTTTCTCTTTTAACACAGTTTGTTCCTTCTAATGAATATCCAGATGGACAAGAATATGTTGTAGAACCACTATTATATGATCTTGTATATTTTTTATATGTATAAACAGTTACGTTTTGACAAACATTAGAACAATCAACAGTTGTTTTATGACTGACATATTCATACTTAACTGTATTACTATTAGATAAAGCATACTTAGATGTTACATATCCTTGATATACCCAACTTCCATATCCACCGCCTGAAGTACTAGGAGTTGCTGGTCTAGAATCAACAACATATGTACCATTAGCTACAGGTCTAGTACCAGTTTGAACTTGAGTAGTTTTAGTTTGATATTCAATTACTGTTTCATAATCAATATAAGTTTCAGTTCTATATCCAGTTATTTCTTCTTCAGTTTTAATTTCAACTTGTTTTAAATTACCAGCTGAAACTTTATTTTTTGACCATGCTGACCATGGACCCCAATTAGAATAAGTGTTTTGAACATCTAAACGATATTCATATTCATATTTTTTATTTACAACTGGTGTTTCAGGATCTGGATCTGTTGGTTTATCAGGTTTAGATGGAGTTGTAGGTGTTTCATCTTTAATACATAAATCAGAATCACAATAATCATAACATCCCATATAAACTATAATATAATCTTCATAGTCTGAACATGATAATTGAACTTTCATTTGATATTCGTCATTCATCTTAGTAACTTTAACATATGATTTGTTGATATCACATGTTTCATTGTTACTATCTTTAAATGATAATACCAATTTTTTATCTAACATTTCTCCTAAAGTTAAAGTAACAGAATCACCAATTTTTTGTGGCAATCTAGCATTTGTGAAATATCCTTTAGCAGCATCACGCATACTTTCAATATTATCAGCAAATAATCTACCATAAATTGATTGTAATTGTTCACTTATTTCACTTTGTAATTCTTCTTTTCCTACAAAATTGTCCTTTAAATAACTTTTAGTAGGAAATAGCCAAATCATAATTAAAGTAAACAATATAACCATTAATAATTGTAAAACTATGTCTCTTAAACTAAATGTATTTCTTCTTTCTTCGTACATATAAATTCCCCCTCTTTTTTTGTGGCATATATACTACCATAACTTTTTTTATTTGTCAAATTAGATAAATATCTAATATTCCTCCGTTGTTGCCATATATTATATCATGTTTTTTTATTTTGTCAAATTAATATTTACCAAGGTACATCCTATATTAAAAGGATTTATTTTAAACTCTATTACTCTCTTATTACAAGATAATGTTTTCTGAGTTGTAGTTTTCAATATTCCACTGCCAATACCATGAATTATAACAACAAATTTATTTTTCATTTTAATATTATCATTAATAAAGTCATTGATTGCTACTCGTGCTGTTTCACGATCAAAGCCATGCAAATCTAAAGATGGCAAAGAATCAATAAAAATTAAATCATTTAAATTCATTGTATACTGCTTCCATTTCTTCTTTTGTCGGTATTGAATTTCTAGTACCTATTCTGCTTACTGATATAGCTCCCGCATAATTCGCTAATTGTAAAGCATATTTAGGATCATATCCATTAGCTAAATAATATGTTAAAGCTCCATGAAATATGTCGCCAGCACCTGTAGAATCAATTGATTTTAATTTAATTGATTTAATAATTTCAAAATTATACAAACATCCTTTATCTTCTAAAGTTACTACTACCTCATTTTTAAATATTTCTTTTAATTTAGAATAAACATTTTTAATAGTTTCATTATTATCATAAATTATTTCCATACCAGTAACTTTTTCTGCAAATTCTTTAGAACAAGCCACCCATTTTACCATTTTACATAATTCAATTACTTCGTTAGTATCTCGTCCTGCATCTATTATAGTTAATGCATTAGGATATTTAGTTAATAAATTTTTGCTCATTTCATACTCTTGACCATCAATCAAAATAACATCAGGATTAAAATCTAATTCAAATTTACTCATTTCTACTTTTTTAGGCTTATAAGCAAAAGTAGTTCTCGAACCATTTTGCCTATTAGCTAGAACAAAACTAGATGTTGTACTATGATTATCTCTTAATTCCAAATATTTCGTATTAACATTAACACTTTCAAATTCTTCTTTTATTTTATGCCCATAAAAATCATTACCAACTATACCAGCAAAATGAACGTCAGCTCCCCAACTACCTAATAAATAAGCTGCTGTACTAGCTGGACCACCTCCACATTCGATTCTTTCTTGAACTCTATTCTTAGTATTTTCAACTGGATATTCATCCAATGGTAAAGTAACATCATAAGTAGCATGGCCTAAACATAATATTTTCATTTTATCACATATAATCTAATTATTTTAGATTCCTTTCTTCATATAAATATTTTATCATTTTTATAAGTACTATTCAATATTTATTTAAAAGGATTTTAAACAATTATGAACAAAAGTCAAATAAATTTGACTACATCTAATCTCACGATTAGATATTTCTCCTTCTTCGGTGGCTTTTGCTTTT
>CALVSO010000011.1 GCA_944359055.1 uncultured Bacilli bacterium | reverse complement strand
ACTAAAAAATGATTGCCCGCCCGCTCGATTTTATGCATTTGTAAATGCGTAAAATCGAGCGGGCGGGCAAATAATAAATTTTCAAAAGAAAAAGGAACTAATTAAGAAATTATTTTAATTTATTTTTAGGAATTAATCAAAAATTATTGACATATTAACTGATTTTGAGTTTCGGTATTTTTTCTAGAAATTATAAATTCTTACTTTTATTAACAAGATTTGTGTTGAATCTAAAATTGTTTAGCATAAATACCAATTCTAGCTTTAATTTTCATTGAACTAAAAAAATTTACCAGAACTCAAATATCTAATTGATAAAATAATATTATTGAAATAAAACGGTATTAAAAGCAGGGGTTATACTTAAATTATAAAATTAAAACATTACTATGTTTTTTTAGTTTTTAATTTTTAAAATTTGTCATTTTATGATATACTATAATGGTAATAAGTATGGAGGTGTATTTGAAATGAATGATTTTTTTGATGTTTTAAATGAACTAGGTGAATTTACAGGTAATGTTGCTAGTAGAGATGAATGTCATAAAAATGGATATTGGCATAGAGCTGTTTATGCATTTATAATAGATAAAAATTTTAATATATTGCTTCAAAAGAGAAGTAAAAATAAAAAATTATGGCCAAATAAATGGGATGTAACCGTTGGTGGTCACGTTAATGCTGGAGAATTTGGTAGACAAGCATTGATTCGAGAATGCAAAGAAGAACTTGGAATTGATGTAAAAGATAATGAAATCAAATATATCGTTGGAACCACATCAGTATATAATAAAGATGGATATATAAATAATCATTTTGATGAATGTTATTTAATTTTAAAAGATGTTGATGTTAATAAATTAACATTACAAGAGGATGAGGTTGAAGAGGTTAAATATTTTCCTTGTGATGAAATAATTAACAAAATAAATGACAATTATAATGGATTAACTGAAAAAACTGTTTCATGGCATATCTTAAAGAGATTATTGGAAAGTAACATTATTAGTAAATTAAAATAATTTTTAAAAGGAACATTATGAAAACGATTAAATATGATATTAGCAACGAAAAAGTAAAGATATTATTATCAACCGATAAATGTTTAAAGTACTTAATAAAATATATCCAATGTACCGAGTTACAATTAGAACCAGATGGATTTAGATGCATTATAAAATACATTATAGGTCAACAAATAAGTGATAAAGCAAGAGAAACAATTTGGAATAAATTTAAGTCTAAATTTGCTCCTATTAATCCAAATTATATCTTAAAAGTTAAAAATAATGATATAAAAGCAATAGGATTATCTGAAAGAAAAGTTGAAACAATAAAAAGAATTGCTTTAGAAATTGTAAATGGGAATATAGATTTTAATAATTATAGTTATTGTACGAATGAACAAATAGTAGAAGATTTAACAAAAATTAAAGGTATCGGGCGTTGGACTGCTGAAATGTATCTTATCTTTTCTTTAGGTAGAGAAGATATTTTATCAAAATCTGATGGAACAATAAGGCGAACGATAAAATGGATGTATGATTTATCAGAGTTACCAACTAGTAAAAATATTAAAATATATTTTGAAAAATGGAAGGGTTATGAAACAATTGTGTCTACATTTTTATGGAAATCTATTGAGTTAGATTTGGTAAAAAATGAATTTAGTAAAATTACAATTTAAGTAGGAGCTTAATATGGAAAATATTAAATTAGAATTGATGAAAGAAACAATAGATATTGCTATCAAAAATGATGATGTTTTTGTGGGAGTAATAGTAGCCAACAATGGCAAGATTCTTTGTTCTAATAAATATCAGGATAATAATGATTGGGCTGAATATATTTTAGGCAGGTTAAAAAAATTAAATATTCATGAAGCCGAGGAACTTTATTTAACTATAAATACATATAAAGAAGGTAATTTTAGTTTAAATAAAATTATACAAAAAATAATAATACATCAAATTTATATTGGGCTACCTGATCCAAAATTAAATAGATATTTAAAAAATGATCCTGTTTTACAACTTCAAAATGTAAAAAGATATCCAGAAAATTTGCAAAAAATCATAATTTCAAAAAATCATGATTCTTTTTCTAATAGTTTACAAAGTATAAAAAATAATATATATTATTCAGAAAAACGAATAAGTGAATTTGTAAAAGAGCAATTGTCAAAGTATGGATTAGATATATCAAAAGAGGAAATAAGTAACAACAAAACTAAAGATAAGCTAATTACTCTTTTAATCGATAAGTATAATTTTTCTATTAAAGACGCAAATTATATTGTAAACACTTCACTATCAAATGCTTTTAATAAAAAATATTCATTATATGATTACAAAAATGATGTACGAAGTATAAATGATGCATGGAGCGATAATTTTTATAAAGCTTGTAAAGCACTTTCTTGTGATTTGTTTAATGAAAACATAATAGATATTGGAGTTGGTTCTGGAAATGAGGCTTCAGTATTATTTAAAGATTGTAAGTGTATTACTTTTGTAGATATTGCACCTGATGGTTTAAAAAAAGTTAAAAATATAATTCCTCAATCAAAAATAATTGTTTCATCAGCTGAAAATCTAGAGATGATTAACAATAATGAATATGATATTTATATATCATTAAGAACGTTTAATTCATCTTTTTTTAATATTGAAAAAGCATTAAATGAAGCAAAAAGAATTTTAAAAACAAATTCTAGAATAATGATTTCTATTGCAAATGGTTTTTTAAGTTCCAATTCTTCAATAATTACTGGATTAATTATTCCTGGAACAGAATTTGTTGATATTTATAAGGGTTTAGATAGTGTTAAATATCTTTCTCATATTATGTATCGATTAGGATTTGAAGAATTCAAATTACTTACTACAAGTGAGGAACTATATTTATTGGCAAAATTAAATAAAGAAAGGAGTTAGAAAAATTATGAATAACAATCAATTTATTTCGCAAAAAATAATAGAGTTTGATCAGTTTTTGTCAAATACAAATCTTTCTCTACCTGAAGGTTATAAAATAATTAATCCATTTTGTGGTGACTCAAGAGACAAAATTAATCAAATTATAGAAATTTTTTATCATAAATTTTATAATGATAATAAGAAAAGAAGAATGATTTTGGGAAGTTCACCAGCTAGAAGAGGAACGGCAATCACAGGAATACCGTATGAAGATGCCCAACATTTACAAAATCAAACTGGAATTTTTATAGATGATTTTTATGTTAATAAGTCATCTTCAAATTTTTTATATGACGTTATTGATATGTATGGTGGAACGGATAGATTCTATAATGATTTTTATATGAATTTTATATGTCCACTAGGAATTGTAAGGATAAATTCAAAGGGTAGAGAAGTTAATTGCAATTATTATGAAAATAAGAAATTGCAGGAAACTTTATATGACTTTATAATACAAACTTTAAAAATGCAAATGGAATTTAATATTGATAGATCGGTGTGTTATTGTATTGGAAGTGGAGAAAATTATGATTTTTTGATGGAGATAAATGAGAAATATTGTTTTTTCGATAAAATAATTCCACTAGAGCATCCACGTTTTATAATGCAATATAATTCAAAAAATAAAGAATATTATTTAAATAAATATTTAAATGCATTCACAAAAAATGAAGAGGAGAATAAAAATTATGAACGAAAACAATAAAAGATTTGTTCACTTTGAAACAAACAAAATAACTATCTATGAAGTACAAAACAATCAAATTATTAAAATTAAAGAAGATGTCATATATTTTAATGAAACATTAGTTAATAACGAATTGTATAATAAAATAGATAATTACTTATACAACCTAAATAGAGAAAATACATTTAATACTAAGAATTTAAGATTATGTGCAACAGGAATCTTTCAAGAATTTTCTTTAAATGAACAGATTCAATTAACTATTCATATTTTTGTAAAACATGGAATTTATTTTAATATTATTAATAAAGAATTAGAACAATTTTATTTAAATCAAGAAATAGAGAATAAAAAAGTAAGTAATATAATTGAAGGAATTTGGAATCAAGAGTTTAGAAAAGTCGTTATATGTGGAAGCTTTCAAAAAAATATGGTGGAAATATGTAAATTAATGGATAAATTAAAACAACATAATGTTGAAATATTAAGTCCATGGACAAAAGATGTTGTTCAAGAAACGATAGGTACAGACTTCATTTTACTTGAAGGACAAACTTTAGAAAATGAAAGAGATTCATGGAGACATAAGTATGATCATATGAATAAATTTATAAAAGCTGATGCAATCATTGTATGTAATCCTAATGGTATTATTGGTAAAGGAACAATGTTTGAATTTGGATTTATTATTGCCTATAATAAGAGAATTATTTTTACAAACGAACCAAAGGACATATCTATTATGTTTCCATATGAAATTGGATTAAATAATATCGAATAAGTTAAAAAAATAGAAGAGAACTTTTGTCTCTTTTATATTTTTAGATATTTGCAACCTATATTTCAAAATCGTCTTTTTCTGTACTTAATCCTATATCTTCAATATCTTCATCATCAAGAACTTCATCTTTATACATTTCATTAATAACATTTAAATATTTATCATCTTTATCATACCAGTTATGAATTTTACCATGTAGGAAAGAAATTAACTTATCAAATTTATCTTTCCAATATGAGATAGTTTGTTTTAACTTATAATTTTCTTTTTCTAATTTGGTAATATTTCTCTTATTTTCTTTAAGTTCAGTATCTACATTATTTAAAGTAATAGATAGTTTTTGAATTGATTTAAAGTCATTATTGGTTTTATCGACTTCATCAATATATTTAATAAGTTTTTCTTTATCATCTTTCGATAAAATGAGATTATCTTTATTCAATTTAGAAATTTTAAGATTATTAATTTGTTCTTTTATATCATTGGACTTATTATCTAGTTCCAATGATTTTTTGTTGGCTTTATCTAATTTATCTTTATCTTCAATTAGTTGTTTTTTCATTCTCTGATAATTGCCCATATCTTTTACATTAATATCTCGATTCCTACCTTTTTGTTTTTCTTTAATTTCTTCTTTTAAACTATAAACTTTATTAAAGGAATTGATACAATAATCTCTCATTTTATCTTGAATCATAGTTAATGATTCTTTAGTAAATACATCAGATTTTCCAACTTGTCTTGATAAACCTGTTTTACAATTATCTTTATAAGGAACTCCTATAATATGAAGATGAGAACTAGATTCGTCAAAATGTATAGTAGCATTTGCTACTTTAAAATATTATTTTAATGTTATTTAATTGATTCATTAAAATTTTAAATATATAAATTATCTAACTTTATACTAACTAATATATCTAACTTTATACTAACTAATATATCTAACTTTATACTAACTAATATATCTAACTTTATACTAACTAATGTATTTTTTTTGAACTATATTTCTACAAAAAAATATGTTATAATATTGTAAAGAAGAAATTTATATTTAGTTGGGAGAAAATATATGAATGATTTTAAACATCTTAATTTATTTGAAATTAGAAATTTAGCAATTGAAGAATTAGTTAAATATTATTGTGAATTAAGAAAATATGAATATAATTGTGGAAAAAAGTTAAATTTTATAGACCTTAGGAAAAAATTACATTTTATCATAATTTTAATTCTAAAAATAGATCAAATTTTATCAAAAGAAAAAATTTCTATCATTAGTGATTTACACGACAAAAATAGCGATAAACCTAAAATTTATGCTTGTACTCATATTGGAGGAAATGATATTCAAAGAACATTTCAAGTAATAAAAAAACCTGCATATTTAATGTTAGGAGATCCAGGAATTCTTTATAGAAAATTCATATATATGGGTTTGAAACTTAATGGAGTTATTCCATTAGAAACTTCAGATAAAGAAGATAGAAAAATTGCATTTAATAGAGCAATTGAATTATTGCAAAACGGGGGAAATTTGTTAATTTATCCAGAAGGAGCTTGGAATGTTTCTCCTAATTTGTTAGTAATGAAAATTTTTAATGGGACAGTTAGAATGGCTCAAGAAACGGGTGCTGAAATTGTACCCATAGCAGTAGAACAATATGATAATAATTTCCTTTTTAATATTGGGAAAAATTATACTATATCTAAAGAAAATCCTAAAAGCATAAAAGAATTGACAGATGAATTACGAGATAAATTAGTGTCTTTGAAATGGGATATTATAAGTACACAACCAATTTTAAAAAGAGAAGAAATAAATGATAATTATTTACAAACATTTCAAAAAGAAATTGTTGACAGATGTAATTATGGATATGGATTTTCTTTAGCTGATGCAATTAGGGAAAGTTATCATGACAAAAATGTTATAAGTGAAGACGAAGTATTTAATTTTTTAAATACATTAGATATAGATAAACACAATGCATTTTTAATGAGAGATAAAATAGAATTTGTAAAAAGACTTAAAAATAATTAAGATTAGATAAAGGAGTTTATATATGGAAGCAGTTTTATTACCTAGCGTAGGTTTATTAATAGTTTTGACTCTTACTATTTTGTTTTTTTCAAAAAAGCATATAGACAATACAGAAATAAATATATATTCAAAATTGCTGTTTTTAACTATTTTATTTATTATAATTGGATTGATAACTTTTATAATTGCTAAAATAACTTATAATTATTTTTTTATTGAAATATGTCAAAAAATTTATATGAGTGTTCTAATCATACTAAATTATTTTTCAGTAAAATATTGTTTTACAGTTTTTAATAATGATTTAAAGAAATCTAAATTTAGCAATATATTGTTTACGCTAATTACGATTATATTTATTTTATTAGTTTTATTTTCACCTTTAAATGTTATATTTTATGATAATGTTTTGGATGGAAATGGATTGTCTTATAACATAACAATAATTTATTCCGTAATGACTTTTATTATTTTTGTTGGATTAACTTTATTTTTACTCTTTAAAAAAAATAACATTATTAAAATAACTCCATTTTTAATATTAATTTTATTATATTTGATAGGTTTTGTTTTAAGAAATATTTATCACGAATTAATATTTGAAGGTTTCTTTTATGCATATATACTATTAATTATGTATCATACTATAGAAAATCCAGATGTGAAAATAATAAATCAACTAAATTTAGCAAAAACTCAAGCAGAAAAAGCAAATCGTGCTAAAAGTGATTTTTTATCTAGTATGTCCCACGAAATAAGAACACCTTTAAACACTATCGTTGGATTAAGTGAAAATATTATAAATTATAATAAACTTCCACAAGAGATAGTAGATGATTTAAAAGACATACAAAGTGCATCGCAAACACTTTTAGAAATTGTGGGTAATATTTTGGATATAAATAAAATTGAAAATGATAAAATAGATATTATTGAAAAGCCATATAATATTAGACAAGAAATTGAAAAGATAAAAAAGTTTATTTCAATTAAAATTTCTGATAAACCTATTACTTTAAAGACAAATATAGCAGAGGATATTCCATATGAGCTTATTGGCGACATGTCACATATTAGAGTTATTTTAAATAATCTACTAACTAATTCAGTTAAATATACTGAGCAAGGAGTTATTGAATTAAATTTAAAATGTATTATAAAGAATAGTATGTGTACTCTTATTATAATAGTAAAAGATACAGGTAGAGGTATAAAAGCTGAAAATATAAATAAATTATTTACTAGATTTAATCGTTTGGAAGAAGATATGAATACTACTATTGAAGGAACAGGGTTGGGATTAGCTATAACTAAATCTTTAGTTGAATTAATGAACGGCAAAATAAATGTTCAAAGTCAATATGGTGAAGGATCTGGTTTTATTGTACAACTTCCTCAAAAAATTAGTAGATTAGAACAATCATCAGCAACTAATGAATTTATAGCTCAGAATAATATAATTTCAAATAATAAAAATTTAGATAAATCATTTGATTATGGACATAAAAGAGTATTAATTGTAGATGATAATAAATTAAATATTAAAGTTGCCAAAAAAATGTTAGAAGAATATAATTTTGAAATTGAAGAATGTTATGATGGTTTACAATGTTTAGAAAAAGTTTCTAATGTTAATAAATATGATTTAATTTTAATGGATATTATGATGCCAAATATGAATGGTGAAATCACATTAAAAAAATTAAAGGAAAATCCAAACTTCAAAATACCGGTAATTGCTGTTACTGCTGATGCAGTTGTTGGTGCAAAAGAAAAATATATAAATCAAGGATTCTTTGATTATGTTTCTAAACCATTTAATAAACAACAAATAAAAGAAAAATTAGATTTGGTATTTAAAAATAAAAAAAATGACTATATACAAGAAGAAAGCAAGTCTATTGCTACCTATGTATTTGATTCGCAAAAAAATGAAGAATATGTAATAAAAGATGGGAAAAGGGAAGATTTTAAATAAAAGTTCTTTTGTTATTATACTTCTTTTTTTGTAAAAAATTTTATTATATTAAAAAATGACAAAATAATGCGATTCGTGTAAAATGTGATATGTTTTAAAGACAATTTCGGAGGTGAATATATGCAAACAGAATTAGACCATTTGAGTTTTACTTTAAATAAATACGATAAAGTAATAGATGATACTAATTTAAAATTGACTAATTTGAAAAAAATATACAAATATGATTATGATGCAATGCTTGAAGAAAAATTTAAATTAGAAAATGAAATAGCTTCTTTAGAAAAAGCAAAATTAAAACCATATTTTGCTAGAATTTATTTTAAGAGTGATATTAACGATATTTGCTATATTGGTAAAAAAGGAGTTATTGATTACGATAATAATATAATTACAGTAGATTGGCGTGCACCAATATCTAGTTTATATTATGACTCTAATATTGGTACTGCAGAATATAATGCTCCAGAAGGAATCGTCAAAGGTGAACTTATCTTAAAGCGTCAATATACTATTGAAGATAGTCATTTAATTGGATTTAATGATGTTGATACAGTAAGTAATGATGAATTATTGAAACCATATTTAAGTGCAAGTGCAGATAATAGACTGAAGAATATAGTTTCTACTATACAAAGTGAGCAAAATAAAATAATAAGAGAAAATATTAATAAAAATTTAGTTATACAAGGAGTTGCTGGTAGTGGAAAAACTACTGTTGCATTACATAGGATAGCATATTTAGTTTATAATAATCGGGATTTATACAAACCAAGTGATTATATGGTAATAGGTCCAAATAAATTCTTTGTAAGTTATATCTCTAGTATTCTTCCAGATTTAGATGTTAATGGAGTAACTCAAAATACTTTAGATGAATTATTTTTAAGTTATGTAAAAGAAGATTATAAAATAATTAATTCACTTGATAAAATTACTGATAAAGATGATTACTCAAAATTTAGAGTTTCATTAAAATTAAAAAATATAATTGATGAATATTTTGATAATTTACAAATAATTCCAAATGAAGATTTAAAAATTAATAATGTAAAAATAATAGATAAGAAAATTATATTAGATATTTATAATGATTTAAATAAAAATATGTTTGAAAGTGTCAAAAGTAAAATTGAAAGATGCTTATTACTTTTAAACAAATATATAGAAGTTAATAAAAATCAGATAATTTCGAAATTAATAAAGGATGATGTAGATAAAAAAGTTATAAATGAATTAAAAAATAACATAGGTACACATTTAAAAAAACATTTTACAGTTTTAAATAAAAAAGTCAAAAATATTTATATTGAAATATTAAATAATTTGAATTATGATACAAAAGACATAATCAAAAACATTATTGAAGTAGAGGATATACCTGCTATGCTATATATAAAATTCAAATTAAATGGTAGTAGCGAATTTGATAAATATAGACATATTGTAATAGATGAAGCACAAGACTATGGACAATTTGCGTTCTATGTTTTAAAAAAAATGTTTAAAAATGCAACATTTAGTATATATGGTGATTTAGCACAAAGTCTTTATTCATATAGAAGTGTTAGTGATTGGAAATGTTTAAATGATATATTTAATAATTTAGAAATTCTTAAATTAAATAAGAGTTACCGTACTACTATAGAAATAATGAATGAAGCAAATAGGATAAATGAATTACTTAATTTAGATAAAGCAATACCAGTTATAAGACATGGTGATAGTGTTGAATATTTAAATAAATGTAATATAAATGATATAATAGATATGGTTGTAAAATTAAAAAAACAATATAATACAATTGCTATTATAACAAAATCAAATTTAGAAGCAAAAAAATTATATGTTGCATTGAAAGATAAAATAAATTTGAATTTGATAACAAGTGATAATTTGAATTATAATAATGATATTAATATACTACCTAGTTATTTGTCTAAAGGGTTAGAATTTGATGGCGTAATATTAGTTGATAATGAATTTGATAAAAATTGTATAATAGATCTAAAATTATTTTATGTTGCTATGACTAGAGCATTACATAAATTATCAATTGTAAAAACTATAGTTTAACATGGATATAAATAATGTTATATATAAGAAATAAAAAATACTTAAATAGATACTTAACAGAGGTCACTAGATAGTGACTTAGATTATTTAAATAGATGTTTAGATTATTATAAAGAAGCCAATATATGGGCAATGGGCATAAATGAAACAGAAGAAAATGTCCCTTTATATATTAAAGATTGGTTAGAAGAATATAATCCAAATATAATTGTTATAACAGGACACGATGCTTATTATAAGAAAAAAGGTAGTCAGAATAATATTAGTGCTTATAAAAATAGTAATAATTTTGTTAAAGCTATTAAAGAAGCAAGAAAATTTGAAAAAAGCCATGATAAATTAATTATAATAGCAGGTGCATGTCAATCTGATTACGAAGAATTAATAAAAGCTGGAGCTAATTTTGCTTCTTCTCCTAAAAGAGTTAATATTCATGCTCTAGATCCAGCTATAATAGCTACCAAAATGAGTTTGTCAGATGTTAGAAAAGATATTGATTTAAAAGATATAATCGAAAATACTAAGTATGGTAAAAATGGTATAGGTGGTGTCATTACAAAAGGAACGATGTATACGGGGTATCCAAGATGATAGAACAAATAAGAGGAAAATTAAATAATTATATTGGAGAAGAAGTGACTATTAAATATAATTTAGGTAGAAATAAATATGAAAAATATAAAGTAACCATTAAAGAATTATATGAAAATGTTTTTTTAGTTGAATTAAATAATAACTGTAAAAAATCATTTACTTATACAGACGTAATAACTAAAACCATTAAAATAGATTATTAGGGGATAAATATGTATGATATGCATTATGATTTATTAACGATACTTTATTGTGTCTTTAATAAAAAAATAAATTTAAATCTAGAAGATATCAAAAAAATATATGATAATAATGTAATTGGCGGAATTGTTAATTTATATTTTATGAGTAAACAAGAAATGAAAGAGCAATTAAATATTGAATATTTTGATGTAACTAAAATATTTAAAGAAAGTATTGAATATTTAGAAATATTAAAACAAAATAATGTAATTCCTAAAAATATTAATTTTATATATAGTATTGAAGGTTGTGATTATTTAAATGATATTTTAGAATTAGAACATTTATATAAATTAGGTCTTAGATCGATATTACCAGTTTGGAATGAAAAAAATAAATTTGGCTCTGGTATTAGAAGCAATAAAGGATTATCTGAACTAGGTAAAGAATTAATAAAAAAAGCTATAGATTTAAATATGATTATTGATGTTTCTCATGCTAATGAAAAAACATTTGATGATATTTTAGATATTATAGAAAAAGAAAAATATTCTAATATAATTGCTTCTCATTCTAATGTAAAAACTTTATGTAATAATAAAAGAAATTTATCAAATGAACAATTAATTAGATTAAAAAAATTAGGTGGATATATTGGTTTAGTTGGATATGTTAATTTTGTATTATTAGATAATGAGAATATGAATTATCAAGAAAAACAAGAAAATTTTATTAAACATTTGAAATATTTGATTGATGTAATTAAATTTCCAATTAATAAAATATTTATATCTAGTGATGATATGGGATGGAATAATAAATTTTATAATAAAGACGTGTTTAATATTTTTAAAATAAAAGAAGAATTATTTAAATTAATTGAAAAAAATTATTCAAAAGAAATTGCAAATTTAATATTAATAGAAAATCCTAAAAAGTTAATTGAAAAAGTCAAATAGTTAAAAAAAATAATTAAACTATTGCAATTTTGGAAAAAATAAGATATACTTAAATTGTAATACTGAAGGGAGAGGTTTTTAAATGGAAATTACATCAGTTACAGTTCGTAAAGAAGAAAAAGAAAATTCAAGAATGAGAGGAAAAGCATCTGTTCTAATTGATGATTGTTTTGCAATTCATGACATTAGAATTATCGAAGGTAATGATGGTTTATTCATCGCTATGCCTAGCCGTCAAAAAGCAAATGGAGAATATCGTGATATAGCTCATCCAATTAACCAAGAAACTCGTAAGATGTTCCAAGATAAAATATTAGAAGCTTACAAAAATGCTGAATAAGCATTTTTTTCTTTTGAATATATGATATACTTATATAAAGTAAGGTGGTATTATGAAAAAGTTATTATTTGTTGTTGTTTTATTTCTGTTATGTCCTGTAATTGTTTTTGGTGAAAATTTTGAAATTAAAGAATATGGAATTACAATGTCTTTTGATAAAAATTGGGATGTTTTTACAAGAGAAAGTGATAGAAATGATTATTTTTTAGTAAAATATGATTTAGATTATGATTTGTTGCAAGAAAATTTAAAAGATAATTTAATCTATCTTTATGCACTTCATGAAACAGATGCTGATGAAAAAATTGAATTTATAGTTATGACTAATGGTGAAAAGGTTGAAGAAGATCGCCCGATGACTTTAGAAGAATTTAAAGAATTTGCATTTATGTTGGCTCAAAAATATGGAGCGGATGATTATGAAATATATGAAAATAATTATAAATATATAAAATATGATTATTATGATGAAAATGTAGATTTATATTGTTCCGAATATTTTTTATATATAGATTCTATAGGTTACTTTTTCACTGCTAGAAAAGAAGTTCCATTTAAAGATGAAGAAATAGCATTAATTGAAAATGTAATAGATAGTATTGCTGTTTCCGGAGATGGAATTCAATATGTAGAAGGTGAATCTACTGAAGAAACTCAAGAAATCAAAGGATTTAATTATCAAAGATTTATAATTAATTTTATAGTATATTTCGTATTTGGTTTGATCGCTTGGCCAATTGTTAATAAGTATATTTTAAAAAAATATCGTATTAAAAAATAAAGCATTCAAAATGCTTTTTTTAATAATTAAAAATTATGATATAATATAACCGGTGATTTTAATGAAAACTTTAATTATGATTTCTAATTTAAATCAAGTTAATTTAAAATGTGATGGAATAATTATAGGCATCAAAGGGTTAAGTGTTAATATGCCAGCATATTTTGAATTAGAAGATTTAAAAAATATAGATAAAGAAGTATTTGTTTGTTTAAATAAAAATATGCATAATAGTGATATAAATTATTTAAAAGAAACATTAATTAAATTAAATGATTACAATATTAAGGGTGTTATATTTTATGATTTAAGTATTCCTAATTTGGCTAAAAAACTAAATCTAAATTATGATTTGGTATGGAGTCAAGAACATATGACTACAAACTATAACACAATTAATTTTTGGTATGATAAAAATATTAAATATACTTGGGTATCTAATGATATTACTTTAAGAGAAATGAAAGAAATAAAAGAAAACACTAATGCTAAATTAATGGTTACTTTATTCGGATATTTACCTATGTTTGTATCAAGAAGACATTTAGTTAAAAACTATTTAGAAACATTTAATTTAAAAGATGATTCTAAAATAAATTATATGGAAAAAGAAGGTCATATTTATCCTTTAGTTGATAATAACGAAACTATTGTTTATACTGATTTTATTTTAAATGGTTTAAAAGAAAAATTATTATTAGATTATGATTATATTATTTTAAATAGTTTTTTAATTGATGAGGATAAATTTAGCAAAGTATTAGATATATTTAATGAAGTAAATAATGACAATGTTGAACAATTAGAAAATCAATTAAATGATTTATTTAATAATTTAGGAAAGGGCTTTTTCTATAATGAAACTGTTTATAAGGTGAAGTAAATGAAACCAGAATTATTAGCGCCAGCAGGTGATTTAGAAAGATTAAAATTTGCTCTATTATATGGGGCAGATGCAGTATATTTAGGTGGACAATTATTTGGATTAAGAGCTAATGCTATTAATTTTACATTAGAACAATTAAAAGAAGGTGTAGAATTTGCTCATTCTTTAAATAAAAAAGTTTATGTAACTGTTAATATTGTATTACATAATAAAGAAATTAAATTTTTAATTGATTATTTAAAACAATTAGATGAAATAAAAGTAGATGCCATTATCGTTAGTGATTTAACTGTATTAGATTTAGCGAAAAAACATACCAACTTAGAAGTTCATATATCAACACAACAATCAACTTTAAATTATGAAACTGTAGAGTACTTAAAAGATCTAGGTGTAACTAGAGTAGTACTAGGTAGAGAAGCAACAAAAGAAGATATAGAAATTATTAAAAAAGTAGGATTAGAAGTTGAAATATTTATTCATGGAGCAATGTGTGCAAGTTATAGTGGTAGATGTGTATTATCCAATTATTTAACTAATAGAGATGCTAATCGTGGTGGTTGTAGTCAAATATGTCGTTGGGATTTTGATTTGTTAGATGAAAATAAAAATATTTTAAAAGGAGATAAAAACTTTACTTTTTGTTCAAAAGATTTATCTTTATTAAAACATATAAATGAAATATGTGATATGGGTGTAACTTCTTTAAAAATAGAAGGAAGAATGCGTTCTATTTATTATATTGCAACAGTTGTAAATATTTATAGAAAAGCAATTGATGATTATTATAGTAAAAATTATGTATACAATTCTAGTTACGAGAATATACTATCTAGAGTAGCAAATAGAGATAGTATTGTTCAATTTTTTGATGGTAATTATGACAAAAATTGTAGTTACTATAATAATCGAATCGAAATATCTAATCAAGATTTTTTAGGTGTAGTATTAGATTATAATGAAAATACTAAAATTGCTACTATCGAACAAAGAAACTATTTTAAGAAAGGGGATATAGTTGAATTTTTTGGTCCAGATAAAATAAATACTTATCAAGTAAATGAAATTTATGATGAAGACAATAATTTAATTGAAATTGTAAGACATCCTAAACAAATAGTTTATTTGAAAACTGATTTTAAATTAAATAAAAATGATTTAATGCGAATTAAGGTTGACAAATAAAAAAAAATATAGTATTATTTTGTAGACTTAAGAAGAGGTGAATAAAATGACAAAAGAGGTTTACGTAACTGCTAAAGGTTTAGAAGATATGAAAAATGAATTAGATTATCTAATTAATGAAAAAAGACCAGAAGTTATAAATGCTTTAAAAGAAGCAAGAGCTTTAGGCGATTTATCAGAAAATGCTGAATATGATGCTGCTAGAAATGACCAAGCAATTACTGAAAATAGAATAAAAGAATTAGAAGTTTTAATTGAAAAGGCTAAAATTATTGATGAAGTTAAAACTGATAAAGTAACTATCGGAACTAGTGTTAAATTAGAATATGTTGAAGATGGTGATGTTGAAACTTATTCAATAGTTGGAAGTACTGAAGCAGATCCATTTGCTAATAAAATTTCTAATGAATCTCCTATAGCTAAAGCTATATTGGGAGCTAAAGTTAATGATGTTGTTGCTGTAGAAAGTCCAAATGGAACTTATAATGTTAAAATAATTGAAATATTTTAAAATTACATCTTAATAGATGTTTTTTTAAGATTTTACTTGAAAATAAAAAATAAATATTATATACTATTTATTGAACTTTGAAGGAGGATTATAATGAAAGAAGTTATTATTAAAATTGATGGTGAAGAATGGCAAAAAACAATGGATAAAGCATTTAAAAAATTAAATAAAGATGCTAAAATTGATGGATTTAGACCAGGTAAAGCACCAAAAGAAATGTATGTTAAAAAATATGGTATGACTAGTATTTATATGGAAGCTGCAGAAGAAAGTTTAAATAAAGCATATGAATTAATGTTAGAAAAAAATGGTGACGATGTTATTGTTGCTCAACCAGAAGTAAATGTTTCAGCAGTTACTGATGAATATGTAGAATTTAAATTCAATTTAACATTAAAACCAGAAGTAAAATTAGGTAAATATACTGGTTTAGGTGTAAAAAAAGAAGAAGTTAAAGTTACTAAAAAAGAAGTAAGTGAAGCTTTAAAACAAATGCAAGAAAGATATATTGAAAACATCGATAAAGAAGGTAAAGTAGAAAATGGCGATATTGCTGTTATCGATTTTGAAGGATTTAAAGATGGCGTAGCATTTGATGGTGGAAAAGGTGAAGATTATTCATTAAAAATTGGAAGTAACACATTTATTCCAGGATTTGAAGATCAAGTAATCGGTATGGAAAAAGGTGAAGAAAAAGATATTAATGTAACTTTCCCAGACGATTATCATGCTGAAGAATTAAAAGGACAACCAGTTGTATTTAAAGTAAAAGTTAAAGAAATTAAAGAACAAAAATTACCAGAATTAGATAAAGATTTCTTTGAAGATTTAGGAATGGAAGGAATTGATTCTAAAGAAGCTTTAGAAAAACAATTAGAAGAAAATATTAAAGCAAGAAAAGAAGCAGAAGCAGATAATAAATATATTGATGAATTACTAGAAAAAGCTGCTAAAAATACAAAAATTGATATTCCTGAAGTAATGATTAATGAAGAACTTGATCGTATTATTAAACAATATGAAGAAAATTTAAAAATGCAAGGAATTACTTTAGAAATGTTCTATCAATTTACAAATAGTGATGAACAAGCTTTAAGAGATCAAATGAAAGAAGAAGCTACTAATCGTGTTACATATCGTTTAATGTTAGAAGAAATTGCTAATAAAGAAAATATTGAAGTAACAGATGAACAAGCTGAAACTGAAGCAACTACTTTAGCTACTAAATATCAAATGGATAAAGATGAATTCTTAAAATTATTTGGTGGTTTAGAAATGGTTAAATACGATTTAAAAATGCGTCAAGCTATAGAAGTTCTAAAAAAATAGAACTTTTTCTTTTATAGGTGTAAATATGCGAGTAATAAGTGGTAAATATAAAGGAAGAATATTAGAAGGATTTAATATAAATGGTACTAGACCTACTATGGATAGAGTTAAAGAATCAATGTTTGCAGTGATTCAAAATAATTTAAAAGATAAGGTAATATTGGACTTATTTGCTGGTAGTGGTAGTTTAGGTATTGAGGCATTAAGTAATGGGGCAAAAATATGTTATTTCGTTGATAATAATAAGATAGCAATTGATACAATTAAAAAAAATACGATTGGAATAGATAATAAAGTAATTATAAAAAAAGATTGTTTTGATGCTTTAAAAGAATTTGATATAAAATTTGATGTTATTTTATTAGATCCTCCATATCATGATAATTTAATGGACAAAGTATTAGAAAAAATTGAAGAATATGATTTATTAAATGAAGATGGCATTATAGTATGTGAAATAGAAGAAGAATTTAAAACAAATTATCAAATAATTAAAGAAAAAAAATACGGTAGTAAAAAAGTTATTATTTTGAAATAAATTGTAAGAAATTACAATTTTTTTTAATTTAAGAAGGAAATTGGCCTCTTTTTGTCGTATATAACTAATAGGAGGTGATTTTATGTATTATTTAAAAAAATACATATGGATAGTTTTAATTGTTTTTGTATTGTTGTTATTTGTTTTTATAAAAGATGATTCAACTGAAGAGGTAATATTAGAGGAAAATAATTTAGAATTAAAAGAAGAAAATATTGAAGAAGTAACTAATATTAAAATTAAGGTAGATATAAAGGGAGCAGTAAAAAATCCTGGTGTTTATGAAGTAGAAGAAAATAGTAGGGTTAGTGATGTAATAAATATAAGTGGTGGTTTAACTAATGAAGCTGATACTAGTGTTATTAATTTAAGTAAAAACGTAATTGATGAAATGGTTATTATTATATATACAAAAGATGAAATTAATGAGATGAAAGAAGGAAGTACTAGTATTAAATATATTGAAAAAGAGTGCATTTGTCCTAAACTTGAAAATGATGCTTGTATTGAAGATAAAATTGATAATATTCCTAATAATGAAAATAATTCTAATAATAAAAATGAAGAAAATGGTAAAGTATCTTTAAATAATGCTTCTTTAGATGACTTGATGACATTAGATGGAATAGGTGAGAAAAAAGCTCAAGCAATTATAGATTATCGCAATAAAAATAATGGTTTTAAAACAATTGAAGAATTATTAGAAGTAGATGGAATAGGTAATACAACTTATGAAAAAATTAAAGATCGACTTACTTTGTAAAATTATTTTGATTTTAAGTATTTTATATACTTTCTATATTACCAAAAATTTAATATATCACACTAATTATCAAGAAGGTGAGATAACTTTAATTGGTAAAATAATTAATATAACTCATAGCTCTGATAAAACTGATTTGATAATTAAATCTAAAGAAAAAATAAAAGTAACTTATTATGTCAATATAGATTATAAATTAGGTGACTATATTAAAGTAAATGGTAATTTAACTAAACCTTATAACAATACTATATTTAATTTATTTAATTATAATAAATATTTATTAAGCAATAAAATATATTATATTTTAAAAGCTGATAATATTATTAAAATTAAAGATAATAAAAATATTTTATATGAAATTAAAAACAATATATATGAAAGAATAGATAAATTAAAAAGTAAAGATTATGTGAAAACATTTATCTTAGGTGATAAACAAGATTTAAGTGATGAAATATTAAGTAGTTATCAACAAAATGGTGTAAGTCATCTACTTGCTATATCAGGTATGCATATTTCTTTATTAGTTGTTATTTTATCAAAAATATTAAAGAAATTTAAATATAGCTATTTTATAATAAGTATATTTTTGATTTTTTATGCTTTTTTAACTAATTTTACTCCTTCTGTTTTAAGAGCAGTTTTTCTTTATTACTTTAAAAAAATAGATAAAAAAAATTTAATTTTATTAATTGCTAGTTTTATGTTGTTTTATAATCCTTATTATATTTACAATGTTGGATTTTTATTTAGTTTTGTAATAAGTTTTTATTTAATTTATTTTGGTAATTTAACTAATAAGTTTAATAATTATTTTGTTAAATTATTTATTACTTCAATAATTTGTTTTATAGCAAGTATTCCTATTATGATTAATAATTTTTATTATATAAATATAATGAGTCCTTTAATTAATGTTTTATTTGTGCCATTTATATCTTTAATTATTTTTCCTTTATCATTGTTAACTTTAATATTTCCAATATTAGATAATATATTATTGTTTTTATTAAATATTATGGAATCATTAACTTTATTATGTAATAATTTTAATATTAATTTAATAATGGCTAAAATACCTTTTTATTTGTTTATAATTTATTATATAATTATAACCTTTATATTTATTAAACCAAAATATTTTTATGTTTTAATTATTATATTAGTCATTCATAATAATATAAAATATTTTAATAAAAATAGTTATTTAACAATTCTTGATGTTGGACAAGGTGATTCTATTTTATTAGAAATTAAAGATAAAAATATTTTAATTGATACCGGTGGAAATATGTTTAGTGATTATAATATAGCTCAAAATAAATTAATACCTTATTTTAAATCATTAGGTATTAAAAAACTAAATTACTTAATTTTAACGCACGGAGATTATGATCATATGGGAAATGCAAAATACATAATAGAAAATTTCAAAGTAGAGAAAGTAATATTTAATTGTGGTGAATTTAATGAACTAGAGACTGATTTAATTAAAGTATTGGATGAAAAGAAAATACCATATTATTCGTGTATTAAAGAATTAAATATAGATAATAACAAATTATATTTTTTACAAACTAAAGAATATGATAATGAAAATGATAATTCAAATGTTATTTATACTGAACTTAGTGGTTATAATTTTATGTTTATGGGTGATGCATCAAGTACAACTGAAAAAGAAATAATAGATAAATACAATCTTCCTGACATTGATGTATTAAAAGTAGGACATCATGGAAGTAGGACAAGTTCAAGTATTGAATTTATAAATGAGATAAATCCAGAGTATTCCATTATTAGTGTAGGTAAGAATAATAGGTATGAACATCCAAATAAAGAAGTGTTAGATGCATTAGAGGAATCAAAAATATATAGAACAGATCAAAATGGTAGTATCATGTTTAAAATCAATAATAATAAATTAAAAATTGAGACTTGTAGTCCATAGAAAGGAAGATGATAAAATGAATGAAATAAAAGAATATACTGAAAAGGTATTTGAAGATATTAAACATATTGATGAGATTGGTAATGAATACTGGTATGCAAGAGAATTGATGTCAGTACTTGGATATAGTAAATGGGAAAATTTTAATAAAGTAATAGAAAAGGCAATTGTCGCTTGTCAAAACAGTAGTATTAATTATAAAGAACATTTTCCTGATGTCAGGAAAACGTTAGAAATGCCTAATAATGCGATGAAAAAAATAATTGATTATAAACTTTCAAGATATGCTTGTTACCTAATTGCACAAAATGGTGATTCTAGAAAAGAAGTAATAGCACTAGCTCAGACTTACTTTGCTATACAAACAAGGAAACAAGAATTAAGTGAAAAAGAGTATAACGAACTATCTGAAGATGAGAAAAGATTATATAGAAGGAATCAAGCAAGAAAAGGTAATTTTAATTTAAATAAAACAGCTGTTAATAGTGGAGTAAAAGATTTAGCTAGATTTCATAATGCGGGATATAAAGGATTATATAATGGTGAAACTGCTGATGATATATTTAAAAGGAAAAAATTAAGATATAGAGAAGATATATTAGATAATATGGGTAGTGAAGAACTTGCAGATAATATATTTAGAATAGCTCAAACAGACGCTAAATTAAAAAGAGATAACGTAGATAATGAATATACTGCAAATTCTGTTCATTATGAAGTAGGTAAGGAAGTAAGAAATAGCATTAAAAGATTAGGTGGTACTATGCCAGAAGATTTATTAACACCTGAGAAAAGTTTAAAAGAATTAGAAAAAGATAGAAGAAATCAATTAACTAACAATAAGTTGTGATATAATATTTATAGGAGATGAATACTATGAATATTGAAGTTAATAAAGTTAAAATTTTTGTTACGGTACCTACAGAAAATACTCAAGAAGTAAGAAATGCTGTTTGTAATGCTGGTGCAGGAATAATTGGTGAATATAGTTATTGTTCTACTTGTGTTAAGTCATTAGGAACATTTATACCAAATGATAACGCTAAACCTTATATTGGTGAAAATAATAAATTAGAATATGTTGAAGAAGATAAACTAGAAGTTATATGTGATATACAAAAGGCAAAACATGTAATCGCTGAACTTAGAAAAGTTCATCCATATGAAGAACCAGCAATAGATATTGTTCCATTAATTGATGAAAATAGTTTAATTTAATAAGAATTATCAATTATGATAGTTCTTTTTTGTTTTAAATTCGACTTACTTTTTGACAATTACCACATGGTGATTATGATCATATGGGAGAAAGTATAAATTTAATTAATGAATTTAAAGTTGATAATGTCATATTTAATCATGATAATTATAATGATTTAGAATTAGATTTAATTAAAGTATTAGATAAGAATAATATTAATTACTATAAAGGATTAAAACAAATTAATATAAATAACAACATATTATATATTTTAAATAATAAATTATATGATAATGAAAATGATAATTCAAATATAATTTATACTAAAATAAATGGGATAAAAATTTTATTAATGGGTGATGCAGGAATAAATGCTGAAAAAGATATATTAAGTAAATACAATTTAAGTGATATAGATATTTTAAAAGTAGGTCATCATGGTAGTAAAACAAGTAGTAGTGAATCATTTGTTAATAAAATTAATCCAGTATATTCTGTTATATCAGTTGGTAAAAATAATTGGTATGGTCATCCGAATGAAGAAGCTTTAGAAATTTTGAAAGATACTGATATTTATAGAACTGATATAAATGGAAGCATCAAATTTAAAATTAGAAATAAATTAGAAATCAAAACATGTGTATCATAGAAAGGAGTAATTATGAATTATTATAATAAAATAAAAGAGCAAATAATAAATAATGAAACAACTAAATTAAAATTAATGACTAAAGAAAAAATCAAAAGTAAAAAAATTTATTAAAACTCCGATATTAATAAAAAATATTCATAACTATGAAATTATGTCGGAAAAAAATTGACAGTTTTCAATTCTTGTGCTAGAATATCTAATCACAAAGGAGAATTTTAATGAAAAACATAAAAGAAAACTTAAAATACTTACAAACTAAAAAAGAAGAATTGGAAAACATAAGAAGGCAAATAGCTGATAAAAGAACTAATTTTGAGAAAAATATTGAAGAACAGAGAAAGAAATTTGAAGAGTCTTTAGAAACTTTAAAAGAAAGCTCTAATAGAGCATCCGAGGAGTTTAATTCATTAGCAAGTAATAAAGTTTGTGTAAATCTTGAAGATTTAATTATAGAATTATCTTCTCTAACAGGAATAAATATTTTAAATATGGGAATAAAAATTGAAACAAATGTAGGTTATTGGGGAAAAAATAGTCTAAGAAAAATTCTTGAATTAATGAATTCATATGATCAACATTTGAATTGTACTTATAATTATAATAAAAATAATTTTTGGAAAATAACTTTGTTTGCTAATAAAGACAAACATCCATGCAAAAATAAACAATCATTTTATTACGAAATGAGTTTTAAATTAAATTTAGAAGAATTACAATCAGATGGTAAGTCATTATTAGAACATTGTAGTACTAAAGTTAATTATGACGATGTGCAAGGGTTACATTATACAAAACTTGTTATAGATAAAAATATAGGAAGTTTAAATTGTAATTTAAGTTTAAACGATATGGTTAAAGAAGAATGTAGTAGATGGTATTCAGCTGATTTGCTAACACAAGCAGTTATAAATTGTGTTGAAAGACAAAAACAACAAAATATTTTTAAAGGTAAAATTAAAAAAATTAAGTTATCACTATTGAAATAAAAAATTCAAAGAATAAAGCAAAAATCCGAAAGAAATTTCATAACTAATAGATTTTTGCTTTTTTAATTATTTTTGACAAAATAGTAAATTGTAGTGATAAAAGAACTATATCTAAAGAATATGAGTTAATTTAACATTATAATTTTAAAATTAATGCAGCAGTCTACACAATCTAACATAACATGAATATATTATTAATGGGTGGAGAAAAATTAGTAAAAATAATATAATTAATGCATATAATATATCTGAGATGGATATATTAAAAGTAAGATATTATTAATTTAATACTAATTACGTTAACACCTGCAAAACAAGTATAGAATTCTATAAGAATAAAATCTATGCTTGTTCTAATGTGTACGCTAATAGCTGTTAGCGTTTAATATAGATGAGGAAATCCTCAGAAAAACTAATCATCGATGATTAGTTTTTTCTTGACTTTACAATTTGAAAAATATATAATTAATGTAAGATTGACACTAGAAATATATTAGGAGGAATAACATGAGAGCAACATTTAAAAAAAATTTGAATTTAGGTTTTACTTTGGCTGAATTATTAGGTGTTTTAATAATTTTAGCAATAGTTGCAACGATTGCTATTCCAATTGTAAATAAAAGCATTAAGTCAAGTAAAGAAAAATTATATAATTCACAATTAGAAGAAATAAAAAACAGTGCTGAAAAATGGGCTTATTCTAATATTGATTTACTTCCAAATAATGATGGTGAATCAATTACTATAACTATATATGAATTAAAAAAAGGCGGATTATTAAGTTTGGACGTTAGAAATCCAAAAACTGGGGAACTACTTCCTAATGATATGGTTATTACTATTACATTTAAAAATAACAATTATGAAATATATGTAGATGGAGAGAGCGGATCAGATATTGATAACGAAGTTAATAATAATTCTCCAATTTTGATTTTAAATGGGAACTTTATTGAATATGTTGAGATAAATAGTAATTATGAAGAAAAAGGTGCTATTGCTAAAGATAAAGATGGAAATCAAATAGAAGATATTCAAATTAGTTATCAATTAAATGGTGTTGAAGTTCCTAGTATTGATACAGGTTCATTTAATACATATACAGCAATTTATAGTGCAACAAGTGAAGAATATACTTCAAAGGTAACAAGAACAATAGTTATTAGAGATACGACTGCTCCTGATTTAATAGTTCCAGGTACAACTGAAGTATATTTAAATGAGCTTGATAGTTTTAATTTGTTAGAAGGTGTTTCGGCAACTGATAATAGTGGTGAGGGTATTTATATTGAGACAAGAGGATTTGATAGATTACCTACTGATAAAATAGTTGAATATACTGCTTGTGATAGTCATAATAATTGTATTACTAAACGAAGATTAATTAAAGTTATTGACGAAGAAATTTTTGCTATGGATCCAGTCAATTTTGATTACACAGGTGGTGAACAAATTTTTGAAGTGCCTCATTCTGGATATTATAAATTTGAAGCTTGGGGTGCAGAAGGTGGGACAGCTTACTCGACATATCAAACTACAGGCTATTCTTATGGTGGTAAAGGAGCATATACTTCTGGTGTAATTTATTTAGAAAAAGGTGAAAAATTATATATATATGTTGGTGGAAGAGGTGTTGACAACAAAAACACTTCTAAAAATGTAGGTGTAGTAGCTGGTGGTTATAATGGAGGCGGTTCGGGTTATGGTCGTGATAATAGAAATGCTTATGTGCATAATGGTGCAAGTGGCGGTGGAGCGACAGACATCAGGTATTTTGGCTCTACTACACCATCTACTAATGATTTATTATGGAATTCAACATTAGGACTAAATTCTAGAATAATGGTTGCTGCTGGTGGTGGTGGTGGTTCAGGACATAATGGAAATGCTAATGGAGGTTATGGTGGCACTTTAACCAGCGAAAATGTTAAAAGTAATTTTGGAAGTGCAACAGGAGTCAATCAAACTTCAGGAAACGCATTTGGAATTGGTGGCACAACTCCTACAACAGGTGGTGGTGGCGGTGGCGCTGGTGGATATTACGGCGGTAGAACCGCTAATTGGGTTCAAGGAACAGGAGGATCTTCATATGTGTCTGGATATGAAGGCTGTATTGCTATAAAATCAGCTACCGATACAACTCCTAAAGTGACTACATATTCAAAAATAGAAGATTCATATCATTATAGTGGCAAAATATTTGAAAATGCAACTATGATTGATGGCAATACTAGTATGCCGACTTATGATGGTGAAGAAACTATGATTGGAAATAGTGGAAATGGTTATGCTAAAATAACTTATGTTGGAGAAAACTTATAATAATAAATTCATATTATCACACATATAATATAATGGTGATAATGATGTATTTAAGCGAATTAAATAATATATTAAATGGCATCATAACAAATGATGCCTTATTTAATAAAATAAAAACAAATTCAAAAGAAATAAAAGAAGGAGATTTGTTTTTAGCTATCAATTCTGGTCATAATTATATAAATGAGGCAATTGATAATGGTGCATCGTGTATTATAAGTGAAAAACAATTGGATAATATTCCTAATATTAAAGTAGATAATTCTATAGAATCATTAGGGAAAATAGGAAATTTTATAAGAAATAAATATGAAATACCTTTAATTGCTGTTACAGGGAGTGTAGGGAAAACAACAACTAAAGAGTTAATCTCATTAATTTTGAGTACTAAATATAAGGTGTTAAAATCTAAAAAAAATCATAACAATAATATTGGACTACCGATGACATTGTTAGATTTAGATGAAAGCTATGATGTGGTTGTAACAGAGTTAGGTATGAATCATTTAGGTGAAATTTCTTATTTGTCTAAGATATGTAATCCTAATTATTCTATCATTACAAATATTGGTAGTGCTCATATAGGTAATTTAGGTAGTAAAAAAAATATCTTAAAAGCCAAATTAGAAATATTAGATGGAATGAACAATGGATATTTAATAGTTAATAAAAACGATAAATATTTAAAAAATATAAAATATAAAAATATAATAAAAGTTGATGGTAAGCTATTAAATATTAAAAATATTAAATATAATGATAATATTGAATTTGATATAGATGATATACATTTTAAATTTAATTTATATAAACATATTTTACCTGATTTATTTATTGCAATTAAAATAGGATTAATGTTTGGTATTGATTTAGAAACAATTAGTGAAATTATAAAAGAATATAATGGATTAGATGGTAGATTAAATATAATAAAGAATAAATATACAATTATAGATGATAGTTATAATAGTAGTTTTGAGTCATTGGTTGGTGGCTTAAGTTTATTAAAAGGGAATGAATTAAAATTTATCGTATTAGGTGATATGTTAGAATTAGGTAAATATAGTAAAAAATATCATAAGAAAATAAATAAATATTTAAAAAAAATAAAAAATAAAAAAGTTTTATTATTAGGTGAATATACCAAGCAAATAAAAGGAATTCATTTTAACAATATAGAAGAAATAATTGATTATTTAAAAGAAAATATAAAAGATGATTGTATAATATATTTAAAAGGTAGTAGAAAAATGAATTTAGATAAAATAAAAAATACGATTTAACGTATTTTTTGTTTTTGATTTTCTTTTTGTAATTTATCGTATAAATCTTTATGCAATACTACTATTTCATTCATTTTATTAATTGCAAAGTTAAAATCAGTAACACCATAATAAATGAAGAAATAAGAACATAATTTGTTTAATGTTGCTTGAATTGTGTGACTTGATTTTGATAACTCTTCATTATTATTTTGTAAGGCTGCTTCTTTTCTTTTAGATATTTCCATAGAATATCTATATAGTTGACTATATGAAATACCTTTTTGAATTAATATTTTAATAAAATTTTCAGTATCATAATAAACTAAATTAGTTGCTAACAAACTTTTTGCTATTGCACTCCAATTTTTGTAAACACTATTTTTAGATATTTCTAATGATTTAGAAACTCTTCTTTCAGTTAGCACTTCCATTGGATAAATTTGACTTAAATAATTATGATGAAAAGTACTAACTTTTTCAATTAAATCTAATTCTTCTGCAGTTACCGAATTTATTTCTTCCTTTGTTAAAACATTACGATAGTCAATTTTTTGTAATAGCATATTAAATCCCCCTTAAAAATATGTAAGTATGATAACACATTATAAAAATATTGTCAAATTTTTATTTTTAATATATAATTATTAAATGGTGATTTGAAATGAAAATAAAATATGAATTAATAAAAAATGATGGAAAAGCAAGACTTGGAAAGTTAAAAACTAATTATGGAACATTTGATACACCAATGTTTATGCCAGTAGGTACATTAGCTAATGTTAAAACTTTAACTCCAGAAGAATTATATGGTATGAATAGTGCAGTTATTTTATCTAATACATATCATTTGTGGTTAAGGCCTGGTGAAGATATAGTAGATAAAGCAGGTGGATTACACAAATTTATGAATTATAACGGTCCTATTTTAACTGATAGTGGGGGATTTCAAGTTTTTTCTTTAGCTAAAAAGAAAGATATAAGTGAAGAAGGAGTTATTTTTAAAAGTCATATTGATGGTAAAAAGTTATTTTTAACTCCTGAATTATCAATTCAAATTCAAAATAAATTAGATAGTGATATAGCTATGAGTTTTGATGAATGTATTCCTTATCCAGCTAGTTATGAATATGCTAAAGCTAGTACGGAAAGAACCATTAGATGGGCTAAAAGAGGAAAAGATGTTCATAGTAATGATAATCAATCTTTATTTGGAATTGTTCAAGGTGGAGAATATGAAGATTTAAGAGAATATAGTGCGAAAGAAACTGTTAAATTAGATTTTGATGGTTATTCAATCGGTGGAACTAGTGTTGGTGAAGATAAAGATACTATGTATAAAATGATTGATTACGCTATTAAATACCTACCTATTGATAAACCTAGATATTTGATGGGTGTAGGTGAACCTATTGATTTATTAGAAGGAGTAGAAAGAGGAATTGATATGTTTGACTGTGTATTACCTACAAGACTTGCTCGTCATGGTAATGCTTTTACAAGACATGGTCGTATTAATTTGAAAAATTTAAAATATAAAGAAGATTTCACACCTATTGAAGATAATTGTGATTGTTATACATGTAAAAATTATACTAAAGCTTATATAAGACATTTAATTACATGTGATGAGATGTTAGGTGGTAGATTATTATCTATTCATAATATAAGATTTTTAATTAAAGAAATGGAAGAAATAAGAGAAGCTATTAAAAATGATAATTTTAAAAACTACAAAGAAAAATTTATAAGTGACTATCAAAATAAGTAAAAATATGATATTATATTAATAGGTGATAGAATGAAAAAATTAAGTGTGTTTTTAACTATTTTGTTATTAATTATGATTAGTTATTATGTTTATAATAATTATTTTGTAAAAAAAGAAGAAAATAATTTTTCTAGTTTATTAGTTTATTATGGTGAACAAATTAAAACAAAGATTAATGAAAAAAATTATTTATTAGAAACTACTAAATTAGACAATGATTGGGTTAAAGAAAACGTTGATTTAAATATTTCTTGTGAAGAAATATATTATTCAAATGAAGATAAAGTTCTTCTTCATAATTGTTATATTGGAAATGTTGGTCTTTATTATTTTTATGATGATAAACAATATCAATTAAATGATGAATATAACAAATTATATGAAGAAATTAAAAATGAAAAAGTTGAAATAAACAAAGGAATTTTATTAAGTGATTTAGCTACTATTGATTTAAATTTAAATATTAATAAAATAGATGATTGTGCATCTACAGGTATTTGTGAAATTGGAACTCCTTTTATTATTCAAGTTAACGAAACAGAAACTTATAAATTTTATGTTCTATCCGATGATGGTGAAAAAGTAAATTTGATAATGGATAAAAATATAAAAGATATTGTTCAATGGGCTCCAAATTTTAATTCAGATGGACCAGTATCTGCTATAGAACAATTACAACAAGAAACAAGTGATTGGACTAATTTATTAGAAAGAAATTATAAAATATCTGATGAAAATGAGGATAAAGCATATAAAGATTTCTATATTAAGTCAAAAGCTATTTTACCAACTTATTCATTAGTTTCTAATACTTTAGATAATAAGTTTGTTTATGATAATTTAAATAAAAATAGTGGCTATTGGATAACTAAAGCTAATCCTGATAAATCATTTAATGCATATATTGTAAATAGTGATGGTGATATACAATTGGTTGATATTAGTAGTGAGGATTATGGCATTCGTCCAGTAATAACTGTTTATAAGTATTGATTACAATACTTTTTTTGTGTTATAATTTAATAGTTAAGGAAGGTTAAATATGAACGAAAATATAATAAAAAATACAAGTGTAGAATTAAATATAAAGCCAAAACAAGTTGAAACTGTTTTAAAATTGTTAAGTGAAGGTAATACAATACCTTTTATTGCAAGATATCGAAAAGAGGCAACTGGTGCTTTAGATGAAGAACAAATTAGAAAAATTAATGATATATATGAATACCAAGTTAATTTATTAAAAAGAAAAGAAGATGTTATTAGATTAATTGATGAAAAAGGTTTATTAACTGAAGAATTAAAAAATCAAATTTTGAATGCTGATAAATTAGTAGAAGTTGAAGATCTATATAGACCATTTAAAGAAAAGAAAAAAACAAAAGCAACTGATGCCATTAATAATGGTTTAGAACCATTAGCTAAAATAATTATGTCTTTTCCTTTGAAAGAAATTGATTATTCTAAGTTTATTAATGATAAAGTTAAAACAATAGAAGATGCTATAATGGGAGCTAAATATATAATTGCTGAGTGGATTAGTGATAACGCATTTTATCGTAAATTAATTAGAAATTATACATTTAGAAATGGTGTAATTGTTACTAAGTTAAAAAAAGATGCAGTTGATGAAAATAAAGTTTATGAAATGTATTATAATTATCAAGAAAAAGTGCGTGATATAAAACCACACCGTGTTTTAGCTATCAATCGTGCTGAAAAAGAAAAAGTAATTACTGTAAATATTGATGTTAATAAAGAAGACATAATTAATAATTTAAAATCAAAAATAATTAAAAATGACAAATCAATAGTTACAGATATAGTAATAGATGCTATAAATGATGCTTATAAAAGATTAATTGAACCATCAATTGAAAGAGAAATAAGAAGTGATTTAACTGAGAAAGCAGATGAAGTAGCTATCGATAATTTTGGTAAAAACTTAGAAAAATTATTATTACAACCACCGATGAAAGATAAAATGGTATTAGGATTAGATCCAGCTTATAGAACAGGATGTAAATTAGCTGTTTTATCTCCGGTTGGACAATCATTAGAAATTGCAGTAATTTATCCTCATGAACCAGTAAAAAAATATGAAGAAGCTAAAAAAATAGTATTAGATTTAATTAAAAAATATAATATTGATATTATTGCTATTGGTAATGGTACTGCATCAAGAGAAAGTGAAGCTTTTATTGCTGATGTAATTAAAAAATGTGATAGAAAAGTAGAATACATAATTGTAAGTGAAGCAGGGGCTAGTGTTTATTCTGCTAGTAAAATTGCTATTGAAGAATTTCCTGATTTAACAGTTGAAAAAAGAAGTGCTATTAGTATTGGTAGAAGATTACAAGATCCTTTAGCAGAATTAGTTAAAATTGAACCAGAAAGTATTGGTGTTGGGTTATACCAACATGATGTTTCAAATAAGAGATTAACTGAAAGTCTAGATTTTGTTGTTAGTAGTGCGGTTAATAAAGTTGGGGTTAATGTTAATACAGCTAGTCCATCTTTATTTAAATATGTTTCAGGTATAACTAAAAAAAATATTGAAAAAATATTAGAATATCGTAATAAAGATAGAATAAAGAATAGAAATGAATTAAAAAAATTATTATCTGCTAAAACATATGAACAAGCAATTGGATTTTTAAGAGTAGTTGATGGAACTAATCCTTTAGATGTAACCAGTATCCATCCTGAAAGCTATGATATAACTTTAAAATTGTTAGATATGTTACATTTAGATGTTAAAGATTTAGGCAGTGAAAAGATTAATGATTTAAATATTGATGTGGAAGAATATAGTAAAAAATTAAATACTGATATTTATACATTACAAGATATCATAGATTCTTTAAAAAAACCTAATCGTGATCCACGTGATGAAATGCCTAAACCTATTTTAAAAAGTGACATATTACATATTGAAGATTTAAAAGTTGGTATGAAATTACAAGGAACTGTAAGAAATGTTGTTGATTTTGGAGTATTTATTGATATTGGTTTAAAAAATGATGGTTTAGCGCATATTTCTAAATTAACTAACAAATATATTAAACATCCAATGGAAGTCGTTAATGTTGGTGATATAGTAGATTGTTATGTTGATGATATTAATTTAGAAAAAAATAAAGTTTCATTATCATTGTTAGAAAGGTAATTTTATGAAGAAAATAATTGTATTATTAAGTTGTTTTATGTTAACTGGTTGCTTTGAAAATAGTGGTTATTTGGTTAAAAGTTGTGAAAAAAAGGAAACAGCTGATGATTTAACTTCTATAACAACTTATACATTTGGATTTAAAAATGATATTATTGATGATTTAAAAATTACTTACGATAATATTGGTAGCAGTAATACTATATCTTCTATTAAATTATCAATTGAAACTCAAAATAAATTTTCTAATTTAGAATATAATATTTTAGTAGATGAGGAAACTGAATACAAAATAGAATATAGTGTACCTTTAGATAGTAATAAAGAAGTATTAGATAAATTAAATGTTAAACAAAGTAGAACAGATTTAGTAAAAGCATTAAAAGAATTAGGATATACTTGTGAGTAGGTGAAAAATGAAAAAGTTATTATTGATTATTTTATTATTAGTAGGATGTAGTAATAAAAATGATATTAATAAATTTAAAGAAGAATATGAAGCTTTAAATGATTCTAATATTGAAGTAAATATAGATAGTAATTATAATATTAGATATTTAAATATTGACGAGGTTGTAACATTTTTAGAGAATGATACAGGAATATTGTTTTTTGGTATTACTAATGACGGAATGACACGTTCAGTTGTTGAAACATTGTTAGAAGTAGCTAAAGAAAATAAGTTAGAATTATATTACTATAATCCTAGTAATATTGAAGAAAGTGAAAGTTTTGCTAAAATGATTGGTATATTAAATGATTATTTACAAACTAATGAAGATGATCAAAAAGTATTATCAGTTCCTGATGTTTATTTTGTTAAAGAAGGTAAAATAATTGATAATCATTATGGAACAGTTAATTCCAATAACGTTATATTAAATGAAGAAGAAAAAGAAGAATTATATAATATTTATAATGATTTAGTACAAGGAGTTAAATAATGGAAAAGATAGTTGAGATATTTATAAATTTATTTGGCGGAATAACTAATATTAGTTATGGTAAAGAAATATTAATATTTTTAATATCGATGATGCCGATTTTAGAATTAAGAGGTGGTATTTTAGCTGCTGCTTTATTAAATATGGATCCTAGAAATAGTTTTATTATTTGTTTAATTGGTAATATAATGGTTATTCCAATTGCTTTATATTTTTTAGAATTAATATTTAAGTTGTTAAGAAAAATTAATTTATTTGATAAGATTATTACTAAAATAGAAAATAAATGTTTAAGTAAAAGAGAACAATTAGATAAATATGGTTATTTAGGATTGTTATTATTTGTTGGTATTCCTTTGCCTGGAACAGGCGCTTGGACAGGATGCTTCTTAGCATCATTATTAGGAATGAATAAGAAAAAATCAGCTATTGCAGCTATGTTAGGTGTTTTGATGGCTGGCATAATTATGATGATATTATCATTTGGTATATTAAAAAAGATTTTCTAGAATAAGAAAAATCTTTTTTGTTTTTCAATTACTTCTAAAAAATCTGGTGGTGTATATTGTTTGTTGTTAAAATCTAAAAATTGATTATATAAAATCCATAATTCTTTATTTTTTCTTAATGATGTATCTGCCATTATTCTTTTGTTTAAAATTACCATTGGAATACGATGATAAAACATATATAAAACTACTATATTATATAAAAACCAATCTATTCTTTCATCTAATGGTAAAATTTTTAAATATTCGTGAGTCAATGCTTTTGGAAAACTATCTGTTTTATATTGACTTATTGTTGAATTATCTAAATCACAAATATAAACTTTATCATTATTAATTAAAACGTTAGAAGTATTAAGATCTCCCAAAATAATGTCATGTTTATGAGCTTCATCTATTAATTGCTTAACTATTTTCAATAATGCTATTTTTGTTTTACGATTTTTGAATATAAAATCATCTAAAGTAGAAAAAGATATAAAGTCCATTGTATAACCTCTAAATTCACCATTTATAAAAATTAATTCTTTAGCTTTAATAAAATTCTCACTTAAATTGATAGTATCCAAGTATTCTAATTTATTTCTTTTATTTTGTAGAATATCAGTATCATATTGAGCATAGTTTTTATATTCATCTTTTCTTCTAAAAATTTTAAATACTTTATTATTTTGTAAATATACAATACTTTCATAACTATCATCGAATAAGATTTTCATTTTGTTTAAATCGTCTTCAGTAATATTTATAATATTCATAAAAATCACCAAGAAATATTATATATTAATTAGCTTAAATGTCAAATAAAAATTGAATGGCAATTTTAATTACAAAATTGTCATATCATTTTATTAATATTTAGTGTATAATTTAATTAGGTGAAATTATGAAAATATTAATTGTCGAAGATGATGCTACTATAAGAAGTGGTTTAAAATATTGTTTAGAATATGAAAATTTTGAAGTTGTTGAAGCAATTGGAAATGATTGTTTAGAAAAATTAGATAATGTTTCTTTAATTTTGTTAGATATTAATTTACCTGATACTAATGGTTTTGATTTATTTAAAAAAATAAAAGAAATTAAAAATATTCCAATTATATTTTTAACAGCTAATGATTTAGAGCCTTCAATAGTTATGGGATTAGATATGGGAGCCGATGATTATGTGACTAAACCATTTAAAACAAGAGAATTAATATCAAGAATTAAAAATGTTTTAAGAAGAAATAATAATTATGATGTTATAAAAATAAAAAATATTACAATTGATTTAAAACAGGCTAAAGTATTTAAAAATGGTGTAGATGTTAATTTAACTGCTTTAGAATATAAAATATTGTTAACTTTAGCTCTTAATCCTAATCAAGTATTTACTCGTGAAAAGATTTTAGCCGATATTTGGGATGTTAATGAAGAATATGTTTATGATAATACTTTAACCGTTTATATTAAAAGAATAAGAGAAAAAATAGAAGATGATGTAACTAATCCTAAAATTATTAAAACAGTAAGGGGAATAGGGTATAAAATAGGTGATGATAATGAATAAAAAATATTTTATTGTCAATTTTATAGCTATTTTGATTATTATTTTATTTTACTTTTTGATTTCCAATATAATTAATAATAGTTATGAACAAAAGATAATTGATAATGAAAGTTATTTCATTGGTAATTTATTAACAAAATATCCTAATTTAAAAGAAGATATAATATCAAGTTATTTAATTAAAGATAATTATGAAATAGGTAATAATCTAATAAAAGAATATAATTTGATTACTATTAAAAATAACAATATTATTATTTTATTATATTGTTTAATAAGTGCTTTATTATTATTTATAATTAATTTTCTTTATATTAGAAATATTTATAAAAAAATAGGTAAAATTGATAAATATATGAACAATATTTTAAATGGTGATTATTCTATAGATATTAAAGATTATTGTGAAGGCGATATCAGTAATTTAAAAAATGATATATATAAAATGACTATTAAATTAAAAGAACAAAGTGAATTGTTAATAAAGGAAAAAAAGTATTTAGAAGAAACCTTACAAGATATATCTCATCAAATTAAAACACCTTTAACTAGTATGTATATGATAAATGATATTTTAACTAATGAATCAAATGAAAATATTAAAAAAGAATTTTTAATTAAAAATAAGAATCAAATTGAACGAATTGAATGGTTAGTAACTAGTTTACTTAAATTATCAAGACTAGAAAGTGGAACAATTAAATTAAAAAAAGAAAAAATAAGTTTAAGAGAATTGATAGATAAAGCTATTGAACCAATTAATGTTTTATTAGAACTAAAAAATATTAAATTAACTAAAAATATTGAAGATGTTAATTTAAATGTTGATATTAATTGGACTGTTGAAGCATTACTTAATATAATTAAAAATGCATGTGAACATACTCTTGATAAAATAGAAATAATTGGTAGTACTAATCCTCTTTATACCGAAATAAAAATAGTTGATAATGGTGTAGGTATTAGTAAAAAAGATATTAAACATATTTTTGAAAGATTTTATAAAGGAAATCATAATAAAGAAAGTATTGGAATTGGACTTAATATGTCTAAAAAAATAATTAATTTACAAAATGGTTTAATTGAGGTATCTTCTAAAGAAGGCGTTGGCAGTACTTTTATAATTAAGCTATATAAAAATAATTTGTGACGAAATTGTAATTAATTTAGTCATTTAATTGTAATAATTATTTAATATAATTATCTTGGAAGGAGAAATAGTATGGAAATATTAAAAGTAGAAAATTTGTGCAAAAATTATGGTAAAGGAGAAACTTTAGTAAAAGCTTTAGATAATGTTAGCTTTTCAGTTGAAAAAGGTGAGTTTATTGCAATAGTTGGAAGTAGTGGTTCAGGTAAATCAACTTTATTACATATTTTAGGTGGTGTAGATAGACCAACAAGTGGAAAAGTATTTGTTGATGGAGTTGATGTATATAAATTAAACGAAACTAACTTAGCAATATTCCGTCGTCGTCAAGTAGGTTTAATTTATCAATTTTATAATTTGATTCCAATATTAAATATCAAAGAAAATATAACTTTACCAATTTTATTAGATAATAAAAAACCAGATGAAAAATATTTAAATGAAATAATTGAAACATTAGGATTAAGTAAAAGAGTAAATCATTTACCTAATGAATTATCTGGTGGCCAACAACAAAGAGTTAGTATTGGTAGAGCTTTAATGAATAGACCGGCTTTATTATTAGCTGATGAACCAACTGGTAACTTGGATAGTAAAGCAGGACGTGAAATAATTGAATTATTAAAACTATCTAATCAAAAATATAAACAAACTATTATTATGATTACTCATGATCATAATTTAGCTCTATGTGCCGATAGAATAATTACTTTAGAAGATGGCAAAATAATAAGCGATGAAAAAAATAATAAATAATGTTTGACAAAATAATTAATTTATAGTAAAATGTATATAGATATGAATTATTTCATATATTAAAAAAAGAGATACATTTAATTTTGGCTGTTAAGTGTTTTCTCTAATTATGTTTTGTTGAGAAAACACCGTTCAAAGAAGAATCGGTGTTTTCGTTTAAGATTAATCCTTATTTTTAAGGACTAGAATTGTATAAAATACAATAGTTATATAAATAACTACTAATTCCATGAGAATTAAACCTTTCTACAAATTTATTATTTATAGAACATCACCTCCATCTTTAAAATAATTTAAAAATAGAGTAAAACACCTAACTATTAAACATATCTCTAAATTAATTATAAATTAATTTAATATAAAAATCAACTATAAATTAATTATTTTGCGAATTTCTATTGACAGTGATGTTAATTTATAGTAAAATGCATATAGATATGAATTAATTAGTATTGTGGATTTTAAATTTGTATAAAATTTTACAATTAGTTGCATTCATAAACCTTTCTATAAATTTTTTAATCATAGAAGATCACCTCCATATTAATGATTTTTGATGATAAAAATTATTAATACAATTAATTCATATGTTAAAAAAAGAGATACATTTAATTTGCATTGTTAAGTGTTTTCTCAACATAATTATTTAGAGAAAACACCGTTCAAAATTGATCGGTGTTTTTATATTAAATATTACAAAATTGTCACTATATAAGTCATTTCAAAATAATAATATTTTGTTATAATATCTTAAAGGAGTAATATTATGAAAATATTATATATTTTGACTATTAAACATTTAAAAGCAAATAAAAAAAGAACCATTTTAACAATCATGGGAATCATGCTAGCCACTTTTTTAATGATTGAATTGGGTTTATTATTTTCTAGTTTTAGAGATAATGGAATTCAAACAACTATTAAATATAATGGAGATTATCATGTTAATTTAAATATAAAAAATGAAGATTTAAATTTCATTTCTAAAAACGATAATGTTTTAGATTATAAATATAAATCTAGCTTAGGATATTCATTATATGAAGGGTTACAAAATAAAAAATATCTACAAGTTTTAACAGCGTCTAAAAGTTATTTAGATGATTTAAAGTTAATTGAAGGAAGATTACCTAACGATGAAAATGAAGTTATTATTTCCAATAATATTAAAGCTGAAGGAAATATTAATTTAAATGTTGGCGATACTATTAAATTAAATGTTGGACAAAGAGAATGTGATGACAAATTATTAGGGGAGAGTGCTTATGTAGTTGAATATAAATATTTGAGTGATGGGACAGTAGAAATTGTAAAAGAAGAACATTTAATAAACACATCACCACAAGAATATAAAATTGTTGGTATCATTGAAAAAGATATATATGAAGAATATTCTAATCCAGGATATAGTGTATTTACAATTTCAGAACCTATTGATTTATTAAATGTATATGTAAAATATAAAAATGTTTTTAAGACAATACAAAATAGTGATTCTATTATAAAAAATTTAAATTATGAAAGTGATTTAAAATATAATGATAGTTTACTTTATTATTATGGAATAGGAGAAAATAATAATTTTATTAAATTTTCAATTTCAATATTATTAATTATTTTAATATTAATTACATTTGCAAGTGTTATTGTAATTTATAATGCTTTTGCTATATCAGTTACCGAACGAATAAAACAATTTGGATTATTTTCAAGTATAGGAGCTACTAAAAAGCAATTAAGATATACAATATTTTTTGAAGTTTTTGTAGTAGGTACTATTGGTATTGTACTAGGATTAATTTTATCTTTTATTGGTATTAACATTATTTTATCAGTTATTAACAAATTATTAGTCGATAGTTTATCTATTTCATTAGAATTATCAATATATCCTTTATATATGTTGATTTCTCTTATTTTCATTATTTTTACAATTTTTTTAGCAGCTTATTATCCAACTAAAAAAGCGAGTAGAGTAAGTCCAATTGAAGCAATTAGATTAAATAATGAAATTAAAATAAAAAAATTTAAAACACCTAAATTAATTAAAAAATTAGGTATTGAAGCAGAGATTGCTTATAAAAATATGAAAAGAAATAAGAAAAAATATAATATAACCATTTTATCATTATTTTTAAGTATTGTTTTGTATATTTCATTTAGTTCATTTTTAAATTATACAATTAAATCTAGTAAAGATGCTATGGATATTCCAAGTTATGATTATTTTGTTAGATTATCTAGTAAAGATAAAAATAAAATAAATGAAATTATTAATCAAGTTTTAAATATTGAAGAAGTAGAACAAAATAGTTTAATAGAATTAAAAACATTAGAATCTGATTTTAATTTAGATTATTACACTGATGAAGTGATAAAAGAATTTATGATTAGTAGTAGCTCTAAACAATATGTTTATTTATATTTGTTAGATGATAAAACATATGAACAAGTAAAAAAACAACTTAATGTTGCTAATCAACCTATTTTATTAAATTATTTAGATGAAGAGGGATGGATAAATAAAAATATTAAAGGATTCAATTTATATAAAGATATTAGTAGTTTAAATATATATGATGATAATAACGATTTAACATTAAATAATATTTATATGGCTAACATTAAAATTGAAAATGTCGAACCTTGGATTTATACATATACTTTAATTGTTGATGAAGATATATTTAATAAAATAACTACTGATGAATATAATATAACATTAACTTTAAATGGTAATAGTTTTAAAGAAGTTGATGAATTATTACATAAAGATTTTAAAGATGTTAGTATTAGTACTGATAATGTTAAACAAACGATGCAAGAACAATATAATGCTTTACTAGCGTATAAAATAATATTATATGGTTTTGTTATTTTGATAACATTAATCGGTGTTACTAGTGTTATTAATACAATAAATATGAGTGTTACTTTAAGAAGACAAGAATTTGCTATGTTAAGAAGTATCGGCTTAACGCCAAAAGGATTTAATAAAATGATAATCTTTGAATGCTTATTATTCGGATTAAAATCATTAATATATGGTATATCAGTATCATTAGTTATAACATATTTATTTCATTTATCATTTAATAAAATAGCAAAAACTAGTTTAATAATACCATATACAAGTATAATAATAGCTATATTTGGTATCTTTATAATTGTTTTAATAACTATGTGGTATGCAACTAAACAAATAAAAAAGGAAAATATTTTAGATATAATTAGAAAAGAAAGTATTTGACAAAACAATTAATCTATAGTAAAATGTATATAGATATGAATTATTTCATATATTAAAAAAAGAGATACATTTAATTTCGCATGTTAAGTGCTTTCTCTAAATTTTGGTTGAGAAAACACCGTTCAAAGATGAATCGGTGTTTTCATTTAAGATTAGTCCTTATTTTTAAGGACTAGAATTGTATAAAGAACAATCATAGCAAATGCTACAATTAATTGCATTAGTAATCCTTTCTATAGTATTAGATCCCATAGAATCACCTCCATTCTTAAAATAAATTAAAAATAGAGTAAAACACCTAACTATTAAATATATCTCTATATTAATTATAAATTAATTTAATATAAAAGTCAACTACAAATTAATTGTTTAATGTTGTTGACAAAATAATTAATCTATAGTAAAATGTATATAGATATGAATTATTTCATATATTAAAAAAAGAGATACATTTAATTTCCGATGTTAAGTGTTTTCTCTATTTGTTTGGGTAAAGAAAACACCGTTCAAAGATGAATCGGTGTTTTCATTTAAGATTAGTCCTTATTTTTAAGGACTATAATTGTATAAAATACAATCATAGCAAATGCTACAATTAATTGCATTAGTAATCCTTTCTATAGTATTAGATCCCATAGAATCACCTCCATTCTTAAAATAAATTAAAAATAGAGTAAAACACCTAACTATTAAACATATCTCTATATTAATTATAAATTAATTTAGCATAAAAGTCAACTACAAATTAATTATTTAATGTTGTTGACAAAATAATTAATCTATAGTAAAATGTATATAGATATGAATTAATTCATATATTAAAAAAAGAGATACATTTAATTTCCGATGTTAAGTGCTTTCTCTGTTTGGTTTTTGGAAAGCACCGTTCAAAGCTGATCGGTGTTTTATTTTTAATCTTTGTTTTTTATTGCTAAAACAGTATAAAATACAATCATCGCAAATATAATGACTAAATGCATTTTTAGTCCTTTCATATATTCTGAAGGTCATAAAGATCACCTCCGTTTTTAATAAAACAGAGTAAAACACCTAACTATTAAATATATCACTAAATTAATTATAAATTAATTTAGTGTAAAAGTCAATTACAAATTGACATAATATGACAAAATTGTCACGATATTAGTCATTTAATTGTAATAATAATTTAATACAATTATTATGGAGGGAGAAATAATATGAAAATATTAAATAATTTAACAATAAAACATTTAAAAGCAAATAAGAAAAGGACTATAGTGACAATTATAGGTATTATCTTATCAACTGCTTTGATGGTTGGAATTGGACTATTATTTTCAACAGTAAGAGATAATTCAGTTAAAATGATTATTGAAAATAGTGGTGATCATCATGCTGTTATTGAAGTAGAAAAAAATAAATTAGATTTTATATCTAAAAATGATAGTGTATCAAAATATAAGTATAAATCTAGTTTAGGTTATTCATTATATGAAGGTATTACTAATGAATATAAACCTTATATTAATGTTTTAACAGCTTCTAAAGAATATTTGGAGGATTTAAAATTAATTGAAGGAAGATTACCTAATAATGAAAATGAAATAATAATATCAGAACATTTAGAAACTAATGGTGAAGTAAAGTTAAATATTGGTGATAAAATAAAATTAAATATAGGAGATCGTGTATCAAAAGAAGGAATTTTATTAGGAGATTCTCCGTATGCTTTTGAATATACTTGTGATGAAAATGATGTATGTACAGAAAATGTTGATGAAAAAACAGAAAGCCTAATAAATACTAAAGAAAAAGAATATACTATTGTTGGTATAATAAAGAGAGATATATTAGAAGATTATTCAAATCCTGGTTATAGTGCATTTACAGTATCTGAACCTAGTGATTTATTAACTGTTTATGTTAATTATAAAAATGTTAAAGACACATATAAAAATAGTCAAATTATTGCTCAAAATTTAGGTTATAAAACTGTTAATGATTCAAATTATTATCATGAAGTAAATTATAACGATAATTTATTAGCGCTTTCAGGTGTATCTAATTATAGTAATATGTTAGATTCAATGGCAGGAGTTATAATTATAATATTATCTTTAGTTTCAATAGCTTGTATTATAGTCATTTATAATTCATTTGCTATTTCGGTAATGGAAAGAAAAAAACAATTTGGTTTATTTTCAAGTATTGGAGCTACTCAAAAACAATTAAGACATACTGTATTTTTTGAAGCTTTTATAGTTGGTATTATTGGTATACCATTAGGAGTTTTATCAGCTTATTTAGGAATCGGAATAGTTTTAATGATAGTTAATAAATTATTACCTAATTGGTTTGATTTTCCACTCGCTTTAGCCACTTATCCATTATTTATTATTATCCCAATTATTTTTATGATAATAACAATATTAGTATCAGCTTTCTTACCAGCTAGAAGCGCTAGTAAAATAAGTCCTATTCAAGCTATTAGATTAAATGATGATATTAAAATTAAATCTAAAAAATTAAAAACACCTAAAATAATAAAATTATTTGGTGTTGAAGGCGAAATAGCTTATAAAAATATGAAAAGAAATAAGAAAAAATATAGAATAACTATTATTTCATTATTTATAAGTATTGTATTATTTGTATCATTTAGTAGTTTATTAAAATATGGTTTAACAAGTGCCTATGATTTTACTGAATTACCTAAGTATGAATACGCTGCTAGTTTTTCTAGTGATAAACAAGAAAGTATAGATTCAATTATTAATCAAGTTTTAAAAATAGATGGTATTAAAAAATATAGTATATATAATCAAGCTAGTTTTTTAACAGATAATAATGATTATTTTACTAAAGAAGTTTTAGATATGGCAAATACAGCTAATGATAGAATAAGTGTTAATGTGTTAAGTTTAGATAATAAATCATATGAAGAATATAAAAAACAAATTGGATTATCAAATGATCAGCCTATATTACTTAATACATATAGTTACATTAAATATAGTGATAATTCAAGAAAACAAATAACAGTTACTCCTTATAATAAAATATCATCATTAGAAATAAGAACTTTTGATGAAAAAAATAGTTTTAAATTAGATAATATATATTCTACTTCAATATTGCCATTTGGAATAGAAGAAACTTATTTAGGCATTATGACAATAATAGTAGATAATAATACATATAATGAATTAAAATTAGATAATAATTATTATTCATCTATGTATGTTTTAGCTGATAATTATGATGAATTTGATAAGTTATTAGATAGCGAAAGTAAAGAAAATATATTAACTGATGATGTTTCAGTTTATACTACAAATATAAAAAAAGAATTACAATTATTATCTAATATTGTATTTGTTATTAAATTATTATTATATGGTTTTATTAGTTTAGTTACATTGATCGGTGTTACTAGTGTAATAAATACTATTAATACTAGTATTGCTTTAAGAAAAAAAGAATTTGCGGTATTAAGAAGTATAGGACTAACACCTAAAGGATTTAATAAAATGATGTTATTTGAATGTTTATTCTTTGGATTAAAATCATTATTATATGGTTTACCAGTTTCATTTATAGTTATATATTTATTCCATTTATCATTTAATGGTATTGTGTCATTTGATAGTATGTTAATACCTTATGGAAGCATATTAATAGCTATATTTGGTGTATTTATTATAGTTTTAATAAGTATGTGGTATGCTACTATAAGAATTAAAAAAGCTAATATTTTAGATGCTATAAGAGAAGAAAATATTTAAAAAATTTCTTCTTTTTTTTGAAAGTTTTTTTAAAAATTTTCCGCGCGCGCGTAATTTAGGTCTTGAAATTAACAAGAAATTATTGTATACTTAATTTAAGGTAAAAGACCTATAGAAGGGAGAATATTATGAAAAATAAATTAGGTTTTACTTTAATTGAACTATTAGCAGTTATTATTATTTTAGCTATAGTAGCTCTTATAGCGACACCAATTATATTAGATGTAATAGGTGATGCAAGAATATCAGCAGGCAAATCAGAAGCAAATATGATATTAGGGGGAATAAATAATTATTGTGCTAGTGAAGATATGAAATATCAACTAGATAATAGTTATGAAAGAATATGTACATCAGCTATGGATAAAGATGATGTACCAACAATGGTTAACTTAGGAAATGCAACAATAAATGAGTTAGTATATGATGGCGAAAAATTAACAACATTAGTAATAACAAGCAATAATCATACATTTACATTATGTCCAAGTGGAACATTTGCGATGGATGATGAAGAATGTGATGGAGGAGAAGTTGGCGTAATAACAACTGGGCCAACAAAAGATGTAGTACTATCGAATTTTCCAGAATTGGAATTAGGAGAAGATGGTTGTAAAAACTCAACTGAAAATAATTATAGTTATATGAATGGATGTTATATAAAAGGAAATCCAACCAATAATTATATATGGTATTCAGGGTTTTTATGGCGCATTATGGGAATAAATGAAGATGGAAGTGTAAGGCTAATAACTGAAGATAATGTAACCTCAATATCAATGGGGGCATATGATACACCTCTAAATTGGGAGGAAAGTTATGCCAAAGATTGGTTAAATAATTATTTTTATTCAAGATTAAAAGGAAATAATATAATAAAAGAATCAATGTGGTGTAGTGAAGCAACAACTTCTAGTTCAAGTGCAAGAACAACTTGTACAGATAATTTATCAAAAGAATCTGCTTATGTAGGATTAATGACACTAGATGAATATAATCTTGCAGGTGGTGGCAGTTCATATTTAAATATAGACCAACAGCAATGGACGATGACTCCATATACAAGTAGTTCTAAAGCTTGGTTCGCGATTTCCAGAGCTAGTTTTGATTATATTTCCAATACGCTTGCTTTGCGTGCAGTTATAAATGTTAACTATGATGTCACTATTACCGGAGGTAATGGAACTATAGGGGCAACTTGGGGTAGTCAATCCGGACCATATATCTTAAACGAAGATAAAAGTGTAGAAACAACAGGAAAATTAAATGAAAAAGCAACAAGTGGCGAATATGTGTTATTTGCTGGAAAAAAGTATCGTGTAGTAGATAAAGATAGTAGTGGTAATATAAAATTAATATTAGACGGATACTATGAGGAAACAGAAGGAACAACATATGAAATGGCATATGGTTTAGATAATATTTTTTCTACATCTGCTGGAATAGGTCAAAAATTAAATACAGATGTATTAAATTGGTTAGTACCGAAAAGTGATACAACAAATAGGAATAAATTAGTAAGCAATTATACATGGTATCAAAACAATTTTGCTGCTGGCCAAAGTTACACAGTATCATTAAATGAAGAAAGTCCAACAAGAAGTATACAAGCAACAGTCGGATTAATAAGAGTTGGTGAAATGTTATTTGGACAAAGTAGTAGTATATTGACTAAAGGATATACAATCACAAGTAGTTCTAATAATGCAAATAGTTATTGGACAATGACATCATCTACAAAGAGTTCTTACGCTTGGATTATGAATAGCCGTTCAGCCATTAGATATCCAGTTTCTGTTGAGGATGGCATTCGTCCGGTCATAGTTGTTAACTCTGATGTCACCATTATTGGAGGTAATGGTACTTGGTCAAATCCGTATAAATTATCATAGAAATTTAATTATCATAGAAAAAAAAAGAAACTCTTATAAATAAAGGGTTTCTTTTTGACTTT
>CALVSO010000010.1 GCA_944359055.1 uncultured Bacilli bacterium | reverse complement strand
AATTGTTTGTTGTACTGGTTGTGGTTCTACCGGATTTGCTGGTATTTCAAATGTTGGTTGTACTGGTTGTGGTTCTATTGGATTTGTTGGTATTTCAAATGTTGGTTGTACTGGTTGTGGTTCTACCGGATTTGCTGGTATTTCAAATGTTGGTTGTACTGGTTGTGGTTCTACTGGATTTGTTGGTATTTCAAATGTTGGTTGTGCTGGTTGTGGTTCTACTGGATTTGTTGGTATTTCAAATGTTGGTTGTACTGGTTGTTGTTCTATTGGATTTGTTGGTATTTCAAATGTTGGTTGTACTGGTTGTGGTTCTACTGGATTTGTTGGTATTTCAAATGTTGGTGTCACATTATTATTTTCATTATTATTTGATAAAAAATCATTATGCAAAGACATATTATTAAATGAATTTTCCAACTTAAATTGACTTCCATCATCTTCAGCATTTGATGATGATTCATTTTCATCAAATAAATTGAAAAACTTACTTGTAGGGATAGTTTCAGGAACCGGTGTTGGTTCAACATTTGATTTCATTAACATATCAATATTAGCTACTGGTTTTTGTGGTTGAATAATATCCTTAGCACTATTTTCTATTGCATCTATATCCATAAATCCTGGTGCACTCATTGCCGTATCAGGAATTTGAACAATTTCTTCTGGTACTTCATTTATAATTTGATTATTTTCATTTTGCATTTTATCAATCTCCTCATCTGTTTTTCTAACAGTTAATCTTTCGTTTATTATTCTATTTAACATTTGTACTTGTTGTTTCTCATTTTTTATTTTTAATAATGATCTAGCATGTCTTTCAGATATCTTATTTTCTAATAATGCTTCTTGAACATCATCTGATAAGTTAAGAAGTCTTAATGTGTTAGCTATAGCTGATTGTGATTTACCAACTTTTTTAGCTAATTCTTCTTGATTAATATATCCCATATCTAATATTTTTTTATAAGATACAGCTTTTTCAATTGGAGTCAAATCTTCTCTTTGAACATTTTCTATTAATGCTATTTCAACACTATCTTTATCATTTAATTCTGATATAATTGCAGGTATAGTCTGTTTACCAGCAACTTTGCTTGCTTTATACCTACGTTCACCAGCTATTATTTCATATTTATTACCAATTTGTCTAACTACTATTGGTTGAATTACTCCATATTTTTGAATTGATAAAGCTAATTCATTGATAGCATTTTCATCAAATTTAATACGGGGTTGGAATCTATTTGGTAATACATCTGATAGATTCAATTCAACAACTTTTCTTTCGTTTTGCACAGAAAAAACCCCTTCCTAATTCTTTTATAAAATAATAATACTATATTTTGGGAAATAATGCAATAGTTTTTGGGAAATAATTTATTTTTAATAAAAATTATTATTAATCATAGATATTTTTAAAAACAAAAAAGCGATTTTTCGATTTTACTCTACTAAACCACTTTTAAACAGTTAATTTATCACTAATATTTTTAGGTTCTATACCTAGGGAATAAGAATTGTTTCCTAATGTTTCTCTTTATACAACCTTAGTCATATAAATCTCAGTTTAAAAGGAATCTGCACGAACGCCGTTCGCATTCGTAGGACTATTGTTGTTGGCATTACCATTGTTGTTCACGATACGAACGTTAGACGAACTATATAGCCTTACACCCAAATTTGACATACCTGCTATTTTTTATTGGCAAAGTGCAGCTTTGCTTCGTTTATACTTTCTCTTATACTATATTTGCTTATTGCAAGATATACGGTGAGTTTGGAGTGCCTTCGCCTCCAGCAAAGGTTATGGCTGAAGTCCCTGACTTCAGATATATAACTGCACGCACACCAGCCGCATACGTAGGACTATTGCTGTTGAGGAGGCCATCGTAGTTCACGTTGCGAATGTTAGACGAATTATATCTATTCATTGTCCAATAGTAAATTGATACTGTTGGGTTTTCTATTGTACCTACATCTACAAACGTTTTAGTACTTGATGTACTTAAATCAATGTCGTTTCCACTGAACATTTCTCCTACTGTTGGTAATCCTATACTTGCTTCCAACATTTCATTTAGAACATCTTTATAATTTTGACCTATTCCTGATACATATGGATAATTTCCTATATAGAATGTTTTAGTTCCGGTATATCGATATGTGTCACTTATTCCTTCAGCAAATGTATTCAGTGGTGTATATATTGTATGACTTGTACCTATTGTTGATGAACTTCCGTATATACTTGTATCTGGAAGTAATCCATTTAGTACTACTTTGATACTATCATCATCTTTACTTACCACTCTAAATGTACACATATTATCGCTTCCACAAGCATTATCATTTCCACTATATGGTACATTGATATATTCTCCTACTTGAACATTATCTGTATTTGTCGCTTTATTTGCTACTTGATAATTGCTCGCAAGAGTACCATCCCCTCCGGTGATGGTTATATCAGAAATTTTTATTACTGCACGCACGCCATACGCATTCGTAGGACCAATGTCGTCGAGGTAGCCACTGTAGTGCACGAGGCGAACGTCAGACGAACTTTCTCTATTTCCTAACCAAAAATAATCTTTTATATCTAAGAAAGAATCAGCCATTCCTGCTCTTTTATATTGCTCTTCATCTAATAATCCTACTTTTTGTGTTGTTGTTATTTCATCTACATCAGTATATATCCCTATATTAAATGTTGAATCTTGAATAGTTGCCTGTATACTACTATTTAAACTATTCCAAAAATAGTCATTTAACCAAGTTTTTATATAACTTGATTCATATTCTTCTTTTGTTGTCCATACTGCACTTGCTGGTTGAATTGATGTTAATGGTTGTTGTGTTATTAGTGTTAATGTTTTTGCTTCTATATCAAATTCTAATACTCTCCATTGATGTCCTCCATACCATAAAAAGTTATTACCAACTTCTTCATTAGTCCCAGTATAATAATATAAATTAGGATTTGTACTATCTTTTACTAATCCTGTTTCATTTTCTTCTTGATATTGTCCTAATAATGTTGATATTAAATTACCCGATTGTGCTACTTCACCATCACATTCTTCATTATCCATAGCAAATGTTCCACTTGGACATAATGTAAATTTGTGGTTATTACTTTCTATAACTAATTCAGTTAATTTAGTTCCATTATATTTAATACTTTTAATATCAGCATTTCCTAAATTAACCATTGTTGGTACATCATTTATGTCCATATCTGTTGTACATATTTTTGTATAACTATTATCTAACTGATATTTTACATCTTCAGTAGCACAATAATTATTTATTCCACTTAATATCATATTTACTTCTGATCTTCCTGCTGATATTCTTGCATCTTCCACCACATCTAATATAATGGGTGTTGCAATAAGTGCTACTATGGCTAATATAATAATAACTGCTAGTAATTCAATTAAAGTAAATCCTTTGTGTTTTTCATACATATATATTCTCCTTCCATATTTAAAGACTATTATCTTTAACTTAATACAAGTATACAGTATTTTTTTATTATTTTCAATACCATAATTACGCGTGTAAAGAAAATTTTTTTAAATAAAAAAAGCTATTTTATAAAGGCTTTTTCTTAATTTCACTATATTTTCTAGGAAATTTTTTATTTGTTTCTTTTATTTTTTTTATCTTAATTATTGTTCGATTACTTTGTTCAATAGGTAATAAAAATGAATTAGTTTGAATTATTTCACTATTTAATTCTTTTAAAGCATTAGTAGCTTCTTCATTTTTACCTTTCATAGCAATGAAATAACCATTAACTTTAGTAAGTGGAATACAGTATTCTAATAAGATATTTAAAGGAGCTACTGCACGAGCTACAGTAATATCAAATTTTTTATTATATTCTTCTGCTCTTGAATGAACTGTTTCTATATCTTTTAAATTTAATTCTTTGATAACTACATTTAAAAAGTTTAATCTTTTATTTAAAGAATCTAATAATGTTACTTTTAAATTAGGATATATAATTTTAAGAACTAAACCTGGAAAACCTGCTCCTGTTCCAACATCACATAAAGTTTCATAATTATTTAAATCAATTACTTTAGCAATAGTTAAACTATCATAAAAATGTTTTAAATAAACTTCTTCTTTAATAGTAATACCTGTTAAATTCATAACTTTGTTATATTCAACTAATAATTCATAATATCTTTCTAATTGTTTAAGTTGTAATTCAGTTATATTAATATTTAATTTTTTTAATTCTAATATAAAATTATCTTGATTCATGATACTCCTTTTTTAAATAAACACTTAATATTGATATATCGGCAGGATTAACACCACTTATTCTAATAGCTTGACCAATTGAAGTAGGGCGAACTTCATTTAATTTTTGACGAGCTTCTGAAGCTAAATTAGTTATTTTATTATAATCAATATCTTCTGGTATTATTTTATTTTCTAAATTAATTAATTTTTGAGCTTCTTTAGTAGCTTTATTAATATAACCTTCATATTTAATATTTAATTCAACTTGTTCAATTATTTCTAAATCATAATCAAAAGTATAATTCATTTTAGATAAAGTTATTTCTGGTCTTCTTAATAAATCATATAAACTGATTCCATCTTTTAATGGTGTACTACCTAAACTAATCAATAAATCATTGGAAGAAGGCGTAATTTTGACACTTTTTAATCTATCTTTTAATTCTTTGATTTTATTGATTTTATCAACTAATTTATTATGTCTTTCTTCATCAATTAAACCAACTTGATATCCATATTCTCTTAATCTTAAATCTGCATTATCATGTCTTAATAATAAACGATATTCAGCACGAGATGTTAATAATCGATAAGGATCTCTTACACCTTTAGTAACTAAATCATCAATTAAAACTCCAATATAAGCTTCATTTCTTTTTAATATTAATGGTTCTTTATTTTCTATTTTTAAACTAGCATTTATACCTGCCATTAATCCTTGGCAAGCTGCTTCTTCATATCCACTAGTACCATTTATTTGACCAGCAGTATATAAGTTTTCAATTATTTTTGTTTCTAATGATCTTTTTATTTGAGTAGGGTAGATAGCATCATATTCAATAGCGTATGCATACTTATTAATTACTGCATGTTCTAAACCTGGTAAGCTATGAACCATTTGTTCTTGAACATCTTTAGGCATACTAGTTGAAAAGCCTTGTAAATAAATATCATCATAATATAAACTTTCTGGTTCTAAAAACAATTGATGTCTTTCTTTATCTTTAAATCTAACTATTTTATCTTCAATAGAAGGGCAATATCTTGGACCAATTCCAGTTATATCATCTAATCCACCATACATACTTGATTTATTTAAATTATCTAAAATTATTTTATGGGTTAGGGGAGTTGTATATATTAAATGACATGGAATTTGATCTTCTATTTTATACTGTGGATTATTATCAAAACTAAACGTATGATATACTGAATCACCATTTTCAATTTGTGTTTTTGAAAAATCAATACTATCTTTAGCTATTCTTTGAGGGGTACCTGTTTTAAGTCTAATTATTTTAAAACCATATTTTTTTAAATTATCACTTAAAAAATTACTTGGTTTTTCTCCATGAGGTCCTTGCCTTGTTCTAGTATCACCAATTAATATATCAGATTTTAAATATGTTCCTGTTGTTAATATAACTGCTTTTGCAAATATTTTTTCACCATTTTCAGTTATAACACCAAAAATCTTACCTTCATCTATTATTAAATCTTCAATTATTGCTTCTTTTAAAGTTAGATTAGGTGTTTCATTTAACAATTTTAACATTTGCTGTGGATAAGTTATTTTATCGGCTTGGGCACGAAGTGCTCTTACTGCAGGTCCTTTTGCATAATTTAACATTTTGATTTGTAATAAGCTTTGGTCGGCTATTTTACCCATAGCACCACCTAAAGCATCTATTTCTCTTACAACAATACCTTTTGCTGAACCACCAATTGATGGATTACATGGCATGGTAGCAATATTATTAATACGACCTGTTACTAATAAAGTTTTATGATTTTTATTAGCACAAGCTAAAGCAGCTTCACAACCTGCGTGACCACCACCAACAACGATTACTTCATATTCCATTTTAACACCTACTTTCCTAAACAAAATTGACTAAATAATTGATCAATTAATTCTTCTTCATATGTAACACCAATAATGCTACCTAATAAATTCCAAACATTTTTTAAATCTATTTCTAACATATCTATAGGCAAATTATTACCTATACCCATTTTAATATCAGTGATTGCATTAAGTGCTTGCTTCAATAAAGAGATAGATCTAGCATTAGTTAAATAAGTTAAATCAGATGTTTCAATCTTATCTAAATTAAATATTTGTTTAATTTTATTTTTTAACTCATCAATACCATTATTATTTAAAGCACTTATATTAATTATTTTATCTTTATCTAATTTACTAATATCTAATTTATTTTCTAAATCATTTTTATTAATAACTATTAAATAATTTTTATTTTTAATTTTATCTAATAATTCTAAATCTTCGTTATTTAATTCTTCATTATTGTTAAGTAATAATAATACTAAATCAGAATTATTCATTAAATCTATACTCTTATTAACACCTATACTTTCAACTACATCACTAGTTTCTCTAATACCAGCAGTATCAATTAAATTAATTATTATTCCATCTATACTTATTGTACCTTCAACACAATCACGAGTAGTACCTGCAATATCAGTTACAATAGCTTTTTCATCCTCTAATAAACAGTTTAATAGGCTACTTTTACCAACATTTGGTCGTCCTATTAAAGCAACATTTATTCCTTCTTTAACAATTTTACCATTTTCACTTTTATTAAGAATAGTTTTAATATTATTTTCAATATCTACTATTCTTTTATCTAACATTTCAGTAGTCATTTCTTCAATATCTTCATATTCTGGATAATCAATATTAACTTCAATGTTAGCTAGTATTTCAATAATACTTTGTCTTAAATCTTTAATTAATTGTGAAGTACTACCATTTACTTGATTGATAGCTAAATTACGTGATATTTCTGTTTTAGAATTAATTAAATCCATAATTCCTTCAGCTTCAATTAAATCGATTCTTCCATTTAAAAAAGCTCGTTTTGTAAATTCTCCTGGTTCTGCTAATCTACATCCATTAGTTAATAATAATTCTAAAACTTTATTAGTTGTTGCTATGCCACCATGACAATTAATTTCAACTATATCTTCTTTAGTAAAAGTTTTAGGAGCTTTCATAACAGAAATTAAAACTTCATCTATTATTTTATTTTTTTCCACAATATAATCATAATTAATAGTATGAGAATTTACTTTATCTAATTTTTTAAACTTAGTTATTTTATTTACTATATTTATTGCTTCATTACCACTTACTCTTATTATTGATATTGCACCAACACCTAATGCTGTGGAAATGGCTGCTATTGTATCTTCCATTTTATCACTTCTTTCTTAAACCTATATATTTATACCATTCTTTAGGTTCTTTAAATACTTCTAAAGAACAATATTTATCAACAAAACATATTAACCAACTTTCATAATATAATGGGGGAATAAAGTTTAAAGGAAACATATGTCTTTTTATTATATTTTCTACTTTTTTATCAATTAATTCTGGGAATAATGTTTTTGAATTTTCTACAGCTTCTCTTGCATGAACAAAACCATGTTGTTTTCTTAATGGTTGCTTTTTTTTATTTAATTGCCAATCTTTATAATAAAAATCATGTAATAATCCGCCAATAGCTGCAGCTTTGTAATCAAGTCCTAATTTTTTAGCTAAATGGTAAGATTTTACCGAAACCATTAAACTATGACCATAAACTGATCTATGTTCATGATGATTAAATGTTTTTCTTCTTATAAATTCTTCATTGGATATAATTGGATTTATAATACTTAAATATTCATCATCTAATTCATCTAATATTTTACTAGGTAATTGTTCAGACATATTTTAACCCTTTCTATTAATCTTTAAGTGCTGTTATAGGGATAACGTAAACTCCATCTTCCCTTTGATATGCTGCATCGATTACTCCACAAATAACACATAAAGATTTTGGTTCTTTTCCACCATTTTCTTTTATTTTTTCTTTAATTTCTATTAATTTTTTAGCCGCCTCTTCTACTTGATATGCACCAAGTTTTATTTCAAAAGCACACCATTCACCATCATTTAACTCAATTATTGAATCAATTTCATTATCATTATAATCTTGATAATGATAACATTTAGCATCAATTGCTTCTGCGTATATTTTTAAATCCCTTTCAACCATTGCTTCAAACATAAAGCCAAAAGTATTAAGGTCATTTATTAATTTATCAACTGTCAAATTTAAAATTGCACATGATATTGATGGGTCCACAAAATGTCTTTTTTCAGATTGTTTTAGTCTTATTTTAGATCTTATGTTTAAAGAATATGGTTCATCATTATCAATTAAAAATATTTTATCTAATGTGTTTAAATATGATGAAATAGTTTTTTTATCAATATTTTCATTATCATTATCTAAAATGTCATTTATAATCGTATTGTTAGAAGCAGTAGTTGATTCATTTCTAGCTAATGATTTCAATAATAAATTTATTTTATGTTTATCTCTTTCAATACCATCTAATTTATACAAATCATTATCAATAATTAACTTTATATATTGTTTTATTTTTTTTTGTGAATCTTCACAAGTATCATTAATATTAGCTGGCCAACCACCACGAATTACTAATTCTGCTAATTTTTTTAATGTTATTTTTTTGTTAGCTTTAGCTATTTTTTTACCAGCGCATATATCTTTAAGAGAAACTACACCTGTTGAATCACCTGATTCATATAATGACATTGTTCTTAAATAAATTTTACCAAATCTTCCTGCACCACTATGTAATATTCCTTCGCGGTTAGGAGTAGATGAACCGGTTAATATATATTGACCTCTCAAACCTGTTTTGTCAACATCATTTCTTATTGCATCCCATAAATTAGTTGCTCCTTGCCATTCATCAATAAGTTTTGGTTTTTCTCCTTCCATAATTATTTCAGGAGAGATTTTAGCAATATTAATATTTTTTGAATCCATACCTGTTTCATTATATAATGTTGTTTCACTTTTAGCATGATATCTTCCAAGCCAAGTCTTACCACAATATTTTGGACCTTCTATTACGACAGCTCCAAATAATTTTAAATATTCTTCTACTTGTTTATCTGCAATTCTTTTTTTATAATTAATTATGTCCATAATATTTCACCTCTCATTAATTTAAATTATATATATTATTTTAAAAAAAGTCAATATTCATTGGACCGTTTTCAATATTTTTATTGGACCATTTTTTTATTTTTTATTGGACTAAAAAAAGACTATTAGTCTTTAATTTTTATAACTGTATATCTATTAGGAGTTTCTCCATAACTAATAGATTGTAATCCTTCAAATTCTGCTACAACTGAATGAACTTTTCTTCTTTCATAAGAATTCATTGGGTCTAATTTAACTTCAACTTTAGTTTTTAAAACTTCTTTACAAATTTTTTTAACTTCATACTCTAAATTTTTTATTTTTTTAGCTTTATAATTACTTACATCAACTATAATTCTTAAATTAAATTGATTTAATTCTTTAAAAGATTGTCTTAAAATTAATTGAATTGCATTTAATGTTTTACCATCTTTACCTATTAGAATATTATTGTTATCACTCACTAATAAAATATTAATATTATTTTCTTCAATTCTTATTTCTGAATTAATTTCTAAATTCATATTTTTACTTAATTCATTAATAAATGATTTTATTGAAGATATAATTTCTTCTTTTGTTATTGCTTCTAATTGATATTTTTTACCTTTAAATAAACCACTTTCTAATTCTTTTGTTACCATATAGGCATCTTCTAATTCATTTAAACATTGTTCTTTTAATAAATCAACATTTTTTCCTTCATATTTATGCAATGTGATCATTTTTCTTTCTCCTTTTAACTAATAAATTTTGAACTATTGTAAAACTACTATTAACAATCCAATATAAAGCAATACCAGTAGATATTGTAAATGATGCTATTGAAATCATTACAATACTTATGTTCATCATCATCTTCATTTGATTAGCTTGTTCACCAGATGGATTCATTGATGAATTTAATTTAAATGAGAAATAAGTAGCAGCGATAACTAATGCACTAAAAATTAAATAATAAAATTGTCCATTTGATAATGCATTAAGAGGTGTTAAACCTAAATTAATACCATAGAAGTTTTCTTCTAAAACAACTGGTAATCTATATAATGCTTCGTAGAAAGCAAAGAATAATGGAATTTGAATTAAAGCAAATAGACATCCAGACATTGGATTAATATTATAATCTTTATATATTTTCATCATTTCTTGTGCTTTTAACATTTGAGATTGTTGATCGTTTCTATTTTTATATTTTAATTCTAATTTATCTAGTTTTGATTTAGCTGCATTTAAGTTTTCTGATTGCATTGCTGTTTTTTGTGTTAAAGGGAATAATACTAATCTAATTAATATTGTAACTAATATAATAGCCCAACCATAATTTTTAGTAAATGTCCCTATTTTAATAATTAACCAAGCTAGGGTTTTAACAAATAAAGTAGTCCATAATCCTTCATTTTCAGCAAAAACTTGAAATTCAGTACAATATGCAACATCTGATATATCAAATGTTTTATTTAATTCTTCTATTTTTTTATCATATTCTTCTTGAGTAATACTTGAATTATTTAATTGTTCATCCAATTTATCCTTATTTTGTTCTTTTAGCTTATTAAACTCTTCTTCTGTTGCTTCAGTCTTACACAAAATATTTTCAACAACTCTTTGACCTGTTGATTCAATTACGACTGGCTGTTTATCATAAGTTTTATACTTAGTACATCCTGTTAGTAATAAAATTGCAGTTAAAATTAATATAATTTTTTTATTCATCTTTATCTCCTTTAATTAAATTATTTCTTGATAATACTTCTAATAAATTTTGTTCCATTTCATTATAAGATTTATTTAAAATATTACTACCTACTATTATAATACAATTAAAGCCATTTTGGTAGTCTTTTTTAGCAATAATATGCCTTAATTGTCTTTTTACTTTATTTCTCATAAAGGCTTTACCAATTTTTTTACCAACAGAAAAACCAAATCGATAATTATTTTCTTTATTTCTTTCTATATATAATATATAATCTTTATATTTATATGGTTTATTATTTTTAATTATACTTTGAAAATCTAAATTTTTTTTGACAATATGTTCTTTATTCATAACTTCACTCCTACATTAAGAAAACACCACTGTGTATCAGTGGTGTATTAATGAGCTAAAACTTTGCGTCCTTTTTTACGACGATTACTTACTACCTTAGTTTTAACACGTGCTAAGAAACCCATTTTTTTACTTCTTTTTCTATTATTTGGTTGATAAGTTCTTTTCATTTATAATCCACCTCCAAAATTTCGTTTTTTTGATTGCTTTATTAATTATATAGATAAAAGTTAATTTTGTCAAATATTTTTATTATTTTTTTTAAATATAAGTATTTATAAAGTATTAAGATTAATTTTTAATTAATTATTAGAAGCATATTTTAATGTTTTTTTTGATTTTTTCAATCATAAATAAAGTTTGATTTTTTATAATTTCATAATTTCTTATTTCCCAACTAAAAATATAATCCTGTGGAATAGTAATAAATTAAAATTTTTATGTCAACATTGAATATTTTTTATATACTATATATTAACAATTTCTTGATAAAATTTTAGTAGTTTTCCACATTTTATTAAGTTATCCACATTTTTATTAACAATTGTGGAATATTTTATTAACATATCTTTTGACATGTGGATTTAGTTTTCCACATATATGTGTATAACTATTATTTCCCAACAATTTCAAGTACTTTATTGTGTGGAAAATATGTTTTTTTTTATTTTTTTATAGCGTTTTTATTTAAAATAGTGTAGAATATATGTGTATAAAGTGGGTGATAGTTTATGGATATCAACAATATATGGAATTCCTTTTTAGAAAAGATGGAACAAAATTTAACACCAGTATTATATGATATGTGGTTTTCTGAAACTAAATTAGTTGAATTAAATGAAGAATACGCTAAAATATTAGTTCCTATGCCTGTGCATAAAAAACATTTAAAAGAAAATTATATTGATTTAATTGAAAAAACATTTACTGATGTTACTGGATCTATTTTTAAATTTGAATTTGTAACTGAAGATGAATTAAATAGTGAAAGTATTATCGATGTAGATGAAATTGGTGTTCCTGAATCTGCTATTTTCCAATCTAATTTAGATCCAAAGTATACTTTTGAATCTTTTGTCTCTGGTAGCAGTAATAAATTTGCTAAAGCTTCTGCCTTAGCAGTAGCTGAACAACCTGGCAGTATGTATAATCCTTTATTTATATATGGAAAAAGTGGATTAGGAAAAACTCATTTAATGCATGCTATTGGTAATTATATAAAAGAAAATAGTAGAAAAAAGGTATTATATGTTACAGCAGATACATTTGTTAATGATTTTTTAAAAATATATAGAAAAGATAATGATAGTAATTTTGATAATATTGACTGTTTTAAAGAAAAATATCGTAATGTTGATGTTTTAATGATTGATGATATTCAATATTTAGAAATTGCTCATAAAACTCAACAAGAATTTTTCAACACTTTTAATGATTTATATACTAATAATAAACAAATTATCATTGCATCTGATAGATCTCCTGATGATTTAAAAAAATTAGAAGAAAGATTAAGAACAAGATTTGTTTGGGGATTAATTGTTAATATTCTTCCACCAGATTATCAATTAAGAATAGATATTATTGATAGAAAGATAGATAGCAATAATTTAAATACATTTTTTCCACAGGATGTTAAGGAATATATAGCTAATAATTGTACTACTGATATTAGAAAATTAGAAGGTGCTATTACTAGAACGATTGCATATGCTGCCATTATGAATGGTTCAGATATTACACTAGAACTTGCGATGGATGCTTTAAAAGATTATTTTGGTGGTAGTGTTATATCTAAAAATAAAATAGAACAAGTTCAACAAATAATAGCTAATAACTATAACATAAGTATAGAAGATTTAAGAGGAAAAAGAAAATCAAATGATATTACAATACCAAGACAAATAGCTATGTATATATGTAGAATATATCTAAAGGAATCTTTACCTAAAATTGGAGCTGAATTTGGTGGAAAAGATCATACTACAGTTATGCATGCTGTGAATAAAATTAAAAAAGAAGTTGAAACTAACGATGAATTAAATATTGAAATCAACAAAGTTATTTCCCAACTACCGTGGATAACTCAATGATTTCAACATAGTTATCCACCTTATAAAACAATAGATTTTATAAGGGTTTAAGAAAGTTATCCACATTATCCACATCAATAATAATAATATATATAATATAAATAATAAAAAAAGGAGCTGAAAGTTATGAACTTTAAAATAAAAAAAGAACACTTAATAAAACATTTAAATTATGTTATTAAAGGTATATCTAATAAAAATATTAGACCAATATTAAATTGCATAAAATTTGAATTAACAAATGAAGGATTATATTTATCAAGTACTGATAATGATATAGCTATTAAAACATTTATTAATAAAAATGAGATAGAAGAAGATTATAGCTGTGGAAAATTTGTAGTATTTGGGAAATATATATATGATATTATAAGAAAACTTCCTAATGAAATTATAAGTATTGAAGAAGTTATGGATTCAAAAATATTTATTTCCACAGCAAATAGTTCATTTTCATTAAATTGTAATAATGTTAATGAATTTCCTGATTTAGAATTAGAAGATTGTAAAAATCCTATTATATTAAGTAATAAAGTATTAAAAAATATATTTAATCAAACTACTTTTGCAGCATCTACTCAAGAATCTCGTCCAGCAATTACAGGTATGAATTTTAAAATATCTAAAAATATATTAGAATGTACTGCTACTGATTCTTATAGATTAGCTAAAAAAACAATAAATTTAGAAAATACTGTGGATGAAGATATAAATATCATTATTCCAACAAAAAATTTAATTGAATTATCAAGAATGTTTAGTGATGAAGAAGAAAATGTAGAAATCCACATATTTAATAATAAAATAATCTTTAAATTTGGAACAATAATTATGTTATCAAGATTAATAAATGGTACTTATCCAGATGTTTCTAGATTAATTCCAACAGATTTCTTATTAAAAATAACTGTGGATATGCATGATTTTTATTCATTATTAGATCGTGTTTCATTATTTTCCACAGAAGAAGAAAAAAATACTGTTAAATTAGAGTGTACTGATAATACTGTAGTGGTAACTTCTAATATTCCAGAAATAGGAAATGTTGTGGAAAAGATAGAAGTAGAAAAAAATAATGAAGAAAATATTAAAATTGCTTTTTCATCTAAATATATGATGGATGCAATTAAGGTATTAGATTGTGATAAAATTGAATTAGCTTTCAATGGGGAAATAAAACCAATAATAATTAAAAATCCAGAAGATGAAAATTTAATTCAATTGATTGTACCTATCAAAACATATTAAAATACAATAAAATTGTATTTTTTTTATATTTTCGACACAATTCGACAAATTTCGACATATCCCTTGTGGTATAAGAGATACACCAATTTATTTTGGTTAGAGGGGGTGTTTTATGATCGAAGAGTATTTTATCAACGAAGATACATTATTATTAGTACCAAAAGACAAAAAATCAACTAAAATATATGATATTAATGGTGAATATATTATTAAAAAAAATATATTTGATGTTGTTGATGAAAGTTGTCAATATTATGGTAGTAATTACAATGGTAGATATGTAAGTGCTAAAAAAACATTAGATATGGATTACAAATTGCCAATTATAATTGATGAAGTAAAAGAAGTTGTTTTATTTCCCACTTGCTCACCTAAATTGAATAATTGTATTTGGATATGCGTTAATAATGTGGAAAACTATAGCAAAAATAAGAAGAATTCTATTATTAAATTTATTAATGGTAAAACATATGATGTCAATATTACTATTAATGTTTTAGAAAATCAAATTCTAAGAGCAACAATGTTATTGATGAAGTTAAAAAAAAGAAAATCTCATCCTAAAAAAATAGGTTAAATACCTATTTTTTTGATTTTTTTATGCTTATTTATGATATAATATATATATGAGTATGGGTGTACATAAATACATAAAATACGAAAATTTGGACATTTATTAAAAAAGAGGTGACTTTATGTATTTAGATGAATTACAACTTCAAAATTTTCGCAATTATGATTCATTAAAAATTAAATTTAATAGTCATGTTAATATTATTTATGGAAATAATGCTCAGGGAAAGACCAATTTATTAGAAAGTATTTATGTTTTAGGTCTTACTAAATCACATCTATTAGATAATAATTTAATTCAAAATGGTAAAAGTAGTTGTAAAATAAAGGGAACAGTTAAAAAAAACAAATTTAAAACAAAATATGAAATTAGTTATTTAGAAGATAAAAAAACATTAAAAATAGATAATCAGGAAATAAAAAAAATAACTGATTATATTAATAATAGTCTAAATATTATTATTTTTTATCCAGAAGATTTGGAAATAATTAAAGGTTCTCCTAATAATCGTAGGAATTTTTTAAATTTAGAACTTAGTCAATTATCTGATAATTATTTAAAATTATTAAATGAATTTAATAAATTATTAAAGATAAGAAATGAATATTTAAAAAAAATGGCTAAGAATATTGAAGTAGATAATACTTATTTTCAAATAATAACTAATTATTTTGTGGATAAATCAGTATTAATTTATAAAATGCGCAAAAAATTTGTTGAAAAATTAAATGAAAACTGTGGAAAAATATTTTATGAAATAACAAAATTACCTGATTTTAAAATATCATATGTTACTAATTATGAAACAGAAGATATTAAAAAAAATCTATTAGATAAATTAAATAAAAATTTAAAAAAAGAAATAAAATTAGGAAGTACTTTATATGGACCACATCGTGATGAATTAGAATTTTATTTAGGAAATAATAATTTAAAAATATATGGTTCACAAGGACAAAAAAGAATGGCTGTTTTAGCTATGAAACTAGCTGAAATTCCTATTTTTAAACAATTTAAAAATAATAATCCTATTTTATTATTAGATGATGTATTTAGTGAATTAGATGACATAAAGAAAAATAATATTATCAAATATATTTCTGAAGATATTCAAGTTATCATAACAACTACAGAAATAAAAAAAATAAACAAAAAGAAGTTTTCTTCAGTAAGTATATTTAAGATAAAAAATGGCGAAATAATAAGAACAGAAGAGGTGGAAAATGAAAGAACATTATGATGCTTCGGATATTCAAGTGTTAGAAGGATTAGAAGCAGTAAGAAAAAGACCAGGTATGTATATTGGTACTACAAGTAGTAAAGGATTGCATCATTTGGTTTGGGAAATAGTTGATAATGCTATTGATGAAGCATTAGCTGGTTATTGTGATGATATTGAAATAACAATTAATAAAGACAATTCAGTAACTGTTAAAGATGATGGTCGTGGAATCCCAACTGGAATTCATGCTAAAACAGGTTTATCCACAGTAGAAACAGTTTATACAGTATTACATGCTGGTGGAAAATTTGGTGGCGGTGGCTACAAAGTATCTGGTGGATTACATGGTGTTGGTGCATCTGTCGTAAATGCCTTAAGTAGTTGGGTTGAAGTTAAAGTATATCAAAATGGTAAAGTTCATTTTATTAGATTTGAAAATGGTGGTCATACAGTTGAACCTTTAAAAGTTATAGATGAATGTTCACCTGATAGAACAGGTACTACTGTAACTTTTAAACCAGATCCAGAAATATTTCAAGAAACTACTATTTATGATTATGAAATATTAAAAACAAGAGTAAGAGAATTAGCTTTCTTAAATAAAGGTTTACGATTAATTTTAATTGATGATAGAGATCCATTAAATATTAGAAAAGACGAATTTGTTTATGAAGGTGGAATAAGTGAATATGTTAAAATGTTAAATGAAAATAAGACACCAATTCACGAACAAATTATTCATTTAGAAGGATCTGAAGATGATATATCTATCGAAGTAGCTTTGCAATACAATGAAGGTTATTCTTCAAATGTTTATTCTTTTACTAATAATATTAATACTTATGAAGGTGGAACACATGAAGAAGGTGTTAAAAGAGCATTAACTAGAATTATCAACAATTATGCTAGAACTAACAAAATATTAAAAGATAATGATGAACCTTTATCAGGTGATGATGTTCGTGAAGGCTTAACAATGATTGTTTCATGTAAACATCCAAATCCACAATTTGAAGGTCAAACTAAAACAAAATTGGGAAATAGTGAAGTAAGAAAAATAGCTGATGATGTATTTAGTGAAGGCTTTGAAAGATTTTTATTAGAAAATCCAAATGAAGCAAAATTAATTGTTGAAAAATCTATGACCGCTGCTAGAGCTAGAGTTGCAGCTAAAAGAGCACGTGAACTTACAAGAAGAAAAGGTGCTTTAGACACAATTAATCAATGGGGAAAATTAACTGATTGTACTAGTAAAGATGCTTCTATTTCAGAAATATTTATAGTCGAAGGAGATTCAGCTGGAGGTTCTGCTAAAGGTGGAAGAGATCCAAAGACTCAAGCGGTATTACCTTTAAGAGGAAAAATATTAAATGTTGAAAAAGCAAGATTAGATAGAATATTAGCTAACGAAGAAATTAGAAGTATGATTACAGCTTTTGGTACTGGAATTGGTGATGAATTTGATATTAATAAATTAAGATATCATAAAATAATTATTATGACTGATGCCGATGTTGATGGTTCTCATATTAGAATTTTATTATTAACGTTATTTTATAGATTTTTTAAACCTATTATTGAAGGTGGTTATGTATATGCCGCTCAACCTCCATTATTTAATATAAAACATGGTAAGATAACAAAATATGTATTAAATGAAGAAGAAAGAGATGCATATATAGCTGAATTATTAGAAAAAAATCCAAATATTAAATATGAAGTAAGCCGAAATAAAGGTTTAGGTGAAATGGATGCTCATGAATTATGTGATACAACCATGAATATTGAAAATAGAACTCTTATTCAAATAACAATTGATGATGCCATAAGAGCAGATCAGGTGTTTGAAACATTAATGGGTGAAGAAGTAGAACCTAGAAGACAATTTATTGAAAATAACGCAGTATATGTAGAAAATTTGGATATTTAGGAGGTAGTTATGGATAAATTAGAGCAAAGAAATATAGTAAATGAAGTAGAAAAATCTTTTCTTGAATATTCAATGAGTGTTATAGTATCTCGTGCTTTACCTGATTTAAGAGATGGATTAAAACCAGTTCATAGACGTATTTTATATACAATGTTTGAAGATAATTTAACGCCAGATAAACCATTTAGAAAAAGTGCTACTACAGTCGGTGCTGTTTTAGGTAGATACCATCCACATGGTGATACATCTGTTTATGATGCAATGGTTCGTATGGCGCAAGATTTTAGTTATCGTTATGTTTTAGTAGAAGGACATGGTAACTTTGGATCAATCGATGGTGATGGAGCAGCTGCTTATCGTTATACTGAAGCAAGATTATCTAAATTATCATTAGAATTATTAAGAGATATTAATAAAAATACTATTGATTTTATGCCAAACTTTGATAATACAACTAAAGAACCAGTAGTATTACCAAGTAGATTTCCTAATATTTTAGTAAGTGGTACAATGGGTATTGCTGTTGGTATGGCAACAAATATCCCACCACATAATTTGGGAGAAGTAGTTGATGGTTGCGTTGCTTATATCGATAATAATGACATAACAATACCAGAATTAATGGAATATATTAAAGGTCCAGATTTTCCAACCGCAGCTACAATCTTGGGAAATAGCGGTATTAAAAAGGCTTATGAGACAGGAAAAGGTACAATTACTATTCGAAGTAAAGTAGAAATAGTAGAAAATAACAATAAAACACAAATTGTTGTTACTGAATTACCTTACCAAGTAAATAAAAAAGCATTACAAGAAAGAATTGCTGAATTAGTAAGAGATAAAATAATTGATGGTATTAGTGATCTACATGATGAAACTAATTTAAAAAATGGTATAAAATTAGTTATAACACTTAAAAAAGAAGCTAATGCTAACGTAGTATTAAATAATTTATTTAAACATACTCAATTACAAACAAGTTTTGGTATTATATTCTTAATGTTAGATGAAGGACAACCAAAAATCTTAAATTTAAAAGAAATAATCTCAAAATATGTTGATTATCAAAAAATAATAATTATTCGAAGAACAAAATTTGAATTAGATAAAGCAGAAAAAAGAGTTCATATCTTAGAAGGATATAAAATTGCTTTAGATAATATCGATGAAGTTATTAAAATCATTAAAAATGCTGAAAGTGATGTTATTGCTAAACAACAATTAATGAGTAGATTTAATTTAACTGATATTCAATCTGACGCTATTTTAGAAATGAAGTTAAGAAGATTAACTGGATTAGAAAGAAGTAAAATAGAAGAAGAATTAAAAGAATTATTAGCATTAATTGATGAACTTAAATCTATTTTAGCAAGTGATGAAAAGATTTTAAATATAATAAAAGAAGAATTAATTGCTATTAAAGAAAAATATAGTGATGAAAGAAGAACTTATATTGATATGACAGCTGTTGAATATATTGAAGATGAATCTTTAATTCCTGTTGAAGATATAGTAATAACTTTAACAAATAAAGGATATATTAAACGTATTACTACAGAAACATATCGTACACAAAATAGAGGTGGTGTAGGAGTTAAAGGTATGACTACAAATGAAGATGATTTTGTAGAAAATATCATTTCAATGACTACTCATGATTATTTGTTATTCTTTACAAATAAAGGAAAAGTATATCGTATTAAAGGTTATGAAGTACCACTTTATTCTCGTCAATCTAAAGGATTACCTATTATTAATTTACTATCTTTAGATAAAGATGAAGTAGTTAAAGTTATGCTTAAAGTAAGCAATAATGACGATAATAATTATCTTGTATTTTGTACACAAAAAGGCTTAATTAAAAGGACAAACATTAGTGAATTTGAAAATATAAGAGCTAATGGAAAGATTGCTATTACATTAAAAGAAGATGATGAATTAATAGCTGTTAAGAAGACAACTGGTGAAAATGAAATTATTATGGCGGCATCTAATGGACGAATGATCAGATTTGATGAAAAAGAAATTAGAGTTATGGGTAGATCTGCTTCAGGTGTTCGAGGAATAGATATTGGTGATGGTGTAGCAGTAGGATGTGAAATAGCTGCACCAAATCAAGAAATATTAGTTGTTACTGAAAAAGGTTATGGTAAGAGAACTGGTGTTGAAGAATATCGTATGACACATCGTGGCAGTAAAGGAGTTAAAGGATTAAATGTTACCGAAAAAAATGGTAATATTGTATCATTTAAAACTGTTCATGGTGATGAAGATTTAATGATTATAACTAATAATGGAATAATAATTAGATTACCAATTGAACAAGTTTCTACTACAGGTAGAGTTGCGCAAGGTGTTAAATTAATTAATCTTAAAGATGATCAAAAAGTTTCAACAGTAGCAATGATAAAAAAAGAAGAATCAAATGATATATCAGAAGAATAATAATTCTTCTTTTTTTGTAATTAAATAATTAAAACTAAAAAAACATTAATATTTTTTAAGTTAATTTTTAAAATTAAAAATATTAATCGTAACATTAACACATATAGTTTAAATTATAAATCTATGTGTAATAAGGACATAACTCTCTTCTAATTTTCAAAATTAGGAGTAATTTATTTATTATCAAATGCTTATAGTTTCACGTGGAACTATAAGTAATATAACAACCCAATGTTTCACGTGAAACTATAAGTAATAAAGTATATCAATGTTTCACGTGAAACTATAAGTAATAAAGTATATCAATGTTTCACGTGAAACTATAAATAATAGAATAAATCAATGTTTCACGTGAAACTATGAATAATAAAATAACATAATGTTTCACGTGGAACTATGAATAATAAAATAAACTCAATGTTTCACGTGGAACTATAAGTAACAAAATAAACTCAATGTTTCACGTGGAACTATGAATAACAAAATAACCTAATGTTTCACGTGAAACTATAAATAATAAAACAATTCAATGTTTCACGTGAAACTATAAATAATAAAATAACTGAATGTTTCACGTGGAACTATAAATAAAAGAATAATTCAATGTTTCACGTGAAACTATAAATAATAAAATAACTCAATGTTTCACGTGAAACTATAAATAATAGAATAAGCTCAATGTTTCACGTGGAACTATAAATAATAAAATAACTCAATGTTTCACGTGAAACTATAATAATAGAATAAACCAATGTTTCACGTGTAACTATATTAATAGAATAAACCAATGTTTCACGTGTAACTATGAATAATAAAATAACATAATGTTTCACGTGGAACTATAAGTAATAAAGTATATCAATGTTTCACGTGAAACTTATTGTTTAAATTATTGTGGATAATAAAACCAATATTAAAAATTAGATAAATATTTTAATATAATTTTAAATTTCTAAAGATATATTATTTCTGATTTATAAATTTGAAAATGGAAAATGTCATTGAAACACATATGATTAATTGGAAAAATATATATGTATTTAATACATAAAACATTTTAAAATAAAAAAATTAAATAAAACAATTGATTTTATAATAATAATATTGTATATTATATATGCACAACATTTATGTTTGAATCTGGTCAGAGTCGGAAGACAGCAGCCATAAGATCCTCTAAATGTGTGTGCTTTTTTTTGTAGGTGATTATGATGGAAAAATATATGTTAGAAGCTTTAAAAGAAGCTAATAAAGCATTTGAATTAGGTGAAGTTCCCATAGGTGCTGTAATAGTTAAAGATGGTAAAATTATTTCACGAGCTTTTAATAAAAAAGAATCTAGCAATTTAGCAACTTCACATGCTGAAATATTAGCTATCAATAAAGCATGTAAAAAATTAAATAATTGGAGATTATTAGACTGTACATTATACGTTACTGTTGAACCATGTTTAATGTGTTGTGGAGCTATTATACAATCTAGAATAAAAAAAGTAGTATATGGAACCCCTAATGAATATTATGGCGCTGTTGAAAGCATAGATAATACATTAAAAAAATATAATATTGAAGTTGAAAATAATATTCTACAAAACAAATGTTCGTATATATTGAAAGAATTCTTTAAAAAAAGAAGATAAGTATTTAATATTATTAATAAAAATGATATAATTATAAAGTCGAGGTGAGTAATATGTATCAAGCTTTATATAGAAAATATCGACCTAAAACATTTGATGATGTAGCAGGGCAAGAAGTAATAATCAGGACATTAAAAAATGCTGTTATAAACGATAAAATAAGTCATGCTTATTTATTTGCTGGTCCTCGTGGTTGTGGTAAAACATCTATTGCTAAAATCTTTGCTAAACTAGTAAATTGTAAAGATTGTGTAGAAGGAATACCATGCAATAAGTGTGTTTGTTGTACACAAAGTAACGAGCAAAACATGGATGTTATTGAAATGGATGCTGCATCTAATAATGGGGTTGACGAAATAAGGGAAATAAATAATAAGGTTAATTTGGTCCCATCATTAGGAAAATATAAGATATATATTATCGACGAAGTTCATATGTTGACGATTGGTGCTTTTAATGCTTTATTAAAAACATTAGAAGAACCACCATCTCATGTTATATTTATTTTAGCTACAACTGATCCGCATAAAGTTCCAATAACAATATTATCAAGATGCCAAAGATTCGATTTAAAAAAAATTCCTGTGGAAAATATTTATAATCGTTTAAAATATATTTGCGATAATGAAAATATTAGAATAGAAGACGATGCTATTTGGGAAATAGCCAGATTAGGCGATGGTGGATTAAGAGATGCCATTGGCATATTAGATCAAGTAGTATCATATGCTGTTGACACTGTTACTTTAAATGATGTTCATGAAGTAAACGGTACTATTTCCCAGGAAAATGTGTTTAATTTAATGAAAAATGTAGTTAATAATAATTTAACTGCGGTTATTAACACAATAACTGATTACAGTAATAAAGGTAAAAGTATAATTAAAATAACGGAAGAAATAATATTATTTTTAAGAAATGCTATTTTAGCTAATACAACTACTTTGGAAGATAAAAATATTTACCAGGAAATAAATAATCATTTTAGTACAGATGGTATGTTAAATTATATTAGTATTCTAAATGAATCACTATTGGATATGAAAAAGTTTTCTAATCCTAAAATGATTTTAGAACTTGCTTTTATAAAAATGATGAATAATTCTAATAAACAAATATCAACTGAAAAAGTTATTGAAAAAGTAATAATTGAGAAACCTAGTATCGAATCAAATATTATTACCCAAGAAATAAAACAACCAGAAAAAATTACCCAGGAAATAAAAGTAGAAGTTGAAACTAGTAATACTGTGGATAATAAAAATATTTCCAGGGAAATAACTAAAAAAACTGTGGATAATGAATTGTTAGAAAAACTTAATAAATTTGTTGACATAAGAGTAAATAATACACTTTCAAAATTTTCAAAAAAGGATACTATTGAGTTGAAAAATGATTTAAGTAGAGTTATGGATTATGTAATGGATGAAAAATATAATGTCTATGCTACAATGGTATTAGATGGCGAATTAAAAGCAGTAAGTGATGAATATGCTATATTCACTTATAAAACTGAACACTTATCAAATTTATTTAATGAAAATATAATTAATATTCAAAATTTAATTAAAGAAGTTTTTAATAAACCATATAAAGTTGTCGCTGTTGATATTGATAAATGGAATATTATTAAAGATAATTTTAATAGTAAAAAACAAAAATTTGAATATCAAGATGAAATATATTCAATTGAAGAAATATTAAGCAAAATAAATAACGAACCAGAAGATGATATAAAATCATTGTTTGGAGATATAGTAGAGTATAATTAAGGAGGAATAAATATGAATATACAAGCTATGATGAAACAAGCACAAAAATTACAAAAGGATATGATGAATGCTAAAAAGGAGATAGATGAAACTGAATTTGAATGTACTAAATCATTTATAACAGTTAAAGCTATGGGAAATAAAAAAATTAAATCTATCAAAATAGATATGGAAAGTATTTCTAAAGATGAAATAGAAATGGTTGAAGACTTAATGTTAGTTGCGGTTAATGAATTAATGGATAAAATAGACAAAGAAACTGAAAAGAAGATGGGTAAATACACTCAAGGAATGCCGGGGTTATTCTAATGTTATATCCTGAAACAATTAATAATTTAATTGAGTGTTATAAAAAATTTCCAGGAGTTGGCGAAAAATCAGCTGAACGAATGGCATTATGTACGTTAGAACTAGATCAAGAAATAATTGATCTTTTTGCGCAATCTTTAAAAGATTCTAAAAAGAACATTAGAAGATGCAAAAAATGCAATAATTTATCAGAAACAGATATTTGTCCTATTTGTAATAGTGATACAAGAGATAAAAAGATTATATGTGTTGTTGAAGAACCAAAAAATGTTTTTCAATTTGAAAAAATAGGTTCATACAATGGATTGTATCATGTATTAGATGGTTTAATTTCTCCATTAGATGATGTTAATCCAGAAGATATAAACTTAGATAGTTTATTAGATAGAATTAAAAATGATAATATTGAAGAAGTAATAATCGCTGTTAAACCTAGTGTTGAAGGTGAAACAACTGCATTATATATTTCAAAAATATTAGAAGATAAAAATGTAATAATATCTAAAATAGCTCATGGTGTGCCTATGGGAGCTGATATGGATTATGTTGATGCATTAACTTTAGAATTAGCGTTACAAGAAAGAAAAAATATAACTAGTCATACTGAATAATATTAATTCATAATTTTTATTGGTGAAGAATATGTTAAAAAAATTATTTAATCTAATCAAAAGAATTGTTATTAGTGCTTTTGTATTATATGGATATAATTTATTAGTTACACCAATAAATTTAATAATACCAATTAATATAGTTACAGTATCTTTATTAACAATATTTGGCTTGCCAGCTTTATTTTCGTTAATTATTATATTAATTGTTGTTTTTTAGGAAGGTGTTAGTATGTTAGAACAATATCAAAATAATCAACCAATTGCTTATCAAATAATAAAAAATACTTTAAATAAAAAACATTTTGCGCATGCTTATTTAATTGATACAAATGGATATGACAAAGGTTTTGATTTTGCTTTAACATTTGCTAAATTGTTATTATGTCCTTATGAAAAATGTATTAATTGTATGCAATGTAAGATGATTGATGATAATAACTTTCCTGAATTAAAAATAATTAATCCTGATGGTAATGGTATTAAAAAAGAACAACTAACTGAATTACAAGAAGAATTCAATAAAAAATCAATTGTGGGAAATAAAAAAGTTTATATTATAAATAAAGCAGAAAAGTTAAATGTTAATTCAGCTAATACAATTTTAAAGTTTTTAGAAGAACCACAAGAAGGAATAATAGCTATTTTGATAACTAATAATATTTATCAATTATTAGATACTATTATTTCAAGGTGTCAAATTATTTCTTTAAATGGACAAGTTGATTTAGAAAATAAAAATACATTTAATAAAATAGCTCAATTATTAACTGATAATAATGAAGATTATAATAATTTTATTAATGATGAAAGTAATAAAGAAAAACTAGAAGCATTATTAAAATTTATTAAGTATTATGAAAATAATCATAAAAAAATATTGTTATATATGAATGATTATTGGTTTAATTATTTTAATGACAAACAAGAAATGAGTAAATATATATTAATAATGATTTATTTTTATAAGGATGTTTTAAATTATAAAATAAATTGTAATATTGAAATATTTAATGATTATTTAGATTTGATAGAAGATATAGCTAATAAAAATACTGTGGATAACTTAGTTAATAAAATAACTGTTATAAATGAACATAGAACATATTTAGAATACAATGCCAATTTAAATTTATTAATGGATAAAATTATAATTGAATTAGAAAGTGGTGTAAGATGAAAGTAGTAGGAATAGCGTTTGATAATAATAAACAAATATATTATTTTAATCCTAAAACATTTGATTTAAGAAGAAATGTAACAGTAATAGTAGAAACTGAAAGAGGATTACAATTTGGTAAAGTTATTTTACCTCCTTTTGAAATAGAAGAAGATAAAATTAAATCAATATTAAAAGATGTAATTAGAATATCTACTAAAAAAGATTATTTAGAATACAAAAAAAATTTAAGAGATGCTGAAACAGCTTTAGTTAAATGTAAAAAATTAATTGAAAAATTAGAACTTAATATGCAAGTTATGGATGCAAATTTTACTTTTGATAGATCACAATTATTATTTAGATTTTTATCAGATAATAGAGTAGATTTTAGACAGCTTGCCAAAGAATTAGCCAATATTTATAAAACAAGAATTGAATTAAGACAAGTTGGAGTTAGGGATAAAGCCAAAGAAATAGGTGGCTGTGGATTATGCGGTAGACAACTTTGTTGTGCACGATTTAATTCAGATATGTCTTCAGTATCAATTAATATGGCTAAAAATCAAAATATATCTTTAAATCCAAATAAAATTAATGGTGTTTGTGGAAGACTTTTATGTTGCTTAAAATATGAAGATGAAACATATAAAGAATATAAAAAAGATTTACCTAAAGTAGGTAATATTGTTGATACTGATAAAGGAAGAGGTAAAGTTGTTAGTATCGATATTCTAAATAAAAAATATAGCGTTGATATTAAAGATGTAGGGATTGTTGAGATAGATGGAAGTAACTAATTATTTGTTAGGATATAAAGATAAATATATTGTTCAAAATACACAAATGTTTAATTTTTCTTTAGATTCTGTTCTATTACCTAATTTTGTAACCTTAAATAAAAATATTAAAAATATATTAGATATTGGATGTGGTAATGCACCAATACCTTTAATTTTATCCACTAAAACAAACGCTTTAATAACAGGCGTAGAAATCCAAAAAGAGGTTTATGATTTAGCGGTTAAATCAGTTAAAATAAATAATTTAGAAAATCAAATAAATATTATAAATGCTGATATAAATGAATTATATAATAAATTTGAAACCGAATCTTTTGATGTAATAACTTGTAATCCACCATTTTTTAAAGTGAGTGAACAATCTAATTTAAATAAATCTGATTATAAAACTATTGCTCGTCATGAAGTTAAATTAAATTTAGATGATATATTTAAAATATCTAAAAAATTACTTAAAAATAATGGTTATGTTGCTATTGTTCATCGTCCAGAAAGATTATTGGATATATTAGAAAGTATGAAAAAATATAATATTGAACCTAAAAAAATTCAATTTATTTATCCTAAAACTAATATGGAATCTAATATATTGTTGGTTGAAGGAAAGAAAAATGGTAATAAAGGATTAAAAATATTACCACCTATTTATACCCATTTAGAAAATGGAGAATATACAGAACAAATAAAAAAATATTTTGAAGGTGATTAAAATGGCAAAAGATTTAATTATAAGAAGTAGTAGTGCTGAATTTTTAATATTCGAAAGCCAAAAAGGACAAAAAGGTGTTTCTGTACGTTTTGAAGATGGTGATTTATGGTTATCACAAAGCGCTATGACTGAACTTTATGATACAAGTAAGCAAGATGTTAGTTATCATTTAAAAAATATTTTTGAAACATTTGAATTAGAAGAAAATTTAACTGTCAAAAATTATTTGACAGTTCAAAAAGAAGGTAGTAGAGAAGTAAAGAGAATGGTTAGATATTATAATCTTGATGTTGCAATTTCTTTAGGATTTAGAATTAATTCGGATAGAGCTATTCAATTTAGAAGATGGGCAGTATATGTTTTAAAAGTATTTTCTAAAAAAGGATATTTATTAGACAAAAAAAGAATGGAAAATGGAGTATTTTTTGATGAAGATTATTTTGAAACTGTTCTTGCTGAAATAAGAGAAATAAGATTATCTGAAAGAAGATTTTATCAAAAAATTACTGATATATATGCAACAAGTATTGATTATGATAGAAAATCACCTACTACAATTAAGTTTTTTAAAAAAGTTCAAAATAAAATGCATTTTGCTGTATCTCATCAAACAGCTGCAGAAATTATTTATAATCGAGCAAATTCAGATAAGAAACATATGGGACTTACTTCATGGAAAAATTCGCCTAATGGTAAAATATTAGAAACAGATGTGGTTGTTGCTAAAAACTATTTATCTAAAGAAGAATTAGAACAATTAGGACGAATTGTATCTGCTTTTTTAGATTTAGCCGAAGCAAGAGCTAAAGGACATATACCAATGACAATGGAAGATTGGTCAAATAGAATTGATAAATTTTTATTAGCTGATGATAGAGATATATTAAAAGATGCAGGAGAAATATCTCATGAAATTGCTTGTGATAAAGCATTGACTGAATTTGAAAAATATAGAATAAAACAAGATAAATTATATAAATCTGATTTTGATTTATTATTAGAGGAAGATTTGAATAGAGGTGATTAAAATGTCGCAAAAAAGTTATGATAATAAACCAACTTTATATTTAATAGCAACCCCCATTGGTAATATGGAAGATATTACTTATAGAGCTATTAAAGTATTAAAGAATGTATCAATTATATTTTCAGAAGATACAAGAGTAACTAATCAATTATTAAGTTATTATAATATTAAAAATAAATTAATATCTTCTCATCAATATAATGAAAAAGATAATATAGATAAATTATTAAAATATTTAAATGATGGACAAGATGTAGGATTAGTTACTGATAGAGGAACACCTATTATAAGTGATCCAGGGTATTATTTGGCAAAAGCAGCTATTAATAATAATTATAATGTGGTATCAATACCAGGAGCTACTGCTTTTGTATCCGCTTTAATAACTTCTAATATTGATGCACAACCTTTTACTTTTTTTGGCTTTTTAAATAGTAAATCTAGTAAAAGAAGAAAAGAATTAGAAGAATTAAAAAATAATAAATATACTTTAATATTTTATGAGTCACCTCATCGTTTAATTGATACTTTAAATGATATGTTAAAAATATTGGGAAATAGAAATATCTCAATTTCCCGGGAAATAACAAAGAAATTTGAAGAGATATATAGAGGTACCATAAGTGATGTAATTAATGAATTAGACGTGTTAAAAGGCGAATTTGTAATAGTTGTTGAAGGTAATAAAGATGTAAATGATTTTAGTAAGCTGTCAATCTTAGATCACGTTAATTTATATATAGAAAACGGATTAGATTCAAAAGAAGCAATAAAAAAAGTTGCTCATGAACGAAAACTAAATAAAAATGAAGTGTATAGAGAATATCATAAGTAGGTGATTAAAAATGAAATTAATAGTAGGTTTGGGAAATAAAGGAAATGAATATAATAATACTCGCCACAATGTTGGATTTATGGTAGTTGATAATTATATTAATAAAAATAATTTAACTTTAAAATCTAAATTAGATGGTTTATATGCAGAAACTATAATTAATGGTGAAAAAGTAATATTTTTAAAACCACAAAATTATATTAATTTATCAGGTGACGTTATTAATAAATATATTAAATATTTTAAAATAGATATTAAAGATATACTAGTTATTCATGATGATATGGATTTAGAAATAGGGACTTTTAAAATAAGATATAAAGGTGGATCTGCTGGTCATAATGGTTTAAAGAATATTGAAGCAAATTTAAAAACTAATGAATATAAAAGAATAAAAATAGGTATATCTAAAAATAATATAGATAAAGTTGATTATGTTTTAGGTAAGTTTAGCTCAACAGAATTAAGTAAATTAAATAAAGTTATAGATATTACTTATAATATAATTGAAGATTTTGTCTCTTTATCATTTGAAAATTTAATGAACAAATATAATGGATACAACTAAGTATCCTTTTTGGAGGTTATTATGGTATTTAATAAACTATTTGATGATTATAGTAATAACAATATTGGTGGATTAACGGATGAATTAAAATGTATTTATATTGCTAATAACTTTAAAGAAAATACTTTAGTTGTTTGTAATAGTTTATATGAAGCCAATAAATTTTATCAAACTTTAAAAAACTATGTAGACAATGTCTACTTTTTTCCAATGGATGATTTTATGACTAGTGAGTTGTTAGCTATTTCTCCTGATTTTAAAATGACCAGATTAGAAACATTAAATAATATTGATGATAAATGTATCGTTGTGACTAATTTAATGGGATATTTAAGATTTTTACCTCCAAAAGATGTATTTAAAAAAAGTTTTATTAAATTAAAAGTAAATGATGATATTAAAGATTTAGCTACCAAACTATATGATATTGGATATGAAAAAGATATTGTAATTAATAAATCTGGTGATATGGCAATTAGAGGTTATGTAATTGATGTATTTCCTATTAACTATGATAATCCAATTAGAATAGAATTTTGGGGTGACACTATTGAATCAATTAGAAAATTTGATATCAATACCCAATTAACTATTGAAACAATTAATGAAGTTGAAATAATACCTAATACTGAAAATTTATCTAGTGAATATGTTGATATCTATAGTTATTTAAATGGTAAAGTTTATTATAATGAATTTGAAGATATTAAAACAGGTTATGAACAACTAATAAATGAAGTATTAGAGTATGATGCTAGTAAAAAATACTTCTTTGATTTTAAAGAATATGATTCTATTAAACTATCAAATAATTATGGCGAATTTAATTATAATTCTTTTAAAATAGAAGATAGATTTACTAATATTAAAGATATCTTGAAATATAAAGATAAAACAATAATTATATGTGTTTCTAATCGATATCAAGCTAATAAAATAATTGATGAAATAGATTGTGTATTTACTAATATAAATCAAATATTTGATAAAAAAATAAATGTTGTAATATTTAATATTAACGAAGGATTTATTTTTAATGATTATGTATTTATATCTGAAAATGAAATATTTAATAAAAAAAATACTATCCCTTATAAAACTAACTTTAAATATGGTACAAAAATAAAAGATATATCAAAACTAGAAATAGGCGATTATATTGTTCATAATGTTCATGGTATAGGTAGATATTTAGGCCTTAAAACAATGAATAAAAATGGCTTAATCAAAGATTATTTACAACTAGAATATAAAGATGGTGATAAATTATATATTCCTGTGGAAAAAATTGATTTAATTAGTAAATATTCTTCTAAAGATGGTTATGTACCTAAAATAAATAAACTAGGTTCATCTGAATGGTCTAAAGTTAAAATGAGGGCTCGCGCTAAAGCTCATGATATAGCTCAAGAATTACTTAAAACTTTTGCCTTAAGAGAAGTAAATAAAGGATTTAAATTTAAAGAAGATGATGAAACACAAATATTATTTGAAAAACAATTTCCATATCAAGAAACACCTGATCAATTAAAAGTATTAGATGAGATAAAAAAAGATATGGAAAGTATTCATCCTATGGATAGATTATTATGTGGTGATGTTGGTTATGGTAAAACTGAAATAGCCTTTAGAGCTGCTTTTAAAGCTATATTATCTGGAAAACAAGTAGCTTTATTATGCCCAACTACAATATTATCTAACCAGCATTTTCTTAATGCTTTAGATAGATTTAAAGAATTTCCAGTTAATATTAGATTATTAAATAGATTTACTACACCTAAAGTATATAAAGATACATTGTTAAAACTTCAAGAAGGTTCTATCGATTTTGTAATTGGTACACATAGATTGTTAAATGATGAAATTAAGTATAAAGACTTAGGATTATTAATAATAGATGAAGAACAACGTTTTGGAGTAACGCATAAAGAGAAAATTAAAAAATTAAAAACTAATATTGATGTTTTAACCTTATCAGCTACACCTATTCCTCGTACCTTACAAATGTCTTTATCTGGTATTAAAGGATTATCAACTATTGAAACACCACCATCTAATAGATATCCTGTTCAAACTTATGTCTTAAACTACAATACTAAAATAATTAAAGATGCTATTTATAAAGAATTATCAAGATCAGGTCAATGTTTTATTTTGTATAATCATGTTGATAGTATTGCTTCTAAGACTAAAGAAATTCAAGATTTAGTTAAAGATGCAAAAGTAGTTTATGCTCATGGTCGAATGAATAAAACAGATATTGAAGATATAATGCTTAAATTTATAAATAAAGAATATGATGTTTTAGTTTGTACAACTATAATTGAAACAGGAATAGATATCCCTAATGTTAATACATTAATTATATTAGAAGCTGATAGATTAGGTTTATCACAATTATATCAATTAAGAGGTAGAGTTGGTCGTACTAATAAAATAGCTTATTGTTATTTAATGTATAGTAAAATACTATCCGAAATAGCTACTAAAAGATTAAATGCAATTAAAGAATTTACCGAATTAGGTAGTGGATTATCTATAGCAAGAAGAGATTTGTCTTTAAGAGGGGCAGGAGATTTTTTAGGAGATGAACAATCAGGATTTATTGATTCAATAGGTATAGAATTATTTACTCAATTATTAAAACAAGAAATAGATAAATTAAAAGGAGTATATGTTAAAGAAGCAGAAGATACTCAACCATTAATTGAAGTAGATACTTATATATCAGATTCATATGTTAAAGAAATGGATTTAAAAATAGAAATACATAAAAAAATTAATGAAATAGATTCTTATGATAAATTAATTTTAGTTCAAAAAGAATTAGAAGATAGATTTGGTAAATTAGATGATAAATTAATTGTTTATATGTATCAAGAATGGTTTGAATCATTAGCTTCTAAATTAAATATTATAAGTATTAAACAAAATTCAAAAGAAATAGAATTAACAATTGATTCTAATATAGATGGTGAGAAATTATTCTTAGAAACATTTAAAATAAGCAATAATTTTAGATTTGGAACCCGTGGTAAAAATTTAATTATTACATTAAAATTACAAGGATTAGAAAAACATTTTATATATTATTTAATTGATTTATTGTTTGTAATTGAAAAAGCAAAAAAATAAAGTATATTATTGAATATATTGTTTAAACTAACTTTGAGGTGGATAATGAAAACAGGAGTAATTAGAAGAATCGATGAGTTAGGAAGAATAGTTATACCTAAAGAAATAAGAAGAAGTTTAAGAATAAAAGAAGGGGAAAGTTTAGAAATATTAGTTGATAATGAAAATATTATTTTAAAAAAATATTCTTTAATAAAAAATTTAAATGATTTTGCTCAAAATATAACTGATTCAATTAAATCTTTTATTAATAATAGTGTTTTAATATGTGATACTGATAGTATAATTGCAGTATCTGGTGATTTAAAAAAACAATTATTAAATAAAAAAATAGGTAGTGATTTAGAAGTTAAATTAAATAGAAGAGAAGAAATGTTAGAAAAACATAAAAAATCAATCAAAATAAGTGATGAAATGGAATGTTGTTATGCAGTTAGTCCTATTATTGTTAATAGTGATGTCATTGGTTTAGTAATGATTTTAGGTGATGAAGTTGATGAAACAGATTTAAAATTAACTCAAATAGCTTCTAAATTTTTAACTAATCATTTAGAATAAATGTAAAATTGCGTAAAATGTCGTTATTTGAATATTAAAAATATTGTTATGTAACAAATATCTATGATATATTATTAACATAGAAGGGAATATTACTATGGAACAAAAATTAATAGATATTACGCCGTTAGCTTTATTATTTCTTCCTGTTGTAATAGCTGTAATAAGTGTAATAATAGATTTTAATGTAGTAGATTTTGTTTATGTAGTATTAGTAGGTATTTTATTCTTAAGATATTTTATAGTAACAAGAAAACAAAATTAATTTTTTGTTTTTTTTAGGAGGTAAAGTAATGGTTGATACACATTGTCATATAACAAGTGAATATTATGATAACATTGATGAAGTTATAAATAAAATGAAAGATAATATAATTATAGTAAGTGGTACTAATAAGGATGATATTAAAGAAGTAATTAATTTATGCAATTATAAAAATGTTTATGGTACTATTGGTATATACCCTACTGAAGAATTAGATTTAAAAATAATTGAAGATAATATCAATAATAAAAAAATAGTAGGTATAGGTGAAATAGGATTAGATTATCATTTAGAACATAATAAAGAAGAACAAATTAATAAATTTATTAAGCAGTTAGATTTAGCTAGAAAATATAATAAAACAGTTGTAATACATACTAGAGAAGCAATGCAAGATACTTATGATATATTAAAAAATTATAAGGATTTAAAAAAAGTTATTCATTGTTATAGTGGTAGTTTAGAAATGGCTAAAGAATTTATTAAAATAGGTTGTAGATTAGGTATTGGTGGGGTATTAACTTTTAAAAATAGTAAATTAAAAGATGTTATAAAAGAAATAGATTTAAAATATTTATTACTAGAAACTGATAGTCCCTTTTTAACGCCAGAACCATATAGAGGTACTAAAAATGAACCTTATAATATAATATATGTAGCTAAGAAAATAGCTGAAATTAAAAATATTTCATTAGAAGAAGTGTTAGAAGTAACAACTTTAAATGCTAAAGATCAATTTGACTTGTAGTTATATTTATGATAAACTTAAATTATGGATAGTAAGAGGTGAACCATGAATTTTTATTTACTAAGTTTATTTGGTAAATGGGTGAGTTTGGGAATGCTTTCAATTATATCTTTATTTGGTTTTGAAGTAAATGAAACTAAAAAAGAAGTGAATAATGATAATATTAATAAAAATGTCAATGTTGTTTCTAAAGTTATTGAATATGAAACAATTAAGACTTATGATAGTTCTATTCCTAGTAATATAACTAATGTTGTAGTTGAAGGTAAAAATGGATTAGTATTTGTTGGTACAAATAATGAAGAAATAGTTTTAGAAGAAGTAGTTAATGAAGAAGTAGTGGTAGGTACTGGAAAATATGGGAAATATAAAGGTGTTATGACGGGATATGGTCCAGATTGCAGTACTTGTTCTGGTGTTGGTAATGTTTCTTGTAAAACAGAAGATAAGAAAAAATTTAATTTAATTAATGATGGTGTATATTATAATGATGATGAATTTGGTGAAGTAAGAGTACTTGCTGCTGCTTTATCGGAATTTCCTTGTGGGACTATTATCGAAGTTAAAAGTTCTAATTTAGGTGATTTTATGGGTATTGTAATGGATACTGGTTATACAATGCGTGAGCAATTAAAAAATGGCATATATCATTTTGATGTTGCTTATCAGACAGAAAAAGACGAAAATATTAGATTTGCTACTAACATGAGTGGTAATGTTGAATTTAATGTTCAAAGATGGGGATGGTAAACCATCTTTTTATATTCGTAAATTTAATGAATAAAAAAGTATAAAATAATGTTATAATAATAAGTAAATTTAAAAGGTGTCTAATTCGACACGGTTAAAAATGATATAATTAGTAAAGGAGGTTTATATTTGGAAAAAATTAATATTAAGTGGAGTTATACTAATAGTATTGTTAATAATTTAATAAGGATAAATAAAGCTAAAGAAATAGTTGATTTATTAGAAATTCCTATATCAGTTGAAGAAGAAATAAAAAAAGAAATAATAATTAAAAGGGTTCATTATTCTACAAAAATTGAAGGAAATAGTTTAAATTTAAAAGAAGTAAAAGAAGTTATTGAAAAACCAAAAGAATTAAGAGAATGGAATGCTTTAGAAGTTAGAAATTATTATAATGCCTTAATATTTTTAAATGATAAATCTGAAATAAATGTTGATATAACTGAAGAATTAATATTGAAAGTGCATAATTTAGTAGAAGGAAAAAAGATAAATCATAAAAATGATTATCGAGATGGTCAAAATGTAGTAGCTGATTCAATATCAGGAAAAATAGTATATATGCCACCTGAAGCAAAAGATGTTAAATCTCTAATTATACAAATGATTAATAGATTTAATTTAGATGATGACATTCCAATTCCAATTAAAGCTGGTATTTTTGCTTATGAATTTGTTACTATACATCCATTTTGGGATGGAAATGGTAGATGTGCAAGATTATTAGCTAATTTTATTTTAAAGTCATATGATTATGATTTAAAAGGATTTTATGTTATGGAAGAATGTTATGATAAAGATATAAACAAATATTACAATTCATTACAAATGGGATTAAATCATAATTTTTATTTTGGAAGAAATGATGCCGATATAACAGAATGGTTAGAATATTTTATTTCAATAATGGCAGATACTTTTGAATTAGTTGGTAATAGAGTTAAAGAAATATATATTAATACTAAGGAAGAAATTAGTATAGTTGATACTTTAAATAAAATGGAAAGATTGGTTGCTAATTTTATTAAAAATAATGGAAAAATAAAAGCAAAAGATATTGCCACTCATTTTAGAATAAATTTAGATACTGCCAATAATTGGATAAAAAAATGGATAGATAAAGGTTTTTTAGAAAGATATAATGATATTCAAAAAAGAAATATAGATTATATACTAACAGAAAAATATAGAAATAATTTAAAATAAGCCGAAAATAAGCCGAAAATAAGCCGAAAATAAACCGAAAATAAGCCGAAAGGAGTAAAATATGGAATATTCACCAAAAAAAATAAAAGAAATAATGGAATTAAATAATTTTAATTTTAAAAAGAAATTTGGTCAGAATTTTATAATTGATGAAAATATTATTGATTCTATCATAAATAAGGCTGATATTGATAAAAATACATTAGTAATAGAAATAGGTCCAGGAGCAGGATCATTAACCTATAAACTGGCTAAAAACGCTAAAAATGTTATATGTTATGAAATAGATACAACTTTAAAAGATATATTAAAGAATAATTTAAAAGAATTTGATAATGTTGATATTATATATAATGATTTTTTAAAACAAAATATAAAAGAAGATATAAAAAAATATAATTATGATAAATTATATGTTGTCGCTAATTTACCATACTATATAACTACCCCTATTTTAATAAAAATAATTGAAGATAGTATTGCTGTTGATAAAATAGTTGTAATGGTGCAAAAGGAAGTTGGAGATAGATTTAAAGCTAAACCTAATAGTAAAGATTATAGTTCTTTATCAGTTTATTTAAATTATTATTTTGATGTAAAAAAAATATTAGATGTTAGTAGAAATGTATTTATGCCTAAACCTAATGTTGATAGTATCGTAGTAGAATTTAGTAAAAAAGAAAGAGTTAATTTAAAAAACGAACAATTATTTTTTAAATTAGTAAGAGATTCATTTAAACAAAAAAGGAAAAATTTGAGAAATAATTTAAAAGGATATGATTTAGAAAGAATAAATAATATTTTAAATAAATATAATTTTGATTTAACTGTACGAGCTGAACAGTTAGATATTAATATATTTATTGATATTGCTAATAATTTATAGAAAATTGCTCTAAAAAAAGCAATTTTTTTTAAAATCATGCAGGAAATCACCACACTTTTGGCTAATAAAACTAATAGGAGGTGATTTATATAAAAAAATTTTACACTGCAAGACATGAACCCGTTTTCATGTATGCTGCTGTTAAAAAAGAATTTTTAATAGCTATTTTAGAACCAATCATAGATAAAAAAATTGAAGATTTACAAATACTAAATCCTAATTTAATTCAAGATTATTATAAAATACGTGGTCAAAGATTAGATTTGTTAGTAAAAATAAAGGATAAAATAATTAATGTTGAATTAAATACAAATTATAGTGAAGAAATAAAAATTAGAAATCTACATTACATTTTTAAGTTAGCAAGTGAAAATACAGAAAGAGGAAATAAATACAAAGTAGGTCATTCGATAATTCAAGTAAATTTAAATTTTTATAATAGTAAATATGAAAAAAGTATATACACATTATATGATAGAATAAACAAAATAGAGTTAACTGATTATATAAAAATATATAATGTAGGTATAGACAAATACATAAAAAACTATTATAATAATGATAAGAAGTTTACCAAAGGTGAAGAAGCATTAATTATGTTAGATTTGGGTAAGCAAGGATTAGAAGAATTATCGGAAAAGAGTGAGATAGTGAGTAATTTTAAAGAAGAAGTAATAAAAGCTAACAATGATCAATTTGTAGTGGATTGGATAAGTAAAGAAGAAGAGCAAAAACAATATGAAGAAGTAATGTATGAAAAAGGACTAATTCAAGGAAAAGAACAAAATAAAATAGATGTAGCAAAGGAAATGTTAGAATTAAATATGGATTTAGATGCAATAAGTAAAGTAACTAAATTAGCTAAAGAACAAATTGAAAGTTTAAGAAATTAAACTTTTTTAAATTAATATACTTAATTAGGTGATTAAATGCTTAAAATAATGGATAGTATTTTATGGGCAATAGCAACAACCCTAATGGTATATTCTGGTATTTATTTTACATGTAAATTAAAATTTGTACAATTTAATTTTAAAGAAATGTTTAGAAATATAATAAAAAAAGAAAATGATTCAATATCTCCTTTCGAATCTTTAATGATGGTATTAGGCGGAAGAATTGGTGTAGGAAGTATTGCTGGTATTGCGTTAGCTATCTATTTAGGGGGAATAGGTTCAATTTTTTGGATGTGGATAATCGGTTTTATATCTGCTGCTAATAGTTTTGCTGAAACAACTTTAGGCGTTAAATATCAAGAAAAGGATAATAAGCTATATAAAGGTGGCCCTAGTTATTATATTAAAAATGGTTTAAAAAATAAAAAATTAGGTAGATTATATGCATTCATTATTGTTATTAGTCAAGTATTTGGTTTTTTAAGTATTCAAGCTAATACAATAACTAATTCCATAAATATTAATCCTATTATAAGTGGTTTGATAATTACTTTAATTTCTTTTATAATCATAAATAAAAGTACTAAACAATTATTTAAAATATCTTCTAAATTAGTGCCTATTATGACTTTAATATATATATTAGCTTCTATATTTATAATAATAAATAATATTGACCAAATACCAAATTTGTTTAAAAGTATAATATTTGAGGCTTTTAATTTTAAGTCATTAGGTTTTGGAGTATTGTCATCTTTTATAGTAGGTATTCAAAGAGGAATATTTTCTAATGAAGCAGGATTAGGAACAGGAGCTATAGCTGCTTCAACTGTTAAAACAAAATTTCCCGCTAATCAAGGTTATGTTCAAATATTAGGTATTTATATAACTACTTTTTTAGTTTGTACAGCAACATCTTTAGTAATTTTAACTAGCGATATAAATTTCCTAGGAAATAATTTAAATGGTATTGAAATAACTCAAAATGCATTTATATATCATTTGGGAAATATAGGAAATATAATAGTTATTTTATCAATAATTCTATTTGCTTTTTCAACTATTTTAGCTGGATTTTATGATGCGGAATCTAATTTAAAGTATTTAACAAATAAAACAAATTATTTAAAAATAGTTATATGTGTTATTTTATTTATAAGTTCAATTATACCAGCTAAAACAATTTGGGAAATAATAAATATTTTAACTGCTTTATTAGCTATTATAAATATATATGCAATAATTCAATTAAAGAAAGATGTTATATTTGAATTGAGAAGATATAAAGAATGTGGTAAAATGAAGTAGGTGTTAGTTATGATAAATAAAAATTGGGATATAGTTTTAAAAGAAGAATTAAATAAAGATTATTTTAAAAAACTAGGTGTTTTTGTAAAAAATGAATATAAAAATAAAATATGTTATCCACAGTATAAAGATATTTTTAATGCTTTAAGATATACTGACTATGATGAAGTAAAAGTAGTTATATTAGGCCAAGATCCTTATCATGGGGAAAATGAAGCTCATGGTTTATCGTTTTCAGTTAGAGATGATGTAAAAAGACCACCATCATTAAATAATATTTTTAAAGAATTAGAAAGCGATTTAGGTATAAAAAAAACTAACAATGATTTAACTAATTGGGCTAAACAAGGTGTATTATTATTAAATAGTATTATGAGTGTAGTAAAGGATACTCCTTTATCTCATAAAGAAAAAGGATGGGAAATATTTACAGATAATATTATAAAATTGCTAAACGAAAGAGAACAACCAATTGTGTTTATTTTATGGGGAGGATATGCAAGGAGTAAGAAAAAATTAATAACTAATAAAAACCATTATATTGTTGAATCAGTTCATCCTTCACCACTTTCTGCTTATAATGGATTTTTTGGAAGTAAACCTTTTTCTAAAACTAATAATTTTTTAATAAGTAAAAATATTATACCAATTGATTGGAGTAAGTAGTCTAAAAAATTCTTTTACAAATATATTTTTGTAGGAGGATTTTTTATGTTAGTAATTATTATTGCGATAAGTCTTAGTATGGATGCTTTTTCTTTAGCTTTAGCGTATGGTACTTTAAATTTAAATAAAAAAGATATTTATAAATTGTCTTTAGTAGTAGGTATTTATCATTTTGTTATGCCATTATTAGGTTTATTTTTAGGTAACTTTATATTAAAATATGTAAGTAATCCTAATATAATAGTTTTTTTGATCTTGTTTATAATTGGTATTGAAATGGTTTATGAGACTTTTAAAGAAGAAGATATTAAAAATATAGTTAGTTTTAAACAAATACTGTTATTTGGTTTAGCTGTAAGTATTGATAGCTTTTCAGTAGGTATTGGGTTAAATGTAATTAGTAATAATTACTTATATTGTTCAACTCTTTTTTCTTTATTTAGTTTATCTTTTACTTATTTAGGTTTAATATTAGGTAAAAAAATAAATAATATTATTGGTAAAACTTCCACTATTATAGGAGGATTGGTGTTAATAATTATTGGATTGATGTATTTAATTTAAATTATTTAGTTTTTTCTTGTTATTATTCTTTTTTGAATTTTTTTCTTATTCCTATTTCATATTCAAGCCATACTTTTAAATTATTTCTTGTCATAAATTTCTCCTTTTGATTTAGAAATTATAACATATTTTTGACATATGTAATACAAATAACCTTGATTTTATTATAAAAAATATATATAATTAAATTGGTGATAGAATGTTAGAAAATATGAAAGATATGCTTAATAAAGCAGATAGTGGTAAATATGCTGTACCACAATTTAATATAAATAATTTAGAATGGACAAGATTTATTTTAGAAGAATGTCAAGAATTAAATAGTCCAGTTATATTAGGTGTTAGTGAAGGCGCTGTTAAATATATGGGTGGATATAAAACTGTATCTAATTTAGTTAGGTCTTTAATTAGTGATTTAAATATAACAATTCCAGTTGCTTTGCATTTAGATCATGGAAGTAGTTATGAAACTTGTGCTAAAGCTATTGATAATGGTTTTACTTCAGTTATGATTGATGCTTCAAAATATCCTTTAGAAGAAAATATAAATATAACTAAACAAGTAGTCTTATATGCAAAAGACAAAAATGTAACAGTTGAAGCAGAAATAGGAGCTGTTGGAGGAGAAGAAGATGGTGTTGCTAATGAACTAGCTTATGCTAAAGTAGAAGATGCGGTAAAATTAGTAAGTGAAACTAATATTGATTTTTTAGCACCTGCTTTAGGAAGTGTTCATGGAATATATAAAGGTGAACCAAAATTAGATTTTAAAAGAATGGTTAAAATTCACGATTTAGTTAAATTACCTTTAGTGTTACATGGTGGTTCAGGAATACCTGATGAATTAATAAAAAAAGCAATTAGTTGTGGCATTACTAAAATAAATATTAATACCGAATTACAAATTGCTTGGTCAAAAGCCGTAAGAAGTTTTTTAAATGAAAATGATAAAGTATATGACCCACGTAAAATAATTAAAGGTGGAGAAGTTGCTATGAAAGAAATGATTAAAGAAAAAGTATTATTATTTGGAAGCAATAACAAAGCCTAATTAATTACATACAAATATAGTGGAGGAAGTTATGAAAAAAATTAAAATAAATGGAGGCAAAGAATTAAAAGGGACAATAAAAATAAGTGGAGCTAAAAATAGTGCAGTTGCTTTAGTTCCTGCTTCACTTTTGTCTGATGGTATTGTAACAATAGATAATGTTCCTAATATATCTGATATCGATGCTTTAAATGAAATATTAGAATATTTAGGAGCAAAAGTTAAAAGAGAAGATAATAAGATGATTATCAATCAAACTAATATAGAAAATAAAGAAATACCTGAAACAAAAGCAAAAAAATTAAGAGCATCATATTATTTTATGTCAGCTTTATTAGGAAAATATAAACATGTTGAAATGTATTTTCCTGGTGGTTGTTCAATTGGGGCAAGACCAATTGATCAAACTTTAAAAGGATATCGTGCATTAGGAGCAGAAGTAGTTGAAGAAGGTAATAAATTTATAATTACAGCTAAAGAATTGATTGGTAATGAAGTTAGTCTTGATATGCCAAGTGTAGGAGCTACAATCAATACTATTTTAGCTGCAGTAAAAGCAAAGGGAACAACAACTATCTTAAATGCAGCTAAAGAACCTGAAATTGTAAATGTTGCTACTTTTTTAAATAATATGGGGGCTAAAATAAGTGGAGCTGGAACTAGTGAAATAACTATCAAAGGTGTTTCTAAATTAGGTGATGGTTTTGCTGAAGTAATACCTGATCGAATTGAAGCAGGAACATATGTTATAGCTGGTGCTTTAGTTGGTAATAAATTAAAAATAGAAAATATAATACCTGATCATATTGAGTCTTTAACATCAAAATTAAAAGAAATGAATGTTCCAATAGAAATACATGATGATTATTTAATTGTTTCTAAAACAGAAAAAATGAACCATGTAACAGTTAAAACATTAGGTTACCCTGGGTTTCCAACTGATCTACAACAACCTATGACGACTTTGTTAATAGGTTGTACTGGTAAATCAACTTTAGAAGAAACAATATATGAAAATAGATTTCAAAATGTACCATTTTTAAATGAAATGGGAGCAGATATAATTGTTGATAAAAGAAAAATATATATAAATGGGCCAAAAGATTTAATAGGTAAAGAAGTTATTGCTACTGATTTAAGAGCAGGAGCATGTTTAGTTTTAGCAGGGCTTAAAGCAAGTGGAACAACAATTATTAAAGATGTTGAACACATTTTAAGGGGTTATGAAAATATTATAGAAAAACTTAAAAATGTTGGTGCAGATATTGTTTTAGTTGATGAATAATTTAGTTAATAAATAATATAATTAAGTAGAGCAATCTACTTTTTTTAGGAGGAAAATTATGAAAAAAATATTAACTATAATTATCGTTTTATTATCTGTTTTTTTAATTTATTTAGGTTTTAAAGATAAAGAAATATATTATTTTTCAATGGGAGATAGTCTTGCTAATGGAATAAATTCTTATAATGCTAAGGATTATGGTTATGCTGATTATGTTAAAGATAGTTTAGAAGTTAAAAAATATGTTAGTTTTACTAATAATAATAAAAGAAGTATTGATTTTGTAAAAGATATTGAAGATAATATAAAAATAGATAATAAAAATATTCAAAATATATTAATTAAAGCTGATATAATTACTTTATCAGTTGGAATGAATGATTTATTTAGTAATGTAACTTTTAATAATGATTTTAGTGTTAATGATTTATATACAAAATTTGAAGAAGCAACAGTTGATTTAGAAAATTTATTTAAATTATTACGTACTTATTCTAAAGAAGATATAATATATATTGGTATATATAATTGTTTGAAAGAAAATAGTTTAGATGAATTTTTTATATATGCTAATGAACAATTAAAAAAACTATGTGACAATTATAAAATAACTTATTTAGATATATATAATGATTTCAATAATACATCTTATTTTGATAATCCTAATAGTTATTTTCCTAATAAAGATGGATATAAATTGATTTCAAATAAAATAATTGACACAATTATTGAAAAAAACAACAAAAATGCTTGATTTTTCTTAAATTTATTTGCTATAATATATACGCATTAAATTTCTATGACTTTTTTTAGTCATGGCGGAAGGAGAAAGATTATGAAAAAAGGTATTCATCCAGAATATATGGAAACTAAAGTTACTTGTGCTTGTGGTAATACTTTTACAGTAAGATCTAATAAAAAAGAATTACATTTAGAAGTTTGTGACAAATGTCATCCATTCTTTACAGGTAAACAAGGAACTGTTACAAAAACAGGTAGAGTTGAAAAATTCAATCGTAAATATGGACTTAACCAAGATAAAGCTGCTTAATTGCAGTTTTTTTGTTTAAAGTGCAATTCTAAAGTGCAATTTTTGCACTTTGAAATTTGATTTTTAAAATGATTTATAGTATAATGAATATAGTCTGGAGAGTGAATATGGAAAAAAATTGGAATTTAGGTCTTTCAGAATATATTAAACAAGGAGAACCTAGTAAAGTTGAAAAAACTATAACATGGGAAACAGCAATTGGATTACAAGATGTCGATGGATTAAAAACTTCAAATTATTTGATTGAAAGTGCTAGAGAACACATCGAGGGTAAAATTGATATAAATGAAGTAAAATATCGAATAAATCAATATTATAAAGTTAAAAATAATAAAAATGAAGAAAATTACGAGGAAGCAGATAAAGTATCTGTAAGAATAGCAGAAATTTTAAGTGAAAAATCTTTTAATTTTAATTATATTGAATTATTAAATATTCATAAAAGATTGTTTAATGGTATTTATAATCATGCTGGAAAATTTAGGGATTATAATATAACAAAAGAAGAATGGGTTTTAAATGGAGATACTGTAACTTATGCATCATATGATTCTATAAAATCAGTTTTAGAGTTCGACTTTGAGCAAGAAAAAAATTTCTTATATAAAAATTTGTCTCTTGAAGAATCAATAAAACATTTATGTTACTTTACATCAAATATATGGCAAATTCATCCGTTTGGTGAAGGAAATACAAGAACAACAGCTGTTTTTATAATAAAATATTTAAGAACTTTTGGCTTTAATATTAACAATGAAGTTTTTGCTAATAATTCATTTTATTTTAGAAATGCGTTGGTTAGAGCTAATTACAAAAACTTTGAAAAAAATATTTTTGAAGATATTTCTTTTTTAGAAAAATTCTTTTACAATCTTCTAGCAAGTACAAATTACGAATTAAAAAATCGATTTACTCATATTGACTATAACAAAAATAACAATTTAAAAGAATTGGAATATAATGATTGCACTTTAGAGGAATTAGCTATTATAAAAATAATTAAAAGTAATCCTACAATTAAACAAGAAGAAATTGCTGATAAGATTAATAAATCATTAAGAACAATTAAAACACGAATGATTGATATGCAAAATAAAGGATTAATAGTACGAAAAAATGGTAAAAGAAATGGAGAATGGATAGTGTTAAATAGAGAGGAAGATTCAAAATGAAAATAGGAATAGCAAGTGATCATCGAGGTGTTATTTTAAAAGAAAAAATTAAAAACTATTTAAATGATAGATATCAAATAATAGATTATGGAACTAACTCAATAGAAAGTGTAGATTATCCACAATATGCTTATAAAATAGGTGAAAGTGTAAGAGATAATAAAATTGATTTAGGTATATTAATTTGTGGAACAGGAATAGGTATGAGTATAGCTTGTAATAAGGTAAAGAAAGTAAGGTGTGCTAAGGTAACTACTAAAGAAGAAGCTTTTTTAGCAAGATCTCATAATAATGCTAATGTTATTGCATTAAGTGAAAATGTTACTAATTACAAAGAAATAATTGATACTTTTTTAACTACTGATTTTTCAAATGAAGAAAAACATAGAAGAAGAGTAGAAATGATAGATAATTATGACAATTAAAATAATTTTATATTTAATTATTTTACCATTTTCAATTCTTGCTTTAGATAGTATTAATATAAATAATGTTTTTAAAAAAAATAGATATTATCAAGCAAGAATTTTATATATGTTTCTTGCAATGGCTTTGTCGTATTTAGTCGTTAACTTTTTTTACGATTTCTTTATTTCAGTAGTATAATTTAATATAGATAGCAGTATTTTAATAATGGAGATGATATTATGAAAAAAATACTGCTTTTAACATGCATAATTATTTTTATTCCTTATATCATTGTTAATTTATTTATAAAAGATGAAGAAATAAAATTTAAATATACATCTAATATGATGGTAAGAGTAAAACAAGATGATGAAATAGTAAAAGTGCCATTTGAAGATTATATTGTAGGTGTTTTAGCTGGTGAAATGCCAGTATCATTTGAATTAGAAGCTTTAAAAGCTCAAGCAGTTGCTGCTAGAAGTTATGTTATGAAAAAAATGCAAGCAAATATTGATAAGGAATATGATGTTGTAGATACTGTTATGAATCAAGTTTATTTAGATGATGAACATTTACAAGAAGTATGGAAAGATGATTATACTAATAATATTAATAAAATAAAACAAGCTGTTATGGAAACATTTAATGAATATTTGGAATATGATGGTAAAGTAGTTGATGCAATGTTTTTTTCAACTAGTGTAGGTGCTACTGAAAATAGTGAAGAAATATTTACTAGTAAAGTACCTTATTTAAGAAGTGTAGAATCAACTTGGGATTCAATTTCTCCAGTTTATGAAGTAAATTATACATTTAGCTTAGAAGGCTTTTATAACAAATTAAATTTAAATTATAGTGAAACACTAAATATTGAATTATTAGATACTACTAGTACAGGAAGAGTTAAAAAATTAAAAATAAATGGTGTTACATTAGAAGGTAATACAGTTGTAACTAATTTAAAATTAAAATCTAATCATTTTACAATAAAATTAGATAATAATAAAATTTATATTACAACTAAAGGATATGGACATGGTGTAGGAATGAGCCAATATGGAGCGCAAGCAATGGCTTTAAAAGGATATAAATATGATGAAATATTGAAATATTATTATCAAGGAGTTGAAATTAAAAAAATTTAATGTATAAAATTTTCATATTTGAGCAAACTTATTTTAGAGGTGAAAAATATGAAAAGAAGATTAAAAAAACCAGTTATTTACGCTTTATATGCTTTATCTTTTGTAACTATTATTGGAACAATTTATATGTTAGAAATGATTTCTAGTCCTTCTAAATTAGATGATAATTCAATTTATGTTGATGATGTTATAATTGAAGATGAGGTACCAGTTGTTAATACAAGAAACATTATATCTCGTCCTTATTTGGTTGATGATATTATTATTGCTAGACATTTTTATGATTATCAAGGAACAGAAGAAGAACAAAAAAATTCATTAATCTATTATGAAAATACTTATATTCCAAATAGTGGAGTTGATTATCAAAGTAAAGAATCATTTGATGTTGTTTCAATATTAGATGGTAAAGTAACTAAAGTAGAAGAAAATAATTTATTAGGTAAAATTATCGAAGTTACACATGAAAACAATTTAATAAGTGTTTATCAAAGCTTAAGTGAAACATTAGTAGTTGAAGGCGATAATGTTTTACAAGGTCAAATAATTGGTAAAAGTGGTGAATCTAATATTTCGACTGATTTAGGCAACCATCTTCATTTTGAGTTAATTCATAATAGTAAAAATGTTAATCCAGAAGATTATTATGATAAACAATTAGGAGAGTTGTAACAACTCTTTTTTAGGTATATTTATTTAATTAATAGATATATTTAATTAGAGGTGTTTATATTGAATAAAAACATTATAAAAAGAGTTTTAGAGGAAGCTAATTATATGATCAAAACAGGTAGTACTGTAAGAGAAATGGCACTTATTTTTAATGTCAGTAAAAGTACAGTTCATAAAGATTTGCACGAACGTTTATCAGATATAGATAATAGTCTTTATTTAGAAGTTGATAAGATATTAAAATATCATACAGATGTTAGACATATAAGAGGTGGACAATCAACTAAAAGAAAGTATTTAATGTAAAAAAATGGTAAAAACATGATATAATAAATTAAGAAATGAGAGTGATAAAATGTTTGCAAAAGATATTGGAATAGATTTAGGAACAGCTAATGTATTAATATATGTTAAAGGACAAGGTATAGTATTAAATGAACCATCTGTTGTTGCTATGGATTCAGAAACTAAAAAACCTCTTGCTGTTGGTAGCGAAGCAAGAGAAATGTTAGGAAGAACCCCTGGATCAGTAGTTGCCATAAGACCAATGAAAGATGGTGTTATTGCAGATTTTGAAATAACAGAAATCATGCTAAATCATTTTATAAGAAAAATAAATGGAAAAAGTTTTTTATCACGTCCTAGAATATTAATATGTTGCCCTTCAAATATTACTCAGGTAGAAAAAAATGCAATTAAAGAAGCAGCCGAAAGAACTGGAGCTAAAAAAGTATTTATTGAAGAAGAACCTAAAGTTGCAGCAGTTGGAGCTGGTATGGATATATCTAAACCAAGTGGAAATATGGTAATCGATATTGGTGGAGGAACTACTGATATAGCTGTTTTATCATTAGGTGGTATTGTTACAAGTTCTTCAATTAAAATAGCAGGTAATGTATTTGATAGCGATATTATGAAATATATTAAAGATAAATATAAATTATTAATAGGCGATAGAACTGCTGAAGAAATTAAAATGAGTATAGGTACAGTTTATAGCGGTAATAAAAATGATAAAATGGAAGTAAGAGGAAGAGATTTAGTAACAGGATTACCTCATACAATTACAATGTGTTCAGATGAAGTAGAAGAAGCGTTAAGAGAAAGTGTTTATATTATAATTCATACTGCTAAAAATGTATTAGAGCAAACTCCACCAGAATTAGCAGCTGATATTATTGATAAAGGTATTGTTATAACTGGTGGTGGAGCATTAATCGATGGATTTGATCAATTATTATCTCATGAATTAAAAGTTCCAGTATTTGTAGCTGAAAGTCCTTTAACTTGTGTTGTTGAAGGTACTGGGGTATTATTAGATAATATTCATTTAATAGATAAATAAAATCACGATTTCTTTCGTGATTTTTTTTCATCTGATAAACCAACAATATAATCAATGCTTACATTATAAAATTTAGCTAATGTAATAAGATGTTCAGTTGGAATTGTAAAATTACCTAATTCGTATTTTGAATAATATTGTTGTGATATATTTAATATATTTGCAATATCTTTTTGCAAATAATCATTATCGATTCTTAAATCTTTCAATCTTTTAAAATACATACTACTACCTCCATCTTTATAATTAAAATAACACAAAAGTAATTATATTTTTTATCTCACGTAATAACTTATGTAGGCGATAAGTGTACAAAAATAAATGAATATTTTTTTATAAAATATGTTATAATTGTTTTGTAAGGATGTGAAGTTATGGAAAGAGAATTTTGTGCTTCTGTATTTGTTATAAATCCAGTAGATTCTAAAATTTTATTATGCCATCATAAAAAATTTAATCGTTGGGTTCAACCAGGTGGCCATATAGAAAAAAATGAAACACCAGAAGAAACTGCTTTAAGAGAAACTTATGAAGAAACAGGTGTTAGAGTTAAATTAATTGGTGATAGATTTCCTAGAGAAGATGATTATATAAGACCCTTAGGAATTCAACGCAATAGAGGTAAAGATGGATCATTACATGTAGATATTACTTATGTTGGAATTCCTTTAAATCAAGATAATGTAATCGAAGATGATGAAATAGATCGTTGTGCTTGGTTTTCATTTGATGAACTAAATGATATCGAAGTATTTCCTGATATCAAAATTAGTTTTAACCATATATTAAATAATATACTTAAGTAAAGGAGCTTATGGGGGATGGTAAATACTATATATGATGCATGTTATGATGTTTTAGAATTAACAATAAATACAATAGAAAATATTTATGGAGAAGATATAAATAAGATAACTGATGAATTATTGATTTTTTTAACTACTGATTTAAGTAGATATGAAGAATTATTTGATCAAATAAACTATACAAATTTATTAGAAAATAAATCATATTATAAAAAAATTATGATGTTAATTATTGTTAGTACTTTTTATAAGGTAAATTTGTACTATACAGAAAAAGGAATGGATCTTGATTACGAAGAACAATCTTTACTAGAAGAAAAGAATTATAATGAAATAATTGACGATTTTAGAGATTCAGAAGATAATCCATATATATTCCAAGCAATTGCTTGCTTTTGTGAATTTTTAAATAGAAGCTATATTTTAAAAAATAATTGTATGGAAGAAATTATTGCTCAAGATAAATTAAATATAATTATGGAAATAAATCCATTTGAAATATTAAATTTTACAAATTGTATTAATCCTAATATGTTGTTAGAAACTGAAAAAATGATACAAGATTTTATTGATTTGTATGATTGTTCACAAAATAGTGGTTGTGAAGATGAATATGAAGTAATAGATATTTTTAAAGAAAAAATTGATGAACATTTTTATAATAATGAAAAAAAGATAATTTTTTATAAATACATTTTTTCAAATGTATACGAAATTATTATTACCAAATGTAAGGACAACGCTCCATTTAAACGTCGATATAAATATTTAATTCAAGAATTTTTAAAAAATGATATAAGTTTTAATGATTTATATGATAAATTTTTAAATGATTATAAATTTGCAGATGACTTAATTAATCTTTTTTTAACTGCTAATGATGATTTGTTAGAAAATGACTTGATTGAAAGAAGAAGTTATTTTAAATCAATAGGAAATATTAGTTTATTAAAAAGTTTAAATCCATTTTACGATGAAGAAGAAAAAATTTTTGAAAAAAGAAAAAGATATCATAATTGATGTCTTTTTAATTATTAAATTTATTTAGATAATAATCTCTTAATTCTTTAAATCTATTATAATGCACAACTTCTCTTTGCCTTAAAAATGATAAAGGACCTAAAACATCTGGATCATTAGTTTGATTCATTAATTTTTCATAAGTTACTCGTGCACGTTGTTCAGCAGCCATATCACTTTCTAAATCTGCCCAGTAATCACCTGTAGCTTCAATGTATGCACTAGTAAAAGGAACACCACTAGTATCTATTGGGAAATTAGCATCTTTATGTTGTGTATAATAACCTATTAATCCATTTTCTTTTAATTCATTTAATGTAGCACCTTTCATTAATTGTTGAATCATAGTAGCTATCATTTCAAAATGAGCTAATTCCTCAGTTCCTATATCAGTTAATAAAGCAAATCCTTTTTCATCAGGCATTGTATATCTTTGATTTAAATACCTTAAAGCAGCTCCTAATTCAGAATCAGGTCCACCATATTGAGCCATCATACTTTTAGCTAGACTTAAATCTTTTTTATTAATATTTATAGGGTATTCTAATTTTTTTTCATATTTCCACATAAAATCCTCCTTAATTTTCCCATGGCCATGGTTTGTTATCCCACATCCAAGGCATATTGTTTAAAGAATCACTATTTAATAAAATTGGTCCAAATTCATTTTGATAGGCATGTAATAATTCATTTTGCTCATTACGATATTTATTAAATAATTCAATTGCATTTTTATCATCTGGATAAACATCCAAATAAAGATTTAAATCAATTAAAGCAAATTCTAAACTATCAATATCAGTTAACATTTTAGCTTGATCATTCATAGGTTTTATAGCATATGGTTTTTGATTTTTATATGGATTATATATATTTTTGAATAAATTTCCTCGTATTAATCCTTCATAAGGATTAAATAAATTATCATTTTGATAATAATTATTTTTTTGATAATTTCTTAAATTATTTCCATCAAAGTAAAAATTTGGTGGATAATTATAATTGTACATAGTTTTTCCTCCCAATTTATATTATGTGTATATAGGCATTTAGTTTGGGTAAAATAACTATATTTAAACAAAATAATTAAAAAGTGTTGCAAAAGTATGAAAAATTTGTTAATATTATATGTGTCAACTATTTTTGTTGATATATGGCGCAATTGGTGAAGGGGTTAACACGGCGGATTGTGGTTCCGTTATGCAAGGGTTCGAATCCCTTATTGCGCCCCATTGTGAAATCTGCTCGAACTTTTCGAGTTAAGATAAATAACTAATCCAAATTTGGGTTAGTTTTTTTGTTGTTAAAAACTATCCTACTTTAAAAAGAAAGGATTGAAACAATGGTAAATATTATTAAAGAAGAAATTTCATT